>VBKY01000332.1 GCA_005879255.1 Deltaproteobacteria bacterium
CGACGAGGGCCACAACCAGCGGGAATTGATCGAAACCGGTTGTAAGGTACAGCGGTCGCATAATGGCGACAGGCGATTGACGCCAGAGGAAATTAAACGCCTCGGTTGCCGCCCGGAGGATCGGGTTGACAAGAGTCTTATCGCTGCCGACACACCGCCTGCGACATTCGCCATCGACGATCAATCCCGTATGTCGCGCGCTCCGAAAACGACGTTGAACAAAGTCACCGCGTGGTGGGACGCATCGCAAATTTACGGCTACGACGACACCTCACGCCGGCGGGTCAAGCGCGACCCGCGCGATCCGGCGAGACTTCTGCCATCGGATCCGCAGAACCCTCAGTGGACGGGCCAGGAAGCCGTGGCCTTTCCCGACAATTGGAACATCGGTCTCAGCTTCTTTCACAACGTCTTCGCCCGCGAGCATAATTTGTTCGTAGAAGAATTTCGTCGCCGAGGCACGGCCACACCGGAAGCAGATTGCGGTTTACGCCATCCCGCGCAGCCAAGCCATGCGATCAAATTCAAAGAGGTCAGCGATGACGAATTGTTCGAAGTCGCGCGCCTGGTTGTCTCCGCCGAAATCGCAAAAATCCACACCATCGAATGGACGCCGCAAATGCTCTATAACGAGCCGCTTTATTTGGCGATGAACGCCAACTGGTCCGGCTTGCTGCAAAACCACCCGATTGTCAGCGCGGCTCTTGCGAAGGTGATTCAATGGTTCGCAAGCTCGGAGAGCGGAAAACGATCAACGGAGTGGTACTCCGCCTTCGCCGCCGGTCCCGGCATTTTCGGTCTTGGAAACAACAAGTCGGACATAAACGGAGGTGTCAATCATTTCGGCTCTCCCTTCAATTTTCCCGAGGAATTCGTCAACGCGTATCGCCTCCATCCGATGCTCCCTGATCTCATCGAGTTCCGCGATCTCAACGCTGACCCGAATGTCATCCAGTCGAAGATTCCCGTGCTGGAAACTGTCCGTGGCAAAGCCACCCAGGCGCTGCGTCAATATGGAATTGGCAACTGGGCGCTTTCCATGGGTCGCCAGCGAGTCGGCAAGTTGACTCTGCAAAACCATCCGGCTTTTATGCAAAACCTAGACATGCCACGCCTCAACAGCGTCACGGGAAAAGTCGACGTGCTCGCTTTGGACCTCATCCGCGATAGGGAACGCGGCATACCGCGTTACAATGAGTTTCGTCGCCAGTATGGTCTTAAGCAACTGACAAGCTTCGCCGATTTTATCGATCCAACGACTTCAGCCGAGCGCACTGAACAACAAAAATGGGCAGGCCTATTGCGCGAGATCTACGGGCAGCATAAATGCGATGCATCTAAAGTCATCACCGACGCGCAAAAGAACCTGGATGGCACTCGAATCAACGATTGTCTTGGCCATCCGGACGGTGCCATGGTCGATAACATCGAAGACGTTGATGCGATGGTCGGCTGGCTCGCCGAACCGGTGCGGCCCCACGGCTTCGCGATTTCGGAAACTCAGCTGCAAATTTTCATTTTGAATGCGTCACGTCGGCTCTTTAGCGATCGCTTCCTAACGTCGAGCTTTCGCCCCGAATTCTATTCCGACCTTGGCGTAAAGTGGGTAAACGAAAACGGTCCTGAAGGAAAAATCATGGAGAAAGGTAAACCCAACCAACACGAGGTTGAGGTTTCGCCGCTGAAGCGGGTTTTGCTGAGAACGATTCCCGAATTAAAATCTGAAATCGACCCCGTGGTCAACGTGTTCGATCCGTGGGCAAGAGACCGCGGCGAGTACTATTCATTGCAATGGAAACCACGTCTTGGCGCAGAAACCGACGCGGCATTCAAGCCAAAATAACTCATTCCTGAAGTCACCGGTTCAAATGCGCTTGCTGCTATCGGCGAGAATCACATCCGCCGCTTTTTCGCCGATCATGTAGACCGCGCTAGCGATGAAGAAGCCCGGTATGCGGGGAAAAACCGACGCATCGACAACGCGCAGAGCTTTGGTGCCATGGACGCGAAAGTCGCTGCTCAAAACACCGCCTTTCTCCCTTGGACCAATAGGGCAACTGCACGATGCGTGATGCCCCCAAGCGTTCTGGCGCACGAAGTCGCGCAATTCAGCGTCTGATTGCACGTGATCGCCCGGCAGTCGCTCTTCGGCAATGAGCTTGTCTCTCTTGAGATCCGCGCTTATTCGGCGCACGAACTTAATGCCGTCGACAACGGAGTTCAAATCTTCCTCGGCTTTGTCGTTGCCCTCGTCGAAATAACGAAAGTTTATCAGCGGCGGTTCACAGGGATCCGATGACCGCAGCGCCACTGTGCCGGCGGTGTTGCGCGTGTGCGCCTTCAATACGATCCAACTCAGATAGTCATGATGACCCGAAATCAACTTCGAGTAACCGGGAAAGTAGCCCTCAAATCGCGCCAACAAGCTCATGCAAAACAAATCCGGCAAATTGATATCTTCCCGAGACTTCTTGAGCACCGCAAGCATGCCGCCGTTGCTGGCGTAGACTCCCGATCGAGTCGCATCCCATTCCTTGAATTGTGGATCGCCTTTACTAAATGCCGCGTCGCGCATGCATTCCCAATCGTCTTTCATACGATGGAGGACGCTCACCTCGTAGCGGTCCTGCAAATTCGTGCCGACCCCAGGCAGATCCACCCGCACCTCGATTCTGTGACGCTCCAACTCTGGCTGCGGACCGATGCCGGAAAGCATCAACAACTGCGGCGTGTTGAACGCGCCGCCGCAGAGGATCACTTCGGTCAACGCCCTAGCTCGCCTTGCTTCGCCCGCCTGTTGTCGCGGGTTGGGGTGCGCTCGATACAAACTCTCGCCCTTCAGATATTCGACGCCGACGGCGTGGTTGTCGGCATCGAACATCACTCGAGTCGCCAACGCATCGATCTCGACGCGCAGACGATCGGGAAAACGGCGCGCCACCTCCAAGATTCGTTCCCGCGTGCCAACACGAGCTGCATTCAACGTCGTCATCGGCACATAGCGGATGCCGAAGGCATCGCGCCGCACAACTCTCCAGTCGTTCGGATCTCCCTTCGAACGAAAGAACCAAAATAGCCGTTTCAGCGGATGTTCCAACTCCGCGATCGCGCCGAACGCCGACCGCTCGATCACATCCATCATCTCCCGATCCCTGAGCGCTTCTCTCGGAGGGCGCGGTCGCTCTGTCGGCAACCAGCCGCCGAACCCATGGCGGCTCGGGTTAATACCGAACAGTTTTTTCAACCAGCGAAACGGCAGCCTATGGCGACAGTTTTCAAGGCGTTCGAAGTACTGCCTCATGCTTGCTGCTCGCCAGCTCGAATCTCCGGTTAACTCTGCGATGGAATCCCAGTCGGCATTATGGGGGCAGACCAAGATCATGGCGTTATGCGCGGTGCAGCCGCCGAGTGTGCCGGCGCGCGGATAAAGCACACCGTTTCGTTCGGCAGTGTACTTGTAATCTTTTTTTTGCCGTCCCTCGTCCTCATAGTGGCGCACAAAGAAATCCCACTTCATCGCAGGGTTTTCGGAAGCGAAAGCGTGAAAGGCGGGGACTTGATAATCCTCGGGAAGACGAGGATCGCTTGATTGAAGTGAATCGCCGCCGGCTTCGAGGAGCAATACCGAGCGGCCCGCTTCGACGAGCCGCGCCGCGAGCGTGCCGCCGCCCGCCCCCGAACCGACGACGATGAATTCGTATTCAAGCGGGCGGGCACTGACTTCAGACATTCGAACAAATATTCCGGCCGGAGTTTCTAGAAAGTCTTCAAAAACTCGATCAGGGCGCGCTTGTCATCGTCGCTCAGCGGCGCCTCTTCCTTGAGCATGCTCGTGCCGAAGTAGTGGCCTCGGTTGACCACGAAATCCGGACACTTGCTCACTTGCAAGAGATCCGGGACGAGATTTTTAAACACTGCGGCGGCTTCCTGCTCGCTCTTGCCTTCGACTGCCTTGAGATCCGCTTTCATCTTTAACAGCAACTTAGCCAAATCGATTTTGCTGCTTTCCAGATCAATATTGGTAAGCAGGCTCACCGGCGTGCCTTTCGGAATCGGACCGATTCTCACTCCCTCTTCGCTAAAGAGCCAGGGAAACAAGCGGGCAAACCAGTCGTTCCAACTGAGAAGTTTGTTCAAAGACTCTGGCAAGAATCCTGGGGCAAGTTTAATGTAGCTTGTTGCCGTGGTGCGGTAAATAAAGCCGGGCACCTTGTCGCCGAGAATCGGGTCTTTATCGCGCTTTTCCGGCCAGAGCATTTTTTCAATAGAATCTTTAAACGAATCCATGCGCGCTTTGACGGAGGGAGAAGGATTAAACTTGCCGACCGAGTTGTTAAGCAGAAACGGCGCCGTGGACCATAGGCTGATCAGCGAAGGCACGCGCGTGTAACCGCGCCCGTTACCGGGCATTTCGTATTCCTGCGGGCTACCATCGATCGGGTTGTGCACCGTAATCTTACCGACCGACGGCAATTCCTTGTAAGTTTTCGAGGAAAAATTATCCCAGACATTGCCCTCGAGCGCGTTGGTCGCGAGTGGGCTGCATGCGTTAGTCTGGAGCAGTGTCACCGGGATGCGGCGGTCCGTCGATAGATAATTATCCGTAAGAAATTCGTCGGCCATGACTATCTCGGTCATTTCCGACTTGAACTCGTCGGTCTTGGTCCACTGCCAATACTGATCCCAGTTCTGTTCGTCTACACCGGTCGGTGGTTCGGGTATCTTGCTCGAGTGGCAGCGCGCGCAGTATGTCGCGAAAGCAATCTTGCCGCGATTCAGCGTGGCTGTGTCCTTCGTTAGATATTGGATGCCGCCAGGCGCATCCTTGAGCAAATCGGCCTTCGCCGTCTTGAGAAAGAACAATGCTACGTCAGCTGTCTGCGCCGCCGTTGCATTCCAGTAGCTCGAATTCTTTTCAGCGTCTTCGATTTTGATCGGCGTGATCTTTTTCCCGCCTACCAGGGCATTGAAATGCAGCAACCACTCCTCGCTGAATAGCCCAATATTGACGAAGACGCGGTTGAGCGCGCCGAGCACTCCGACGGAATCCGCGCCGTCTTTGAGTACCCGCGGCGTCCAGACCGTGTCGGGCGCCTTATAGTATTGCGCCAAAGCCGCCGTTTGCTTGTAGTCTTGAAATTGCTTGTTCTTAACTCCCCCGCCGCCGAGTTTTTCCTGTCCCCAACGCTCGGCCGCTTTTAGCCGTGCCGCGACGCTATAAACGGCGTTCATCGTGCGCGGGTTATTGATGTAGTCGGTCGAAATAAACGAGGTATCTAAAGTCCCCGGCAATGACGTGTGAATTAGCTGGTAGATAAAATTCGACTCATCTTTGTTCCAGAAAAGAATTCGGTCTACCCAGAAATATTGCGCGCCGGGATTGGAATTGAGATTTTCCCACTTGGGATTTTCCGGATCCGCCGGCGGCTTTACCGGGCTTGGCCCGACGTGGCAGAAGCCGCAAGACATGCCTACGCGATAGGGACGAACGAGATTTTTGTCGTTGTAATATTCTGCGTCCGTATAGAATTTTTCGGGATCCCATTTTTTCTGCGCCGCTTCGTTGAAATCGGGGTTTGGAAAAAGCCGCAGGCCGACGATTCCCGACGCATAGCCGTAGTAGGATCCAACCGGCATGTTTTTGCCGCGCGACCCGATTTTGACGCCGGGATATTTCTGCTCATTTTCGAACGGGTCAGGCGCGCAATCTTTGCTGCGCGTGTCCAACCAAAGGCCAAACCGATCTTTATTGGGTGCCTTGGGTTTCTCGAAGCAGGGCTCGTTGACCACGCCCAGGTACTGCCAGCGCGTATCTCGGCTCAAATGTTTAACGCTCGGATGCGACGAAACAATTTTTAATAGATCGACCACGCCAAAGCTCTTCGCAACGAGATGATCCCAAAAACGATCGTTGCCGCCTGTCCAGACGATCCAATTGTTCCGTCCTTTCACCTCATTGGCGGTGAGCTCCACGGCGCCATCCATATCTTTGAAGTAATCCTCATCGGCCGCCGGAAAGCTTTCGGTGTTACGCCCCACCGTCAGCGCCTCGTCTTTCACGGTGCCGGGCTCGGGTGAGCCCTTTCCGCACCCCCACGCAGCGATGACGACGAGCAAAAGCAACGCAAGGTTGGTCAATCGTAAGTTACTCATTCTTGCTCCTCTAAAAAACCTCATCGCAGCCTCCAGCAAATTGATGTTCAGCAATCGGATTTGTCGATTAGCTGGATTTCGTTACAGCATCTTGAGGTATTCAATCAGCGCGTCTTTTTCCGCGCCCGTTAGGTTAACACCATGCTCGTGACCCTGGTTACCGCTGGCGCGTTCACTCACGTCGTATTTCGTACCGATTCGCTGCGCTTCCGGACCTTGTGTCACAAAACCGACATTTTCAGGATCGTAAACGTCGTAACCGCGATAGAATACCTTCGGCCGCTCAGCGACCCGTTTGAGCAAATCGCGCAGACTGGGAACCGAACCGTTATGCAAGTATGGCGCGCGCAGCCAAATACCGTCTAGAAACGCCGCGATATAGCCGCTCGGTTCGTTTTCAACCAGACCGCGGCGCTCGATGCCGAAGGCGCGCACGACTTTGTTCGACTCGATGGCCGCCTGCTTGCTCCAGGATTTTAGCCGCTCGCGGTCCGTGCCGACTTCTTCAACCGGCACGCGCGTGCCGGTGCGCTCGCTCGCGTGGCAGGCAGCACAATTACTGTCGAAAATCGCTTTGCCAGTTTTGGCCAGGCCTTCTTTGATCGGAAACGGGTATTTGGGCGCCTGTTTCTCGCTGAGGTACTTCACCAGCCAGTCAATTTGACCCATGAACTCCCCCCGATTATGCGGGGCCGCGCTGAGAAGCCCGAGCGCGGAATCGATGATCACCGAGCGCGCATCGTGACTGTCGCCGGCGAGATTCATGAGCATGCCTTTTTCAGGTTGGTACTTTTTGAGATTCCACACCGATGGCATGTCGGTGGGGCCGAGGGTATCGTCCATCGGCCATTTGAGGAGAAAATATTTCGTGAGGTTCATGGCGTCGTCGCGCCCGCGGCCCCACAAGGGAAATTGTTTGTGATAGACCCACTTGAATTGCGCCTCGCGCTCGAGCAAGCGTTTCTTCGTGATCGGGACGAGCATCATAAACGAGCGCGATCTCGCGCATGATCTCAGCGGAGTTGAAGCGTGGATCTTTGGCGCAATCGACGACAAAGCGGAAAAATGCCTGAAGATTCAGCGTGTGGTTCGGCCCAGTAGGGACGAAGATCGGGTTTTCGTTCACACTCTTACGGTAGCTGGCGGTATGGCAAGAAGCGCAGTTATTCGCGACTCGCGGGAAACCAATGACTTTTTTGGTGAAACCGATCGGCAGCTCCTGTCCCTGCTCCCATGCGACTCCTAATGACGCATAGCCGCCGGGGCCGGGTAATTTTTCCGGAAACATGCGCGGGAGCACGAAAAAAATCCAGTACGGAATGCCCGCGTCGTGCTCCGCACCGATGGAACCGTATTTGAATCGCATGTCGGGCGTTGCCGTCACCCAATCCGGCTGCGGCTCCTCACGAAAAAATTTGTACCAACCAATGGCGCCCCCGACCGCAACCAGCACGACTAAAAGCAGCAACCCAATTTTCAACCAGTTTTTTTTCTTCGGGTCAGCCATCGTTCCTCCGTCTGTCACTCGGTAGCACGAACTGGCTCGCTAGAAGGTTTTGAGAAATTCGACCAGAGCGTCTTTTTCCGCGGCCGAGAGCGCGGTGCCGTAGCGTTTTCCTTCGTGGCCTTTGTTGGAATTGCCCGGCTCTTCGGTATTGTATTGAAAATACTTGCGGCCCTTTTCTTCGCCAACCTCGGAAACAAAACCAACTTTTTTCTGATCGTAGACATCATAGCCGCGATAAAATGTTTTTGGCCTTTGGGGGCTGGGCTCGAGCAAATCGCGCAGCGTCGGCACCGAACCGTTGTGGAGATAAGGCGCGCGTAGCCAAACGCCGTCGAGCGGACTGTTGGCGTAACCGAAAGTCTTGCGGAAATGACTGAACCTCTCGTCGCCATAGCCGGCAAAAATAAGATTCTGATTCACGGTGACATCGTAGGTATAGGAGTCGAGGCGGCGGCGGTCCGTAGCGATGTCAGCAATCGACACAACCTTGCCGGCATATTCACCGCGAAAATCTTTGCCGTCGGCGCCGTGGCATTCGGCGCAATAATTCTTATAGATCGGCGCGCCTTGCGCAGCGAGATCCTTGTTAATTGCAAATGGATAAACCGGCGCGGCAAGATTGCGCAGCCAATCGGCGACGCGTTTCAAGCTTTTTCGGTCCCCGGTCGGCGGTGTGATTCCCGTGCCCATGGCCGCGCTGCGGTTACGTTCTTCCAGCGAGACATTATTGCCATCCCAGTGCAGATTCATTTTCAGCGTTTCGCGCTGGCCTTGGTTCCAAATCGACGGGAAATCCGTAGTCCCGATCCGTTCGTTTTCAGCGAGTTTATCGGCGGGAAAATTAAAATAGGCTTTCAGGGGATTGAACGTGTCGACACGGCCAGGTCCCCACTCCGGCTGTTCTTTGATGAAGCTCAAGCGGTCACGCAGCGTTAGAATTCGCTCACGCATGAAGTAAATGCCGTAGAAACGCAAGACCAACCGGTCGATGAGCGGCAGCTTTCTGAGGCCCTCGCGTTTTCGGATGATATCAATCTGCAGCAAAATGTCTTGCGGCGTGAAACGCCGGTCTTCTCCGGTCGCAAAGAGAAATCTCATGAACGCGCGAAAATCGAAGGTATTGGCCGGCATCGCGGCATAAACTTTTGGCTCGCTCAGTGGCGCTTCCCGCACCGTGCCAGCGTGGCAAAAGGCGCAGTTGAGCCAGACTACGTCAAAACCCAAATAGCGACGCTGTGACATACCGACGGGGAGCTGTTTGCCCTTTTCGAATACGAAACCGACCGACTGCCAGCCAGTTCCATTCCCGGGCAGCTTATCGCTGAATAGTTCCGGGAGCGCCCGCCAGATCCAATAGGGGATGCCGAACTCATGCTCGCTGCCGAGCGATCCATATTTGAAGTGATCGAGATCGTCTTGATAATCCACCGGTGAATCAGCGCCGAAACGGCCGAGAAGCACGGCGCCCGCCAATAGAAAGACTGCGAACGCGGCCACGGCAACGACACCGACACGGTATAAGAAGCGTTGACCCGAGGACATCTCATTGTTCTCCTGTGTTAGCCTTCGAGCGCCGCGGGCGTGCTTACGCACTCACGTCGTCCCGATTTCAGCCTAAGAAACGATCGTTTCGAGCTCCGCAATTCGCTTCAATGAGATTGCGACGTTCCACGTAGAAATAAACGAGTAGAATATTGGGCGCGATAGCTGGCATCGCCCTGATGCCGGCACCGCAGGTTTTTGCGTCGGATCGATGGTTCCTCGCACGCGCGATCGCCGTTAGAATTTCAGCGCGAAATCTATCAGGCGTTTTTTGTCCCAGTAGACTTTTCCTAAATACAGCTTAGGCTCGATTTGGCGGATTTCGTCGCGAATCCACTGAGCAACAAAAGACGTGTCGGAGTAATCCAGAACGATGCATTCTTTGCCGTCAAGCCAGCTCGACCCCTTGTAGACCTTGGCGATAATAGCGTTGAGCCCAAAAGGAAGAATCTTGTTTTTGAGAACGCCCTTCTTGGCGTCGAATACCTTTCCTTGCCAAGCGAAGAGGTTGATGAACTGAGCGACGGTTGGGCTGAATGTCGTGCCGGGCGCCACGATCGCCGTGCCTTCCGCTTCCCCGTCCGGGATACTACCAACGGGACTGTCGGTAAAAAGAGTGTCGAGCTCAGATTGCGACATGGTTAAGAGTTTGGCCACATCGTAAGCCATCGTAGGTCCCTCCCCTCTTGTCTATGTTTTTTGCAATTAAGTTGCTTTGCACGCTACCCAACGCGCGAGCGGGAAATTCGACAAGGTTAATGTCACATATCTCAGCGTTCGCCGTCAAGAAAATTTCGCGTAGAAGCGGGGATCTGACGAGGCAAACTCAGTCAACGCGCGCGCGAAAAAACCAATTTCGATTGCGATTCGAAGAAATTTTTGTCAAATTCAAAAACAAACAGGGCATGATGCGCACAAAGACCGCCATTCTTTCCATCGCCGATCTCAAGGCCGAAGACCTGCCGGTCTTGCGCGAAGCATTTCGGGCGCTGCCGGGCGTGGAAAAAATCGATTTCAGTTTAGAACGCAGCGTTGCTGTGCTTGATTTCGATCCGAGTCAATCGCACATCGATGACT
>VBKY01000333.1 GCA_005879255.1 Deltaproteobacteria bacterium
ATTGGTCCGCCCGGTTTTCTTTCCGTCGACGAGAAATTCGTTGCCATCCACCGCCACGCGATACACGGACTTGCCGATCTCTTCGATCTCGACGGTGTAACTCTGCTCGCCAAGCTTGGCAATGAATGCCATGAGGAGGCCCCTACGAGCGCCGCCAACCGTGACTGCCGAGCGAACCGATACCGCGCAGCGCGTTCCGCTTGCCCTGTTCGCGCCATTTAGACGGCTCGGCTGCTCCTTTAGCCAGCAGTTTCAAGGTCTGCTCCTGTTCTCCGTGCAGCGCCGCAATGGCCGCGGAAGCGAGCGCAATCTCTTTGTGTGGCAGGACTTCTTCGCTGTTCGACGCCCGGTATTCTTGGTCGATGAAGCCGGTATTGAAATCGCCGGACATGAACCGGGGGTGCCGCAAGATCCACTGGTGAAACGGGATGTTGGTTTTGATGCCGCGAACTTGGTACTCGCGCAGGGCGCGACGCATGCGCAGGATCGCCTCGACCCGGTTCTCGCCCCAGCAAATCAGCTTGGCGATCATCGGGTCGTAGTAAATCGACACTTCCGCGCCTTCATAGACGCCGCAGTCGTTCCTCAGTCCGAGTCCTTCCGGCAAACGCAACCCCTCTATCCTTCCCGGACACGGCATGAAATCTTGCTCCGGGTCTTCGGCATAGATGCGACACTCGATGGCATGGCCGGTCTGCGTGATATGACGCTGGCGCCACGGCAAATATCCACCCGCCGCCACTTCGATCTGCGCCTTGACCAGATCGATGCCGACGACCCGTTCCGTCACCGCGTGCTCGACTTGCAAACGGGTGTTCATCTCGAGGAAGTAGAAATTTTGCTCTGGATCCAGGAGGAACTCCAAGGTCCCGGCGCCGACGTACCCGACTGCGCGCGCTCCCTGAATAGCGATGCGGCCAATGCGGCGCCGCGTGCGGTCGTCCAATCCCGGCGAAGGAGCTTCTTCGATCACTTTTTGATGACGCCGCTGAATCGAGCATTCCCGGTCGTAGAGGTGAATGACGTGACCATAATTGTCGGCGAGGATTTGAATCTCGACATGACGCGGTCTTTCGATGAATTTTTCGACGTAAAGGCGCGGGTCGCCGAAAGACGAAGCAGCCTCCGATCTCACGGCTCGATAAGCGGATGACACTTCGCGCCGCAAACGCACGAGCCTAAGTCCTTTGCCGCCACCACCCGCCACTGCCTTCAACATGCACGGATAACCAATCGACTCGATTGTCTGAAGGACTTCTTCCTCCGACGTCAATATTCCGTCCGAGCCAGGCACCACCGGCACGCCCGCGGCCTTCATGATCTGGCGCGCTTTCACTTTATCGCCCATCTGGTCGATCACTTCGGGCGAGGGGCCGATGAAGACGATGCCCTCGTCTTTGCAGCGCTGGGCAAATGCAGTGTTCTCCGCCAAAAAACCATAGCCAGGATGGACCGCTTCGGCGCGGCTCTTTTTGCAAACGTCGATAATCCGGTCGATCGCCAGATAGCTTTGCCGCGAAGGCGCGGGACCGATGGAGAACGCGTGGTCGGCGTATTTTACGTGTAACGAGTCGCGGTCGGCTTCGGAGTAAACCGCAACTGTTTCGATGTCCAACTCACGACAGGCGCGTGCGATTCGGACCGCGATTTCTCCCCGGTTCGCAATGAGGATGCGTTTAAACATGCGGACGAGAGTGTGCCGCCCGAGGCGTGAATGGGTAGGGGCGGATTTCAAACCCGCCCCTACAGTTGCCTATTGTGTCATGCCTACCGTCTTCGTCAGAGTGGAATATTCCCATGCTTCTTTGGCGGATTGTGGTCCTGTTTGTTTTTCAACATTTCGAGCGAACGAATCAGCGTCGGGCGGGTATCTTCGGGATAAATCACCGCATCGATGTAACCCGACTCGGCGGCTTTAAACGGATTGGCAAAGGTTTGGCGATAGTTGTCCACCATCTCGTCGCGCGCCTTCGCCGGATCGCCAGCCTTCTGCAGCGCTTCACGAAAAACAATGTTGATCGCGCCTTCCGGCCCCATGACGGCGATCTCGCCGGTCGGATACGCCAAATTGATGTCGCCGCGCAGATGTTTACTCGACATGACGATGTAGCCGCCGCCGTAGGCCTTGCGCGTCACGACGGTAACTTTGGGCACGGTGGCTTCGGCGTACGCGTAGAGCAACTTGGCGCCGTGGCGAATAATGCCGTGATATTCTTGCTCCGTTCCCGGCAAGAAACCCGGCACATCGACAAAGGTGACGATCGGAATGTTAAAGCAATCGCAGAACCGAATGAAGCGCGCGGCCTTTACCGAAGCGTTGATGTCTAAACAGCCGGCTAGATTGGCAGGTTGATTGGCGACGACGCCAACCGAGCGACCACCGAGGCGGGCGAAACCAACCAAAATGTTGCGGGCGAATTCCGGTTGCACTTCATAGAAGTAACCCTCATCGACGACCGCAGTGATGAGCTCCTTCATATCGTAGGGGCGGTTGGGATTATCGGGAACGAGATCCTTCAATCGCTTATCACGCCGCAACGGATCGTCGTTGCTCGGCCGAAACGGTGGATCTTCCTGGTTGTTGCCGGGAAGAAAACCAATCAGCTCGCGGATCATCAGCAGACAATCCTTTTCGGTATTGGCGGTGATATGCGCCACGCCGCTTTTGCCGGCGTGGGTTTCGGCGCCGCCCAAAGCTTCCTTGGTCACGTCTTCGTGGGTCACGGTCTTGATCACATCCGGTCCGGTGATGAACATGTAGCTGTTCGTCGTCACCATGAAGATGAAATCGGTAATCGCCGGCGAGTATACAGCGCCGCCCGCGCATGGCCCCATGATCCCCGTGATCTGCGGTACGACGCCGGACGCCATGACGTTACGCTGAAAAATTTCACCGTACCCCGCCAGGCTGTCGACGCCTTCCTGTATGCGCGCCCCGCCGGAATCGTTGAGGCCGATGATCGGCGCGCCGTTCTTTACCGCCATGTCCATCACTTTGCAGATTTTGTCCGCGACAACGCGGCTCAGGCTACCGCCAAAAACAGTGAAGTCTTGTGAGTAGGCGTAAACCAAGCGGCCGTCGACGGCGCCGTAACCGGTGACCACCGCGTCGCCGAGAATTTTTTGTTTGTCCAGCCCGAAATCGGTGCAGTGGTGCGTGCGCAAGCGATCGAGCTCGACGAAACTACCGCTGTCGAGAAGGATGTCGAGGCGTTCCCGAGCTAGAAGCTTCCCTTGCTCGTGCTGGCGGCGAGCGCGTTCGGGACCGCCGCCGGCTTCGGCTTTTTGATTGAGTTCGCGAAGCCTGTCGACATTATTCGCTATGGTCATGAAGAGAAAGTCCTTGGACGCGAAAGAAAAGTAATCAGTTAGCGAGTGGCGGCATCATAACAAAAGCCGCTGCCCTGTCAACCGAGTTGGCGGCGATGAGCCGCCAAGAAAAGGGCAAAAGTTGCGCTCCGCGACGGCTCGCGTTACTATTCTCCTAAGGAAGCAACCGACCAACGTTCCCTCGAGCGCACGATCATGTTCGAATCAAAAAACAACCGGGTCCCGAGGCAAGAATCTGTCCCAGCGGACGGTGGCGAATTGAAACTGCGAAACGATCAGGCGCTTTTGCTGGTTGCCGCCAGCGAAGGCGACTCCAATATGCTCTACGCCGCGGGCTTCTTCGTTCCCGACCCATTTATCTTTTTTCAACACAAGAAAACCAAGTATGTCGTGATGAGCGATTTGGAAATCGATCGCGCCAAAAAACAGGCTGATGCCGATCGGGTGCTGTCACTTTCTCTCTATCAAAGGAAGTTGCGCAAGCTCGGCAAGACGCCGGCTACGACCATTGATATTTTGGATCTCCTTTTCCGCGAAAGAGGTATCCGTTCGTTGATTGTTCCGGCCAACTTCTCCGCGCTGCTCACCGACCAGCTCAGAGCCAAGGGCTACAGCGTGCAGATCAAGCGCGATCCGTTTTGGGCACAGCGCGAAACCAAGAATGCCACCGAGGTGAAACAGATTACCGAATCTTTGCGGATCGCAGTGCTCGGTCTCGAGGCGGGCATCCGAATGCTCAAGCGGACCAAAACCAAGCGCGACGGCTATCTTTATCTCAACGGCGCGCGGCTGACGTCGGAGATGCTCAAGACCGCGGTCAATACCACGATCATGGCCCACGGCTGGCTGCCCAGCCACACGATCATCTCATCGGGCAATCAATGTGTCGATCCGCATCACGAAGGCAGCGGGCCGATCAAGGCGAACACCTCGATCATCTTCGACATCTTTCCCCGCTCCCAGCGTAATGGCTACTTCGGCGATTTGAGCCGTACCGTCGTGCGCGGTCGTGCCTCCGATAAGCTCAAAGAGATGTACGCAACGGTGCAAGCAGGTCAAGGAATTGGCTATCAACAGATACGCGACGGCGTGAACGGCAGAGACGTGCATCAGAATATTTTGGCTCTCTTCGAATCCCGCGGTTTTCCCACTGGCAAGATCAATGGCAGGATGCAAGGATTCTTTCATGGCACCGGTCATGGGCTCGGCTTGGACATCCACGAGCCGCCGCGCATCGCGCCGATCGATGCCGTGTTGCGCACCGGTCATGTGGTCACTGTCGAGCCCGGGCTTTACTACCTCGGAGTCGGCGGCGTGCGTTTGGAAGACGTCGTCGTCGTGACGCAAAAAGGTAATCGCAATCTTACGGACTGCCCGCAGTTTCTCGAAATCTAGCAAGCAGGGAATGAATTGCGCTATTTTGGATCACCCATTCGTACATGACTGACGACGGCCAGGTCGCGAATTTGATCGCCGATCTCGACCATCCCGACAAACCGACGATCCGTGCCGCTGTCGATGCGCTGATTTCCCTGGCAACGACGTCGCCCAATACCCAGCAAATTCTCCATCAACGCCTGATTGAAACTGGGCACAGGAACTACTGGCCGGCGGCATACATCTTAGGGCACTTGCCGCATCCATCCGGCGCGGTCGTTCGAAACCTGATCGAAGCGCTCGATCACCGCGAACCCGACATCCGCTGGGCGATCGCCCTGCTTCTGGTTCGGATCGTGAAAAAGGAAGGTGATTTCTTAAATCTTCTTGTCGAATTAAGCAAAACCGGCACTGCCAATCAAAAGAGAATGGCGCTTTACTGCATCCGCGATTTGGCTTTATCCGACTCGGTAAGTTTAGCGGCCTTGCGCGAAGCTCTAGGGGACACCGATCCGACCGTAAGAGTCGCCGCCGCTATTTGTCTGAAGCTAAGATCGGATCTCGATGATGCGGGTAAGACTCTCTTGCTGCAGGTTTATCTGACGGACACGGAACTGAAGGTGCGAAACACGGCTGCCATCGCATTGGCCAACTTAGGGTCGCCGGCGCCGGAGTTTTTGAACGCGCTCAGAAAGGCGAGCGAGAGCGACAATGATCAAGTCAGGAAAGCGGCCATCACCGCGCTCGCGTTGCTGGAGAAAAGAAGGTCCGCTCCAGCGGAAAATTAATGCCGCTGGAGCGGACCCCTAGGTGGACTGAGGGGGATTCCAAGGCTCCAGGCCCGAATCCCCGTCAAAGATTCCGCCTAGAGCCTAAGTCTCAGCCACCTCACAGTCAGAACATTTATCAATCATGTCTGGACCACCTCCTTTCCCTGCTGTCGGTTATTTTATTGAAGTGATTCCGGCCTGTCAATAAAGAAATATTTTTTTCAATTTATTTTTCGTAAGCTTTTCTTGCTTCATCCATTGCCCTCACGGCAACTCTTCTAATAAGCGGCCAAGCCGCTGATCGGTTCGCGAATACTGATAAACTTAAGCGCCGCCCACAGCGCAAGGACTCGGAGATTGCACCGCGGAGGCGCGGAGGGCGCGGAGTAAAGAGTTTTTGATTAAAAAATACTCCGAACTCTGCGAACTCTGTGGTCATGAGAAAAAATCCAAAAACCATCAAAATTGCAATTTTGGCCTCAATAAAATCAAATACTTGCAACTGCGGATTTTCGCGAAAAGGGATTTTTTCTCACGACCTGTGCCTCTGTGGTGAATACTCTTTGGTGTAGTTCGTCACTACACCGTTCGCGTGCGGCATCGAGAGTGGAAAAATAAGATTTAAGAGACGCGACCCCAATTACATCTCCCGAAGTAAAAAAAGCCCGTCGCAATCTGATTGGGCTTTAATAAGCTTTCAGTAAAACTCAGGCTTTCAAAATGCGCTTCGATCCTTCTGTTCACTGCCGACGTATGAGCAACAGAGCCAACAATGATTGGCACTATAGTCAAAGGTCCTGAAGCCAGCGCCTTCAACGAAGATGTGATTGACACCTTCTCCCATCGGCGATATTCCTTTCGCAAGAGATAAAGTTTCAAATTTCCGACTCGGAGTTCGGCGTACACAAACGCGGAATTGTCGGCGCGTCGTGACTGCACTCTCACGAAACCCGCACTCGGAGGATCGAGCATAACGCTGATTCGTACCGTCCTTCGAGCCAGTGGCCTAGCGCTCACGCTCTACGGAGGAGACCCATGTCATTGCTGACACTGCAAATGCCGGCCCTTCCCGACCCGGTCAAAGTCGTCCTCCAACCCGCGACGACGGCGTTGCTGGTGTTCGACATGATCGATCGTATTTGCAAGAGCCAGCCGAATTGCACCGGGGTCATGGTGCCGGCCCTCGCCTCGCTGCTGGCGCGGGCACGAAAATCCGGCGTGTTCGTCCTGTACTCTACTCGGGAGCCGGAGAGCTCGAAGTGGATGCCGGAGGTCGCTCCCGCTCCCGGCGACCCGATCGTCAAGTCGTTTGCTCAGGACAGATTCTACAGCACCGATCTCGACAAAACGCTGAAGGCCAAGGGGATCACGACGGTAATTCTTACCGGCTGGAAGGTTAGCGGCTCAGTGGTCTATACATCGGTCGGAGCAACGCTGCGGGGGTACACTGTGGTTGTACCCACGGACGCCAGCTTAGCCGCAACGGACTACGAAGTGGCAATCGGCCAATTCAACGAACCGCTGAAGGCGAACGCCACAACCCTGAGCCGTACGGATATGATCGTCTTTCAGTAGAAAAAATTCTCACAGGAACGTCTGCGCCTCTTGACCTGCCAGCTAATGAGCGACGCGAATTGTCCCTTGCCGGAACCTGAGTTAGAATCGAGTCTCGCCTTGATTCTTCAGAGCGTCATCGATTTGGATATGGCCGTCGCGGATCGCCAGGCAAGCTCGCAACGCATGAAGGTCGGCCATCATCGGGTCATGCGGAAACTCTTGCCGGACAAGGTTGACAAGTTTTCGCAACTTGTCCTCTGGAATCTTTGCCTCATGCGCAACAGTCTCATAGTCAAAATACTTCATGAAAGTTTCCTTTAAACTTCCGGTGGGGCTATGCTGTTTCGGGCGCTGCTATAACGTCCAATCGTTGACGGACAAGCTCTCGACCTGTTGGAAATCGCTATCACGGGTTATCAGCACGGCACCTAGCGCCAAAGCGGTCGCCGCGATCCAAAGATCATTTTCGTCCAAAACCAGTCCCTTTTGCTGGCGTGTCAGCTTAATCCTCGCATAATGGTCGCCCGCCGCTTCAGGAATTGGCTCGCACGGAATAACAGCGAATAGAGGTCCCGCTTGAGTTTCCAGATCTTGGCGGCGCTTGCTGTGCGGTAATTGCTCAATGCCATACCGAACCTCACCCCGGACAACCGGACAGATAACAACTCCATCAGCNNTCCTCATCAAATCGCTGAAAGCGTTGGTGTCCAGCAAAAACATCATCGAAGGTTGTTGTCTTCGTCTTTTTCAAACTCGCCCTGCGTGCGCACAGGCAATCTTCCTTGCCTAATCAATTCCTCCAATTCATCCACGTCATCCGGATTGAGATCTGGCAGACTCCGCATCGTCTTAAGGATTGCAGTCGCCGACCCGGGCTGCAGTTCTGGGCGTAACGCTTCGACCGAAACGCTAACAGCTTGACCTTCGGAATACGGAAGAGGCTGGTCGAGCTCGATTATTTTTCCCTTCGCGACACCTTTATACGTCATCGTGGCCTCCTGGAATCAGCACTCGAAATTGTACGAATTCGCAGCACCCAGCTTGCCTGTCATTATTATACTACCTGGTGCCATAATCTACAGTCGATTGAAATCACTGTTTAACGGCTGGGCACGGACGTCTTGTTTAGCGCCTCATTTTCGCTGGCAAATCTGCCGCCGTAGGCTTCACCGAAGGATGGACGTAGTTGGATGTCTCGTAATCGAGCAATGATAGACCGAAGCGTTTCTTAGCTTCGAAGAGCCAGTGCAAATAGCGTCGCCGATCACGCATTCCGAGGATTCCCGAAACCGGAAGCTCCCGAAGCAGACGTTGAACTTTGACCTTGAACTTTGAACACGGCGTGAGCCCCTGGAACGATTGGAACTCAGCGAAGCTGTGGAACGTTTGGAACAGCCTACTCTGATAACGTCTTGAACGGAGCGCAGCGATTGAACGGTTTGAACGTCTTGAACAAAAGTTTCGTTCGATGCGTGATGTGCCAAACGCGGCCAGGTATAAAGTGGCGGTGA
>VBKY01000106.1:0-23447 GCA_005879255.1 Deltaproteobacteria bacterium
TCCGAAATAGCGCGCGACATTTTTGCGCGCCAGCTCGCCAAAGTCTTCGCGTATTTCATAAGAGCTCAACTGACCGTCCCTGCCAATTGCGCGCAGCAAGGCTATGCTCAACGCGCCCGCCCCGACTCCGGCTTCGACCACTCGCGCACCCGGAAATAGGTCTGCCCATACCAATATTGGCCCGATGTCTTTGGGATAAATCACCTGGGCGCTGCGCGGCAGATTCGGAATCAGTTGCGGCAGACTCGGGCGAAAAACCAAGAAGGGCTCATTCAACGAGGATCGGACGACGCTGCCTTCGTCGCGGCCGATGATGTCGTCGACGGAGATCTTGCCGCCACGAATCGAAATTGCGCGCGGTGGATCGAGCCGCGCGAGATACTCGCGCTCTTTGCGGTCGAGGAGAACGACGGGCTCCTCGATTTGAAACGGACCCTTTGGAAATGGTGAATTCACGGCAATAATGGATGGACGCGCTTACTTGATCGTATATGAACCGAAGCCTTTTCGGTTCAACTCGCCGACCAACTCGCGCACGTCCTGAGAGCGTTTGAGATCGGCAATCAATAAAGCGTCGGGCGTGTCAACGACGACGGCGTCTTCAACACCGAGAAGAACGACCAATCGGTCCGGCGCATGGATCAGGCAATTCTTCGCCCCGAGTTCCAGCCACCGGCCGTTGCCGGCAATGCCGTGAGCATCCTTGCGCATCATACGATGAACTGCCGACCAACTGCCCACATCGCTCCACCCGAAATTTCCCTCCAGCGTCAAAACTCTTCCTTCGGAGCCTGCGTTTTCCAATACGGCGTAGTCGATCGAGAGGCTCGGCATCTTTTTGTACTGGCGCGCGATCACCGAACGGAGCGATGGATTAGGATTGGCCAGCGACCTTCCTTTTGCATTTTGATGGATAACTTCGAGCCCCTTCGCGATCGCAGGTTGGTATCGGGCCATGAGTTCGAGCAGCGTCCGAGCCTTCCAGACAAAAATGCCGCTGTTCCACAGAGAGCCCCGGCGGATCAGTCGTTTTGCTGCGGCCAGTGTCGGCTTTTCGGTAAATCGTTTGACCCGATAAGCAGCCCCCCTGCGCCTGGCGCCAAACGCCTCGCCTTTCACGATGTAACCGTAGCCGGTTTCCGGGTATTCAGGGCGAATGCCGATGGTAATCAATTGATCGCCACGGATCGCCAGCTCGACCGCCGCGTTGAGCACACGCCGAAACGCCTCGACGTCGCCAACCCAGTGATCGGCGGGGAGAACGATCATTACGGCGTCGGCATTTGTTCGCATCACTTCCAATGCGGCTAATCCGATGCAGGGGGCGGTATTTTTGCCCTCGGGTTCAGCGAGAAAATTATTGCTGGGCAATTGATCCAGCTCTTTGCGCAGCGCGTTGAGCTGTTCCGCTACGGTGACAACGAGTGTTTGACGGCGACCGCACAGCGAAACCACGCGCTCGACCGTTTCTTCGATCAAACTCTTATGGCTAAGGATCCTGAGCAGCTGTTTCGGCCGCTGCGCGCGACTAAGCGGCCAAAACCGTGTGCCTTTACCGCCGGCAATGATCACACTGAAACAGTTCGTTGCCATCAAGTCGTCCCGATTGATGAGATTGCGAGGTATAGTACGGTAGGAGATATGGAGGATCAAGCCGCTCAATCGGAAACGCGATCCTGGGTAGTTCCGGCGAATCTTAACGACATTCGCCTCGACTCCTTTGCGCGCCAATGTTTACATCATCTCTCTCGGCGCGAAATTGAACAGGCGATCCGTGCGAAGCTCATTCTGATCAATGGGAAAGTGGGAAGAAAAGGGGACCGACTCTTCGGTGGCGACGTGCTGGTTTTTGCCGGGTCCAAGCAGTGGTTCGCCTTTCATCCGTTACCTGATTCCGATCTCGACGTCTCAATTATTTACGAAGATTCGACCATCTTGGCGCTCGATAAACCCGCCGGTGTCACAACCCATGGCTTTTCGGGACGAGATACTGACACATTGGCCAATTTTCTTCTCGCAAAGCGGCCGAATCTCGTCAGCGTCGGAAAAAGTCGCTGGGAGCCGGGGCTGGTCCACCGACTCGATCGCGAGACCTCGGGACTTGTACTAGTCGCTAAAACCCAGTCTGCCTTCGAGCAGCTGCGCTCGCAATTTCACCGACGACAGATCAAAAAAATTTACCGGGCGCTGGTCTGGGGAGTCGGTCTAACCCAAGGTGTAATCGACTTTCCACTAGTGCACGATCCTAACGACAAGCGCCGCATGCGCGTGGTGACTCGATTGACGCAAAAATCGACACACAGAAAATGGAACGCAATTACACGCTACCGGACGCTTGGACACTCTTACGGATTCAGCTGGCTTGAGATCGAAATGACAACCGGAGTCACGCATCAAATCCGGGTTCATTTGGCCGCCGTTGGCCACGCCATTGTTGGCGACTCTTTATACGGCGCGAACGCTACCGAAACATTCGGTCTCGAGCGCCACTTTTTGCACGCCAGTAGTTTGGAATTTTGCCATCCGGACGACGGCCGGATCGTGAGGCTTAAAGCGCAGTTGCCGAGCGATCTTCGGGCGGTACTGAAGCGACTTAAGTTGAGGGTTTAAGCGGCGCTACTGCGAATGCCTTTGGCCTTGGCGCAGCTGCCGCAGAAATTATTGAGCGTGCCGGCTTCTTCCATCCAACCCTCGTCGAGGTTGTGACAGATCTTTTTGCACTCGTAGCAGATGAAGTAGAGGCCATCGATGCTCTTGTTGATCTTCTCACGATTGAGCACGCGACCCCGGAGTTTTTCGACGCGAATGCCGAGGAGTTCTTCGTAATTCTTCTTTATTTTGCGTCGGCCAGCTTCGTCACTTGGCAGATCCTCGTCTTCCGATTCCTCGTGCGTGCCGTCATCGATGTAGTCGTGAGTGCGATCTTTGGCCGCGCGACCAGCACTTTTCTTTTTTGTCCGTGGCATCTTTCTCTTAGGCGCTCCCTTATATTTGATCGTCATCGTCGCGAGGAGAACGGCAGTTGAGGTAAATTGATTTCATAATGAACGGTGCTTTTGTTGTCAATACCGGCGAGTCTGATTGAGTTCCGGTCGATGATCTAACCGGCCAACTACAATTTCTAAAATAAAAACAACAACGCGGAAGGTTGGCGATTTATCCACCCTCCGCGTTGTGCTTAAAAGAGCGAATTAGTGAAAATGTTTTACTGCTTGATCGCCGCCGCACGCCGTTGCAGATAGGCGTTACGGACAGCACTGTAGAGATCGACCGTCGACTCAGCGACGCGCTCGAAGCGATCCAAGTTGAGCG
The DNA here is from genome assembly GCA_005879255.1 of Deltaproteobacteria bacterium. The sequence goes on from VBKY01000106.1 coordinate 3,313, forward strand.
AGCGCTCGTTGACAATATCGGTAGCTCTTCCTCCAATGCTCGCGTACCAAGGGATGAAATACGTATATGGAGTCATCGCGATGTCGAAAGCGTAACCGATCCCGTCGCGAACCGTGAGCGGCGGGAGTAACGGCAGCACTAAATAGGGGCCGGGCCCCATGCCCCAAACGCCGAAGGTCTGACCCGTGTCTTCATCTTTTTGCTCGATGCCGAAAGCGTCCTTCGCAACATCGAAAAAGCCCACAAGCCCGATCGTGGTATTGATAGTAAACCTGGTCAATTCGGTCCCTGCGCCGGTCAGTTTGAGCTGCAAAGTGTTGTTCACCACGCGGCGGACCACTGCGAGATTGTCGAAAAAGTTATGAAAACCGCGCTGGACAGGGTCAGGAAGAATAAAATCCCAAGCCGTGGCGACGGGTTTGAGAATATAGCGATCGAGAACTTCTCGATTGAACGTGAACATTTTTTCGTTGAAACTTTCCCAGGGATCGTCTTCGAAGTCTTCACCGGCTGTCGCGGTCGCCGCCATTGCACCGACGTCTGCTGTAGTGATCTCAACGGTCTCTTGACTGCCGACTTGGTCGAGTGCGACAGTTTCCACCATTGGATCGATACTCTCGCTCGCTACGATAGGCTCCTCTGCGCCACCTGAGCGTATCATCAATAGGGGCAGGGCGAGCCCTAGGATCAACACTTCGGCCATCAAAAATCGCTGAATCCAATGCCAGAAACCACTCTTCATCACTTTCTCCTTCCGCATGCTGTTGTCACTTACATGAACTCCTTATGGGGGTCAAGCCTCGCGGTGAATTTACCTAGTAAGGCTAGGACGAACTGAGACTATCTAAGCGAAAAGCGTGCCATCGTCGTGGGGTTTCGAGGAATAGCTAAGGATGGCAATTTGATGAGTTTATTTCGCTCCATCACGACTCCCTGTTAGCATCTAAGTTGTATCGAAGTGACAAATTGTCGCGTCGGTGTCGATTTCACAGCAAATAGGCATCTTGTGTCCCTCCGTCAATCGTTTCACGCAAGTTTGCACGGTCTGATTGGATCGGTTATTTTTAGATCGTGGTTACTGCTGCTAATCAGGCTATGATCGTTCTCGGCGTAACCGGCGGGATCGCCTGTTATAAAGCGGTCGAGCTCGTCAGGCTGTTGGTCAAGACCGGTTACCGAGTTCAGGTCATCATGACCCGCGGCGCTGTGGAATTCGTCGCGCCCCTGACTTTCCAAACTATTTCCGGCAATCCCGTGGCGACTGAAACATTTAATCTGACTCAGGAATCGGAGATTGGTCATATTAACTTGGCGGACTCCGCTGATCTTTTCGTCATCGCGCCGGCCACCGCCAACGTGATCGGCAAGTTTGCCAATGGCATCGCTGACGATTTATTGACGACCGTGCTGATGGCTACCCAGGCGCCGGTTCTGATTGCGCCGGCGATGAATGTCCACATGTACGAAAATCCAATTCTCCAGGAGAATCTGCGCAAGCTTCGCCGGCTCGGCTACCATGTGATGGAACCAGCGGAGGGGTTTCTCGCTTGTGGCTATGAGGGCAAGGGTCGGCTCCCCGATGCGGAAAAGATTGCGGAAGCGATCGGCGGCTTGCTCAAGAAAAGGGATCTGGGCAGCGAAAAATTATTGATCACCGCCGGCCCGAGTCGCGAGCCGCTGGATCCGGTTCGCTATATTTCTAATCGGTCATCGGGAAAGATGGGGTATGCGCTGGCGCGCGCCGCCGTGCGCCGGGGTGCTGAGGTGACTTTGATCAGCGGGCCAACAGCGCTGGAACCTCCTTCCGGTGCGCGCCTGATTTCCGTGACCACCGCGGCCGAAATGCGCGACGCTGTTATCAAGGAATTCGCTCAATGCACCGCGATCGTGATGGCGGCAGCGGTGGCCGATTATCGTCCCGCCAGGGTTGCCGACCAAAAAATGAAGCGCGGCAAAGAACCGGTCGAGTTACGACTCGAGCCCAATCCGGACATTTTGAAAGAGTTGAGCGACAAAAAAGACGGCAAATTATTGGTCGGTTTTGCCGCCGAAACCGAAGAACTGACCGCCAATGCCGAAAAGAAACTGCGCGAGAAGAATCTCGACATGATCATCGCCAACAACGTCGCTGAGACGGGCAGCGGCTTTGACGGCGATACCAACATCGCGACGATTCTTGACCGTACCGGTGCCAAGCGGTCGCTTCCGCTGATGAGCAAAGACGAATTGGCGGATTGTATCTATGACCATTTTCTCGCTCTGAAAAGCCAGCGCTGAGATGGGTATTTCGCGGGAGCCCAAGCCGGCGAAATACTTCGTCGCTCTTCTTTCGTCTTCACCCGATCTTTTGACTGCCGTCGAAACCGAATTAACGGCTATTCTTGGCGAAGTCGACGGTCGAAGTGAAGTGATTCCCTGGACTGCTTCCAAATTCTATGAGAAGGAGATGGGCGCGGGTTTGCTGCGCCGTTTCGTGTCATTCTTGCCGCTCGCGTCACCAGGAAATCTCGCTGCCGCTAAAATACAAACTCAACGCATCGAGGAACAATATCGAGAGCGGGGGTCGAGCGGACGACGGGTGAATCTCGACCCGGGTTATCTCGATGTGAACAAAGTCGTCCTCGGGTCTACCAAAAATGCCTGCCAGCGAATCTATCTCCATTCGGGTATTTATGGCGAAGCGACGCTGCTTTATTACGACGGCGGTTTCCACGGTTTAGATTACACCTATCAAGACTATCTGTGGAACGAGACGCTTGCCTTTTTTACGACCTTGCGAGAAGCGTACCTGGCACAGCTAAGAAAGCTCGGCTGAAATTTCTCGTCGCGCCGTTTAAGCCGATAGCGTTATTGCTAGTCGTAACTCTCCGGTGATAAGATCCGCGAGTGAAAGGATTGATTTACCTTGGCTGAAGAGAGCGGCAGCGAAGAGTTTGCGACACTGGTCATCTCCTTGCGACGTCATTTGCAGCGGCGACAGCGCGGGGGAATTAGAATTCTGCCTGGAAGCAGCCTCGCCAAAGTGAAACCAGCCGCACCGAGAAAAGTCGAGCTCTGGGGTGGAACGGTGGATGATCTATTCGCCCAGAACGCGGAGGCGCTCAAAGCAAAGAGTCTCGAAGAATTGCGTGCCGCCATTGGCGATTGCCGTCTCTGCAAGCTCTGCTCGGGCCGAACCAACCTGGTGTTCGGCGTGGGAAACCCGAAAGCTGAGTTGATGTTCGTCGGCGAAGGACCGGGTCGAGACGAAGATCTTCAGGGAGAACCGTTTGTCGGCCGCGCCGGCCAGCTTCTCACCGATATTATTACCAAAGGCATGGGCATGAAACGCGAAGATGTTTACATCGCCAATGTAGTCAAATGCCGCCCGCCGGAAAACCGCAATCCTGAACCCGACGAAGTGGCGGCCTGTGAACCTTTTCTAAAGAAACAAATCGACGTGGTGCAACCGCGTGTCATCGTTGGTCTCGGCAAATTTGCCGTACAGACATTGCTGCAAAGCAAGATTCCCATCACCAAACTGCGAGGCAAATGGCACAGTTATCACGGCATTAAACTGATGCCGACCTTTCATCCGGCCTATTTGTTACGCAACCCGGCGGACAAGAAACTGGTCTGGGAAGACATCAAAAAAGTCATTCAAGAGCTGCGCGGTGAAAACGCTTAGAATTTATTTTTGTTTTTCATTGCTGGTGGCCGGCGCGTCGGTGTTGGCGCAGTCGAAGGACGCTTCGACGCCCCACGTGGATCTCATTTCGATCGACGGCACCATCAATCCCGCGGTCGATGACTTCATCCGAGAAAGTATCAATCGATCGAAAGCGAACGCCGCCCGGGCTTTGATTATTCAACTCGATACCCCGGGGGGGCTATTGACCTCTACTCGAACGATCGTCAAAGAGATGCTCGGTGCGCCGGTGCCGGTGATAGTTTACGTGGCTCCGAGCGGCGCGGGCGCGGGTTCAGCAGGTGTGTTCATCACCATGGCGGCGCATATTGCGGCAATGGCCCCGGGAACCAATATCGGTGCGGCCCACCCGGTGGCTGGCGGCGGCCAGGAAGTCAAAGGCGTGATGGGCGAGAAGATCGAAAACTTCACTGCCTCTTTCGCCGAGAGCATCGCGCAGCAACGCGGCCGTAATACCGAGTGGGCGATTCAAGCGGTACGGAAAAGCGTATCGATCACGGAGAAAGAAGCGCTGAAGATCAAAGTCATCGATGTCGTAGCCAAGGACATCAACGATCTGCTCGAGCAAGCCCATGGCCGCAAAGTGGACATCGACGGGCGCAAGCATGAGCTGTCACTTAAGGGCGCGCGCGTCGAACGCTATGGGATGAGCCTCAAGCAAAAGGTACTCAATACCATCGCCGATCCGAATATCGCGTATTTGCTCATGATGGCGGGGATTCTCGGCCTCTACATGGAGTTTTCCCATCCCGGGGTGATCTTTCCCGGCGTGGCCGGCGCGATTTGTCTGTTGCTGGCTTTCGCGTCTTTGCAGCTGTTGCCGATCAACTATGCCGGGCTCGGGTTGATCATTCTCGGCATCGGCCTGCTGATCGGCGAAGCCTTCGCGCCCAGCTTCGGCGTGCTTGGCGTCGGCGGGATTATTTCTCTAGCTTTGGGATCTTTTTTTCTCTTCGACACTGAGGGTTCCGATCTGATTGTCGATCGCTCGATTATTGTTACCGCCGTCGCGACGCTTGGCAGCTTTGTGTTGGCCGTGAGCTACCTGGTTTTTCGCTCGCAGAAGTCGAAACCGGCATTGGGGATGGAGGGGCTCATCGGCGAAATTGGCGAGGTAAGAGGCAAGCTGATTCCTTCGGGCAAGATTTTTGTTCATGGGGAATACTGGAACGCGCGAGCAGACAGCGAGATCGACGTCGGTGAGAAGGTGGAGGTGGTTGGCTATGAGGGGATGAGTCTCAAAGTGCGCCGATCATCCCAGGACGCGTGAGGAGGTAGGCATGTTTGGTTTTGGAGCGCCTGTGACTTTTCTGATCCTCGTCGTGGTGGCGATCATAAGCGGCGTTAAGATTTTGAAAGAATACGAACGGGCGGTTGTCTTTCGACTTGGCCGCATGGTGGGTGTGCGCGGTCCCGGCATCGTCTATATCATTCCGGGAATCGAGAAAATGGTCAAAATGGACCTGCGCACGGTGACCATGGACATTCCGCCCCAGGACGTGATTACACGCGACAACGTTTCAGTGAAAGTGAACGCCGTGCTCTATTTCCGCGTGCTCGAACCAAGCCGGGCGGTGATTGAAGTCGAAAATTATCTCTTCGCTACTTCGCAGTTGGCTCAGGTGACCTTACGCAGTGTGTGCGGCCAGGCCGAGCTCGACGAGCTGTTGGCGGAACGAGACCGAATCAACACCCGTATTCAAGAAATTCTCGATCAGCAAACCGATCCCTGGGGGATTAAGGTTGTCTTGGTCGAACTCAAGCACATCGACTTGCCGCAGGAAATGCAACGAGCAATGGCAAAACAGGCTGAAGCAGAGCGCGAGCGCCGTGCCAAGGTTATTCATGCCGATGGCGAGTTTCAAGCCTCGCAAAAGTTGGCCGATGCGGCCGAAGTCATCGGCAAACAGCCGATGGCGTTGCAACTGCGTTTTCTCCAGAGCTTGGTTGAAGTCGCGTCGGAGAAAAATTCGACGACGATTTTTCCTGTGCCGATCGATTTGCTGACGCCGTTCCTCAAGAGAAACGATCAGACATAGCCCAACCGGTCGAAAGACCCGCTCGCATCGATCCATTTCAATCATGGTAGGGGCAGGTATGGCCTGCTCCTGTACGCAGTCGTTCATGAATCTTGAAGAATTCACTTACGAGCTTCCCGAATCCCTGATCGCGGCATTTCCCAGCCGCGAGCGCGAAAAGTCGCGTTTACTCGTGCTCCGCCGCGCCACAGGCGAGATGGTTCACAGCATTTTTTCCGACCTCGGTGAGTTTCTCGACTCGGGCGATCTCTTGGTTCTCAACGATACGAAAGTTTTTCCCGCGCGCCTGCGCGGGAAAAAAGACAGCGGCGGCAAGGTCGAAGTGCTGTTGCTCGAGCGATTTCCGGACGCGGCCCGCAGCTTGTGGATCGCACTGGTGGACGCCGCGAAAAAACCGCGGGTCGGTGGCGTGCTCAATTTTAGCGAGCGCATGACCGCGCAGGTGATCGGTGATCTGGGGCGTGGCCGTTTTGGGCTCGAGTTTCATCACGCCGGCGAGTTCAGCGAGCAACTTGAAGCTCTCGGCGAGCCGCCGTTACCGCCCTATGTGCGGCGCCAGCGCGCCACGGAGACACTGGATTGGGAGCGCTATCAGACGGTGTATGCCGCGCACTCGGGAGCCATTGCAGCACCGACGGCGGGTTTTCACTTCACGCCGGAGCTGTTCGCGAAACTGGGAGCGAGAGGCATCGAGCGCACACTGTTGACCCTCCACGTCGGGCCGGGTACTTTTCAGCTGCTGCGCGAAGCCGAGATCGAAAACCACCGCATGGAGGGGGAGCGGTACAGTCTCAGCGCGGCATCGGCGGACAAAATTAATCGCACCAAGCAAATGCGCGGTCGCGTGGTGGCAGTCGGTTCGACGACCACGCGAGCGCTCGAATGGATCGCGCTTCAGAAAGGCCGGATCATCACAGACGAGGGCATCGCCCGACTCTACATCCGCCCGGGTGATTCGTTTCGCGTTTTGGACGCCCTGATCACGAACTTTCACTTCCCCGGCTCGACGCCATTGGTCCTCGTTGCAGCGTTTGCCGGCTTGGATCTCGTACGACGGGCTTATCGAGAAGCGATCGAAAAAAAATATCGGTTCTACAGCTATGGCGATGCGATGCTGATCCTCTAGAATTTTGGGTTGCAGAATTTGGATTGAAAAACTCGCGGCTGTCAAAGACCCTTCTTCCAGCTTCCTAATCTTAGTCCGGTAATCGAAAATCCAAAATCGAAAATTGAACAATGTCCAGTCATTTCACCGTCATCAGAAAAGATCCCGATACCAATGCCCGCCTTGGTCGCCTCGTGACGGCCCACGGCGCTGTCGAAACGCCGTGCTTCATGCCGGTCGGAACGCAGGGGACCGTCAAAGCGATGTTGCCGCGAGATTTGCGGGAGATGGGCTGCCAGATCCTGCTCGGCAACACCTATCACCTCTACTTGCGGCCCGGCCACGAATTGATCCGCCAACTGGGCGGCTTGCACCGCTTCATGGGTTGGGACGGTCCGATATTGACCGACAGCGGGGGTTTCCAGGTCTTCAGTTTAGGCGCGACGCGCAAGATCACCGAAGAAGGCGTACGTTTTCAGTCGCACTTGGACGGTGCGACTCATTTGCTTACTCCTGACAAGGCGATCGCAATCCAAGAGGCGCTGGACAGCGACATCGCGATGGTGCTGGATGAATGCATTCCCCACGATGCGCCGCGTGATTATGTTCATGCGTCCACCGCGCGGACGATTCGCTGGGCCGAGCGCTCCTTCCGTGCCCGCAGCGCGCCAGGCCAGCTGATGTTCGGCATCATTCAAGGCGGGTTGTTCCGAGACTTACGCCGATGGTGCGTCGACGCAATGACGCGAATGGCTTTCGACGGCTTTGCCGTAGGCGGACTAGGCGTCGGCGAAGGCGAGGAAAAGCTCCATGCCATCGGCAATTTTACCGTAGAATTATTGCCGGAGACCCACCCGCGTTATTTGATGGGCGTGGGCCGGCCCCAAGACATCGTCAGTGCCGTGCGCGCCGGCTACGATATGTTCGATTGCGTCATTCCCACTCGCAACGCGCGCAACGGCACGCTGTTTACTTTCCAAGGAAGACTGAATATCAAACGCGCGGAGTTCGGCGGCGATCCGCGGCCGCTGGACGAAGCCTGCGGTTGTTATTGCTGTCGCAATTTCTCGCGAGGTTATTTGCGTCATCTGTACATGGCCGGGGAAATTCTCTCTTCGCAGTTAAATAGCCTGCACAATCTTTACTTTTATCACCGGCTCATGGATAAGTGTCGGGAAGCGATTCGCGACCCTCGATCCGAGACCTGGACGGAGCTAGGCAAAATCGGCGACAGCGTGTGAATCAACCATTCTAGGAGGAATCATGATCGATATTGCTTACGCGCAAAGCGCGCCGGCAGGCGCGGGCCCGGGTCCCCTTATGACGCTCATCCCGTTCGTTCTGATTTTCATCATCATGTACTTTATGGTGATTCGGCCGCAGCAAAAAAAGTCGAAGGAACACCAGGAGCTGCTCAACAAGCTGAAAAAGAACGACGAAGTGATGACCTCCGGAGGAATTTACGGTAAGGTGATCGACTTAAAGGAAACGGTGGTGACGTTGGAGGTGGCGCCGAACGTAAGAATCCGTGTGCACCGGCCTCAGATCTCAGCCGTAGTCACCGGCGAAAAAGCCGCCAAAGAAGGAAAGGGATAGGGGGATGCGACAGAGCGTTCTGACACGGGCGATTATTTTCGCCATAGCGATCGTGGCGGCGATTATCTATTTAGTGCCCACCTTCGTGAGCCCCTTGCCTTCTTGGTGGAGCAGTTTTTTACCGACGGATCGAATCAAGCTTGGACTTGATCTCCAAGGCGGCAGCCATCTGGTTCTCGGTGTGAAAGTGGATAAGGCGATCGAAAATACCGTGGAACGAATTAGAGGCGATTTAATAAACGTTCTGCGCGAGAAAGGGGTTTCGGGCGTTTCTGTGGAAAGGGTCGAAGGCACGCAAATTCAAGTCAAGGTTGCCGCAACAAATGCGGAGCGCGTGCGCGGGATACTTAAGAGCGATTTTGGTAACCTCGTGGAGGCTAAGACGCCGCAAACCAGCGGCGGCATCAGCGAATTTTATTTGACCTTGAGCAAAGAAGAGCTGCGCTCCTTGCGCGACTACGCCGTGGATCAGTCTCTGGAAACGATCCGTAACCGCATTGATCAATTCGGCGTAAGCGAGCCGATTATTCAGCGCGAAGGACAAGAAAATATCCTCATCCAGCTGCCCGGAATCCAAGACCCGGAGCGTGCCAAGGAGATCATCGGCAAGACGGCGTTGTTGGAGTTCAAATTGGTCGATGACACGGTCAATGTAGAAGACGCGATAAAGAACGGTCCGCCGCCCGGCCGCCAAGTGCTCTACGGCCACGCGGGAAAAGGAGAGGGGCTGGCGGCGGAGAAACAAGCTTACGTAGTGGAATCGCGGCCGTTGATGACGGGTGAATACATTCAGGACGCGCGCGTGCGGCCGGCCGAGCAGCTTCACGGGGCCTCTGTAGAGCTGATATTGAACGCTAGCGGCGCACGGCTGTTTGAACAAATCACTGCGGCTAACGTCAAACGGCGGCTCGCCATTGTCCTCGATAATCGAGTCTATTCGGCGCCGGTGATCCAGGAGCGGATCGGCGGCGGCCGGGCTTCGATCACCGGCAGTTTCGACATCAAAGAAGCGCGGGATCTATCGATTGTTCTGCGCGCGGGCGCGCTTCCGGCGCCGGTCGAGATACTTGAAGAGAGAACCGTCGGACCATCCTTAGGGAGCGATTCCATTCGCCAGGGTGTTATCTCTTTCGTCGTCGGCAGCAGCTTGGTTATTGTTTTCATGATTGTCTATTACCGAGGCGCTGGAGCGATCGCTGATGTCGCGCTGCTGTTTCACATTCTTTTCCTGCTGGCGATTCTCGCTGCTCTCAAAGCTGTCCTGACCATGCCGGGTATCGCCGGAATCGTGCTCATCGCCGGTATGGCCGTGGACGCCAACGTACTCATCAATGAACGGATTCGTGAAGAATTAAGAGCCGGGCGAACACCGCGCTCGGCGATTGAAGCCGGGTTTCAACACGCTATGCCAGCGATCATCGATACCAACGTAACCACATTTCTTTCCGGACTGATTCTTTTTCAGTTCGGCACGGGTCCGATCAAAGGGTTCGCGGTCACCCTCTGCGTTGGTATATTGACCACGGTGGTGACGGCCGTCTACATGACTCGGATTTACTATGATTATCGCGCCGTCACGGGCAAATTGAAGCAAATCAGTATCTGAAGGATACACAATGGAACTCATTAAACCGGGCACAAAAATTCCGTTTACACGCTACCGCTATATCGCGATCGCGATCTCATCGGTGGTAAATTTGCTCGTCCTCATCCTGCTTTTCACTAAAGGTCCTTTACTCGGTGTCGACTTCGCCGGTGGAACCGTGGCGCAACTTAAATTCGCCAAGCCGGTGACCATCCCCGAAATTCGCAATGCATTGGGTGATCTCGGCGCCGGAGACACGGTGATTCAGGATTTTGGTCAGGAAGGGTCAAATGAATTTCTGGTACGCTTGCAAAGAACGTCCGCTCAACTTGGCGAGCTCGGCGAACAGATTAAAGCAAGACTTACAAAACAGTTTGGCAGTAACGGCTTTGAAGTTCGCAGAATCGAGTCGGTCGGCCCAAAGGTCGGCAGGGAACTACGTGAAAAGGGAGCGTGGTCGGTCATCGCGGCAACAATCATGATGGGGGTCTACATCTGGTTGCGTTTCGAGCTGCGTTTTGGTTTAGGAGCGGTCATCGCCTTGATTCACGATGTTCTTGTTACCATTGGCGCTCTACTCGTCGCCAATTACGAGTTCGATTTGACCATCGTTGCCGCGCTGCTTACGGTTGTCGGATTTTCTGTCAACGACACGGTCATTGTGTGTGATCGCGTCCGCGATAACTTGCGCAAGATCAAGCGAGACAGCTTAGAAAGTATCATCAATATGAGCATCAACGAGACCCTCAGCCGAACCATTATCACTACCGGAACCGCCATTCTCGTGTTATTGGCCCTTTTTATTCTCGGTGGTGGAGTCATTCGACCGTTTGCATTTGCGTTGTTGGTCGGCTTTTTCTCCGGTGTCTACTCGACAATCTTTATCGCCAGCCCGGTTATCCTGCTTTGGGAAAAGGGCAGGATAAGGAAATGAACGCGAATAGCAAAGAGCCAAGGACAAAGCGCAAAGCGCCAAAAATTGGAATACGGACTGGGAGAACCTACCGGCCGGTTCTGAAGGCATGGAGCTTTTCATTTTGCGCTCTGCGCTCTACGCTTTGCATCCTTTTCGTCTAAATGTCGAGCATTACACGCAAACGCTGGCTGCTCAAGGAAGCCGAACAAGAACTTGTTGATCATTACGTCGAAAATTTAAAAATTTCCCCCTTCATTGCGCATATTCTTGTCTTGCGCGATTTCGCCGACATCCAGTCGGCTCGCCGCTATCTGTCATCCAGTTTGCGCAGCGATCTCCCTTCGCCATTCCAAATGGCCGACATGGAGCCGGCGGTACGACGCTTGGTTGAAGCAATCAAAAACAAGCAGCAAATCGGCATTTGGGGCGACTATGACGTCGATGGCACCACCGGAGCCTCCGTGCTCGTTTCCTTCTTGCGCGAAGTCGGCGCGCAGCCGATCTACCATGTTCCCCATCGCATCGAAGAAGGCTACGGTCTCAATACTGAAGGGCTCAGGCGATTTAAGGAGCGAGGCGTTGATTTGGTCGTCACTGTGGACTGCGGCATCTCCAACGCACAGGAAGTTGCGGCGGCGGGTGATATGGGGTTGGATGTCGTCGTTGTCGACCATCATCAGCCGCCCGATGAACTTCCTCCCGCGGTGGCAGTGATCAACCCACATCGCAAGGATTGCGCTTTCCCCGACAAAGGGCTCTGTGCTGCAGGATTGGCTTTTTACGTGGTCATCGCGCTCCGCGCACGGTTGCGCGAACAAGGTTGGTTCGGCGGCTCGGCGGATCCTGACATTCGCCGTTATCTCGATATCGTGACGCTTGGCACGATTGCCGACATGGTTCCGCTCAAGGGTGTGAATCGAACTCTGATTCGCCGCGGGCTTGCCGAGCTGGCGAGCTCCACGCGTCCCGGCGTCGTCGCGCTTAAACAGGTAGCCGGCATCGCTGCCGGAGAAGTGAGCGCTGGACAAGTCGGCTTTCGCCTGGGACCACGCATCAACGCGGCGGGACGAGTGGATTACGGAATCAAGGTGGTCGAATTGCTGACCACTGACTCCAATGACGTCGCGCTGCGTATCGCGCAGGAGCTGGACGCTCATAACAGCGAACGCCGCACGATCGAGGCGGCGGTATTGGCGCAAGCATTGGCGCAGGCAAGCAGCGCCGTTGACGGTGGAAAGCGCCACTCTTTGGTTTTGGCGGGCGAGGGCTGGCATCCGGGCGTGCTCGGTATCGTTGCTTCACGGATCGTCGAAAAATATTATCGTCCTACGGTTGTGATCGGATTCAACGGCGGCGCAGGTAAGGGCTCGGCGCGCAGCATCCGCGGCTTTCATATGGTCGAGGGATTTCGCCGTTGCGCGGAACACTTGCAAAAGTTCGGCGGTCACGAATACGCCGGCGGCTTGTCGATCCAATCGGCGAATTTGGAACATTTCGCCGAAGCCTTCGAAAGCGTCGCGCGGCAAATCCTCACGGCCGAAGACTTGTCGCCGCTGCTCGAAGTGGATGCGCAGTTACGCTTCTCCGATATCGGCTTTCCGTTGGCACGCGAGCTGGATGTGCTAAAGCCTTTTGGCGTCGGCAATCCGGAGCCGTTGTTCATGACGTCTCAAGTGGAAGTTTGTGAGCGAAAGGTTTTTTCTGCTGGGGTTCGCTACCGGCTGCGCGACGGCGGTCGTGTGATCGGCGGTGTAATCTTCGGCGTGGATAATGATTATCCCGGCATGGTCGGAGAGATCATCGACGTTGCCTATCGGTTGAGTGAAAATGATTGGAACGGCGCGTCGACCGTCGAGCTAAAGATCGTTGACGTGCGCCATGTGACTGCGGCTTCGAGTCTGGGACCGCCGGCACCGAGCTGACGAGGCTTGGTAAGTGAAAGATTAAAGTGTCTGTGTAGAGAGGAGCAAGGATGATTATTTCGAAGTCAACGGCAATTGCGCCATCGGTGATTTTAGCCGCATATCTCATGGTTCGATTGGTGTCGTCATCCTTTGCTGCCGATGTCGGCGGCAAGCCGGAAAAGCCCGATGTGATTGTCACCTATGCGCAGCCGAGCGGCGCGTTTACGCCGATTTGGGTCGCTTACGAGGTGGGATTATTCAAGAAATATGGTTTGAATGCGAACTTGCAATTACTCACTCCTCAGGTGTCTGCACAAGCGGTGGTGTCTGAAGACGCGGATTTTTATACCGACGGGCCGGATCTGATCAATGCGCGGCTGCGCGGCGGCCAGGTAAAATATTTTGCCGGCACCATGCAACAATTGGTGTTTCAGATTTGGGCGGCCAAGGAATTCAAAACGATCCATGATTTAAAAGGAAAAACCATTGCTGCGAGCACGCCGCGCGCCGCCCTCGACACGGCGACACGCGAGGCGCTAAAAAAAAACGGGCTGGCGCCAGACAAAGACGTGCAAATTCTTTATGTGCAGACGGTGCCGGCGATCCTAAGCTCAATAATTGGCGGCAAAACTGCGGCCGGCACGCTCTCGGCGCCCAACACGCTTAAAGCGAAAGAATCCGGTCTCAATCTTCTAGTCGATATCGGCAAGCTCAATATTCCCGCATTCCAAGTTGCTTACGGTACGACTGAGAAGTTTCTCAAAAGCAACCCCAACACGGTTTACGCCTTCCTGAAGGCGATCGCCGAAGGAGTCGCCCTATCTCGCAAAGATGCGGCGACGGCTAAAAAGATGATCGGCAAGTACGCCAAAATCGACGACGCGCCGACCATCGACGGAACCTATGAAGCCTTCGCGCCGTACTGGGCGATGAGTCTCGCGGTGCGGCCCGAGGCGATCAAGGGCCAGTTCGACTATCTCGATGAAAAGGAATTCCCGAACGCCAAGAACGCCGATCCAAGAGACTTCTACGACAACTCGTTCGTCGACGCCCTCGCCAAATCCGGATTTCTTAAAAGCATCGGCATGCGATAGCTTTCCGCTTGAACCTGGTGAAACACCTCGGAGCGATTGAGCATGGGCATTCAAACCCGGAGAGATATCGTTTATCTGGCATTAGCCGGGTTCTTCGTCACTAACGCCATTCTCGGTGAATTGACGGGCGGTAAACTTTTCACTCTCGGTCCGTTTACATTGAGTATCGGCGTCATTCCCTGGCCGGTGGTGTTCATTGCCACGGACCTAATCAACGAGTACTTCGGCCGTGAAGGCGTGAAGAGGCTCACCTTCATGACGATTGCGCTGATCGTCTACGCGTTCCTTGTGATATTTTTTGCCATGCAAGTTTCGGCCGCTTCCTTTTCGCCGGTCAGCGATGCGCAGTTTTACGCGGTCTTCGGCCAATCTCTATGGATCATCGTTGGCAGCGTGATAGCATTCGCCGTCAGTCAACTGGTCGACGTCGGCATTTTCTGGGTGGTTCGGCACAGGACAGGCGAACGATACCTGTGGATGCGCGCGACGGGCTCGACCGTGGTGTCCCAACTCATCGATAGCATCGTCATCATCGGCATCGCATTCTGGCTTCCCGGCAAGGTAAAGACATCTGAATTTTTGACCGTGGCCATCTCGAACTATTCGTTCAAGCTGATCATCGCGCTCGGCATAACGCCCCTGCTCTACGCCGGGCATGCAGCGATCGACCGGTTTCTCGGTGTCGAAGAGGCGCACGAGCTCGTCGAACAATCCGCCAAAGCGAGCGAAGAAACGGTAATGTAAAGGCCCAGCAGGATTTTTTCCGGGCACAAAGCGGAGAAAGATGCTCTGCTTCGCGTTCGCTGAGGATGAGTTCACTTCACGTTCGCACTGGCAGATCCTTCGGCTCCGCTCAGGATGAGTTCACCTCGGTTTTGGACTGAGGTGAACTCAATTGATGATCATTAGGTGGCAATCCCGGGGCAGTCTCTTCATCAGCCCCTTGACGACTCGGCCGCGGAGCATATGGTAAAACGCCGAACGTCCAATACTTTGGCAGCGTTGCTAATGGCTTCGGCGGCATTGTGGGAGACGGCCCAAATAGGAATGATCTCTATATTCCTATGGCGCCCGGCTTGAAGGGCTGCCCGTAGAGTGCGAACGCCTTCCTCATTGGGCGCGTGCGGTGTATCGCCGGCGAACAGTCCTGGCCACTCTTCCACGTAAATGCAGTAGAGCGCCGCATCACCGCGGCCTTTCGCGCGCGTGATGCCTTCTTGAATCAGCCGCGGCGATTCGTCACGCAAGGCCAGGAGTGTGGAGGACGAATAGAGCGGCTTCACTTCGACGGCTTCAGCCAGCGTCACCAAACCCTTGAGCTGATCTTCAACCAGGTCCTCTGACGCCCGATAAGCGCGGGTTTGGAGGCGGTGGATGATGGGAATGCGTAGCAGTAAGTCGACGAACCACGCCCGCCTTACGCCGACCGCTGTCAGCATGCCGATCGCCGTCACCGCGCCGCCGAAGTACGTGGCCAGCTGCTTTTCGATGAGGTTGACGCCCCAGGCAACCACGAGCATGGCCGTTGTCAGAACGCCCAGCCAAAAGACGGGATCGCGCCGCCCCAGTCGCCAACGAATTGTATCCAAGCTCAACGAGGAAAAGACGAACGCGCCCAACAGCCCGAAGGCGTACATATCGCCGAGCAATTTCATTTCGCCGCGACTTAACAATATGACTAGCACTGGAATACTGGTCGCGATCGCTACAGCGATGTGCGGCGTGTTGAACGTACCGTTGCGCACGGCGATGATTTTTGGCAAAAAACCGCCTTTCACCAGGGCGAGAAAAACATGGTACGTGCCGATGATCGCGGTGTTCGAAGCAAACAGGAGCAAACTCGAGGCCGTAAGGACTACGGCCAGCTTGATGCCCAAGCCGCCAACGATAAGACCTAGCTCGGAAATGAATCGCTCGCTTTCGGTGGCTTTGAGCTGTTCCGGCAACAGGCCAATGGATAACGCCGTCAAAACCGGAGAGGTTACGATCATGGTTATCATAACCGCGGCCATGGCCCGGCGGGTCGTTCGGCGCAGCGGAAAACGCATGGCCGGACTAAGCTGGCTGATACTTTCCAACCCGGAGAAGGCGAGCCAGGCCGAAGCAAATCCAACCAAGAGTTCGTAACTCGAAATCCCGTGGGCTGGCCCCAATTTGTTCAGAACCGCGTTCCATTGGATGGCGTCCATTGTAAAAATTGCCACGCCAATGACGATGAGATTGACGACGAAAGAAGCGCAAGCCATAACGAGCGCTACTGATGCGCTCTCGCGAATGCCGATGATGTTGAGCCCCGCTAGCACGCCGACACCAGCGCAGGATAAGAGGACAATTTGCGGATCTATCGCGTTAAAGGCGCTGCCGATGTATTGAAATCCCGCGACGGCGGAGATCGCCGTGGTGAGAAAGTAATCTACGGTGATCAGCATGCCGCCGAGACAGCCCCACATCGGACCGAAGGCTTTCGTGGTGATCGTTACGACGCCGCCGCCTTCCGGGTTGCGCCACGATATTTCGATGTACTTGAGTGATAGCAGGATGAATCCGCCGGTGGTGAGCAAAACAAAAAACGGCGTGGCGTCGTGGACATGGCCGTAAAGAATCCCGGGCACGTAGTAGACGGATGTGCCGATGTCGCAAAAAACCACCGCCCACGCCAACAACCAGTTAAGTTGCCGAGTGTCTTTCGTCGGTTCCATGGAAACGGATGTGGCAGATCGAATTAGTCGTAAGGCGCGCCAACTCGGTGTAGCTCGAAGGCTCTTGCATTGATATCGCGGTTCGACCTATCATGCAATTAAGCACCGCGTTTATGGCCCTACCCGTTCAATATTTCCAAAAACTCGTCGAAAGCTGCCCGGACATAATAATTTCCGTCGATAAGAACGGAAAAATTATTTTTTACAACGATGGCGCGCGGCAAAATCTCGGCTTCAGCTTCGAAGAGGTCCTGGGGAAGAGCGTTTTGAAAATTTATCCGAGCCTTGAAGAGGCGCGCAGGGTTATGGCCGCTATGCGCGCTGGCGACGGTGCAAGCAAGGGCCGGGTACGCAATTTCGAAACCGTTTTCAAGACCAAAAAAGGGGAGAAGATCCCGGTAGCGATCTCGGCGTCAATTACCTACGACGACCAGGGCAACGAGATCGGGTCCATAGGCTTCGCCAAAGACATCAGGGAGATTCGCCTCCGCGACCAACTCGTTACACTCGCCGAAATCGCCATCGGACTATCGCATGAGATCAACAATTCTCTCGAAGTGCTGGTTAATCAAATCGAGATGCTGCGTCAATACGTGGGCCGCGTGGCCAGCGATGAGGACTACATCGTCGAGTCCGATCGGCTGGAGTCACTAGCGTCGCAAGTGAAAAAAATTCAAGACATCACCGGGCGCATCAGTCAAATGGCGGATGAGGGCGAGTACGGTATTAAGGAATACTTGAATGGCAAGATGATGACCGATCTTCACGTCGACGACGCCAGGCAACCTTGCGATCGGCCAAAACCCGATGAGCGCTTTCCGCTGAGCGGCCTTAGAGTCCTGATCGTCGATGACGACGCGGGCGTTTGTCAGTCTCTTCAAGATCTGCTCGAAGCCGAGCGCTGTTGCATCGAGACCGCCGCGTCCGGTGTCCAGGCAATGGACTGTCTCGGAAGCGAAAAATTCGATCTCGTGTTAAGCGACGTCGTCATGCCCGACATGGACGGCTACGAGCTTTATCAGGCGGTCAAAAAAACCACACCGAAACTCCCCGTCGTATTGATGACGGCATTTAACTATGACAAAGATCATATCATCAAGCGCAGTTGCTTGGAGGGACTGCAAGGCGTGATCTTCAAAAAACCCGTCAACCCTGCGATGCTGAAAAAAATTCTCCTGCAGCAATGTCGTCCCGAGCGAAAGAGCCAAGCCCCTTCGCGCCACTCGCCGAGACACCAAATTTAGCCGCAACTTCCAAAACCAACTGGTTCGAGCCGTGAACAAAGAAGATCATTACAACCAAGGAATGGAGCTCTTCGCACAGAACAAGCTGGATGAAGCGGCTGCGGCCTATCGGCGCGCGCTCGATGAAGATCCCAATTACGCGGACGCGTTGCACGCGTTGGCGATGACCTACGCGCATCAAGAAAAGCTCGACCAAGCCATCGAAATGGGCAAGCGACTGATTGAGGTCACCCCCGACGACGAACTAGCCTACACGAGTTTGTCGATTTTCTACCAGCAAAAGGGTTTGATCGCCGAGGCCGAGCAGATCGCCGCAAAGTCGAGGACTTTGGGGTGGAAGCGGCAGCTCAACGAGAATAAAGATTCTGGCAAGAAGTAATCCGCGGCTGATTGCCGGGCTCTTAAATTAGCTAGGTGCAGCGTCAAGTGACCCTATCACGCGGCCGTGACCACTCCAATTTTTCTTTAATCGCTCTTCCGCTGTGATACCGGCCTCGATTGACCGAAGATTTCCCAATTCTCGGTTCCCGCTTCGGCCTCTGGCGAGTTGTGACCAAATTGTCGCGGCCTTGCATGAATCGCGCGCGAAACGATAACCGAATTCTTTTCGACCTCAGGTTGCGATTCGCCCTTCGTAAATTCACCCTAAACTACTTTTTTTGCCCTTGCTAGTTCTAGAATCATGAGTTCTTGCAGTTTGGGCTTGTACTGGATAAATAATGATACGTAGGTCTCGTCGGAGACACGAATAGACACCTGGGAGAGAAGCATGACCTTAGCAGCAGGCCCGATCGAAAAGCTGGTCAAATTGATCGCTGATGAAAAGCGATTCGACGAAAAAATTCGCGATACGCAGGCGGCTCTGACCCTGGTCAAGAAGAGAGTCTCGGAGTCTCTGGCGCAACACTACATTTCATCACCTCGAGAGTCGAGATTTCAAATGCCGGAGGATCTTATGAGAGAAGAACAATCTTACGAACGCTTACTGCAAGCACTGCAAGACATGAAGAATGAGATTGCCAAGCAGATTCGACCCGTGGAGGAACAGATTATCCAGGCCAACGTCGATCACTTGCGCCAGACTTTCAGCCAGGAAAGCCGCCGCCTGACCAAATGTCTCGAGGAGATCGATGACAACATCTTGGCTTGTCGGCAGTACCTCCAGGACTACGAGCGCATCCGCTCAAGTCTCTATGGGCTGAATGAGAAGCTCGCCCAATTAGGCGCTGAATCCATTCAAATCCCCGACAGCTTGCCAACGTCGGATCTGGGCGAGATCGTCCGCCAGCGGATCGAAAATCTGCGCACCCAAGCGAAGATTTGAACCCAGTTGGCCGCTAGCGAGTCGCGCAGCCCAATCTGCCGCGAACGTATCGCACAATGAGCAACCTCCCGGGCTAGCGAGAAGCTAGATCCTCGATGGTTTCAGTTCGTTCTCTTGCCTGAGCTACTACGGGCATCATGTCTCGTCGATAGGCTTGGCGTGGCGCAGATCAGCGCGGTAGAGAACAGCGTAGGCGACCGAACCAACGGTGAGAAAACCGCAAACCGCCACGGTCCATGGCGCCCCGACAACCGTTTCGATCAGGCCGAAGGGAAAACTACCCATCGGTCCAAGTCCGCGATTGATCAAGCCGAAAAGCGACATGATGCGACCTCGGTTGGTTTCGTCGGCGTGAATTTGCAGCAGTGTTGCGGTGGCCGAAAGGAAAGTGGTTTGCACTTAAGACCGAATGCCCGCTTTCTTACATAAGAGCTGGTAGGTGGGACCGTCAAGTTCTTCACCGGCGGGCAACCCCGCGGCGATGCGGAAGTTCTTAATCGCAGCGCGAGTGCGCGGCCCAATGCAACCGTCGATTTTCCCGGGCGCGTAGCCGAGGAAAAGCAAGGCAACTTGCGCGGTTCTCATCTCCAGATTCGGCAGCGAACCGCTGGCGAATCGTTGATATTGCTCGGCCAATTTCACGTCGTAATGGTTTTGCCAGTAACTCGGACCGTTGTAGCGTTTGGCGAACCCGGCCCAATCTCGATTCACCAACAGTGCGGCCAAGCCGTTGGCTTTTAGAAAGCCGCACATGGCGGCAAGCTGAGTATCCTCGTTTCGCACCATGGCCTGAACCATTCTCGCGGCTGATTTAAAACCCGCCACGTCGTGGTTAAATCCCATCACTTGGCCCATGCCCCAGGACACCGAGTTTAGCGCCGGTTCAATGCCCAATCTGGCCTTGGCGCACAAGGCAATTGCCTTTTCCAATTTGTTGTATT
>VBKY01000106.1:23530-58347 GCA_005879255.1 Deltaproteobacteria bacterium
CGACCGTCGGTACGTTTGCGAAAGATGTGGCGCTCGAAAAGAATCTGCGGCCGGCGGTCGACGCGAAAGCCGAACCCCTGAGTCACACCGGCCGTTTCGACTTCGACGACGGTCCAAATATAGGCCGAGTCGTTGGGACCGAGGCCGAGCAGGGCGAGCGCTTTGTTGAGGCCCGCTCGAGTTAAAGGCTGACCTTTACCGTAGAATTTCATGCAGATTCTCCTTAATTTGTCTTGCCGCGGCCGCGAGCAGTGATTTTTTTACCATTATCACAATCGATAAACGCCTGGCGCCGTGACAACTGTCGATTTCAAAAAGGTGAGGTGAGAGAGTATTTGCGCAGCGGTTTGGTGGTGGTCCCAACGGGAATCGAACCCGTGTTCCCGACGTGAGAGGCCGGTGTCCTAACCGCTAGACGATGGGACCATGGCTGAGGAGGAAGGACTCGAACCTTCAATCGCCTGATCCAGAGTCAGGTGGCTTACCAATTAGCCGACTCCTCAAAATCGCGAATGATAAACCTAAAAGAATTACGAAATAGAGTCAAGTTGCGGGATGAGTTCCAACGCCTTGCGCAGCCTCTGGATGGTTCGCTCTTTACCGAGCACGGCAATGACATCGTGGATACCAGGACTGACCGTAGAGCCGGTCAACGCGACTCGCACCGGCTGGGCGAGTTTACCCATCGGCAGAGCATGCTCCTGCAGAGTTGCGGTAAAAGCCTGTTCGACGCTCGCTGCGCTGAAATCCCTGAGCGCAGATAATTTCTGGATCAAACTCTCGATCGGCTCGGCCGTATCCTTCGTTAAGAACTTCTTCGCCGCTTTCTCATCAAGAGAAATCTCATCGGACAGATAGTAGTGCGCGGCATCGACAAGCTCGGTTAAAGTTTTTGCTCGCTCTTGCAGCGTCGCGATCATTCGTTCCAGCCACTGTTTGTCTTGCGGCACGGGATAACCTTTGGCTCGGATATAAGGCACGATCTCGTCGGCCAATTGCGCGACTGGTCGGGATTTTAAATAATGAAAATTGACCCAAAGGAATTTTTCCGGATTGAATACGCCGGCGGATTTTCCGACGTTTTCCAGGCTGAATTTTTCAATCAGTTCCTCGCGTGAGAAGATCTCCTGGTCGCCGTACGACCAGGCCAGGCGAACCAAATAATTGACGACCGCCTCAGGAAAATATCCCATGTGGCGATAAGCCATGACTGACGTGGCGCCGTGCCGCTTGCTGAGCCGAGCTTTATCTGTGCCGAGAATCAGCGGTACGTGACCGAATTCGGGAAGAGGATGACCGAAAGCCTCATAGAGTTGGATCTGTCTCGGTGTGTTCGAAAGGTGGTCGTCACCGCGGATGATGTGGGTGATGCCCATGTCGATATCGTCAACGACGACACAAAAGTTGTACGTCGGCGTGCCATCAGAGCGAGCGATGATGAGATCGTCAAGCTCGCGGTTGTCGAAAACTACATCGCCCTTGATCAAGTCTTTGACGATGGTCGAACCATCGCGCGGCGAGCGAAAACGAACAGTGTAAGGCTTATCTGAGGGTAAGGAAGGAATCACACCGTCCGCTGGCCGGCAAGTGCCGTCATACATCGGTTTGCGTTTTTCCTTCATCGCCAACTGCCGCTTGGCATCCAGTTCGGCCGCCGAACAGATGCAAGGATAAGCTTTTCCTACAGCCAAGAGTTCTTGGATCTTCTCTTTGTAGAGCGGATAACGCTCGGTCTGGAAAAAAGGACCTTCGTCAGAATCGAGTGCCAACCACTTCATGGCGTCCAAAATGGCTTGAATCGCCTCCGGCGTGGATCTCTCCCGATCGGTATCTTCAATCCGCAGTATAAACTTGCCGTCATGGTGGCGAGCAAAGAGATAGTTAAAAAGAGCGGTGCGCGCGCCGCCAATATGCAAATAGCCGGTGGGACTAGGAGCGAAACGAGCGCGAACTTGAGCCATGCGGGTAAGCTAACAGGAGGCAAAAATTGCGTCAATGGCGCGTTAAATTTTCCTATGATTATGCTACTATGTGAATATTCAACAAGGAGTAGAGTTCGTGGAAACGAAAGGAACGGGAAACGGAATAAGAACAACCGCGGCAGCAGTTGATGGAGCACCCTCTCATTTTATTCGAACCATCATCACAGAAGATCTCAAACAAGGTAAGAATCAAGGCAGAGTGCACACCCGATTTCCCCCGGAACCGAATGGCTATCTTCACATAGGCCACGCCAAATCAATCTGCCTCAACTTTGGGCTTGCGGCTGAATTCGGCGGACTGTGCAATCTCCGTTTCGATGACACGAATCCCAGCAAAGAAGACGTCGAATACGTCGAGTCGATCAAAAAAGATGTGCGCTGGCTTGGCTTCGATTGGCAGGACCGTGAATTTTACGCTTCGGATTACTTCGAGGACCTTTATCAGTTCGCCATTCAATTAATTAAGGCCGGTAAGGCGTTTGTCTGCGACTTAAGTGCGGATCAGATGCGCGAATATCGCGGCACATTGACAGAACCCGGCAGAAATAGTCCGTTTCGCGACCGCTCCATCGAAGAAAACCTCGACCTGTTCCAGCTCATGCGCGCCGGCGAATTCCCCGATGGCAGTCGCACGCTGCGCGCCAAGATCGATATGGCCTCGCCTAATATGAATTTGCGCGATCCCGTCATGTACCGCGTGCTGCGTGCGACGCACGACCGTACGGGCGATAAATGGTGCATCTACCCGACCTACGATTACGCTCATGGTCAGTCGGATTCTATCGAAGGCATTACGCATTCGATCTGCACCCTGGAGTTCGAGGATCACCGGCCGCTCTACGACTGGTTTCTCGAGCAACTAGGCATTCACCACCCGCAACAGATCGAATTCGCCCGCTTGAATCTCACTTACACGGTCTTGAGCAAACGCAAATTACTCCAACTTGTGCAACAAAAATTGGTTGCCGGTTGGGATGACCCCAGAATGCCGACGCTGGCAGGAATTCGCCGGCGCGGCTACACGCCGGAAGCCATCCGAACATTTTGCGAACGCATTGGCGTTGCGAAGCGGAACAGCACGGTAGATATCGCCATGCTCGAACACTGTTTGCGCGAAGATCTGAACAAGCGCGCACGGCGCGTGATGGCGGTATTGCGACCACTCAAAGTCGTACTCGAGAATTATCCCGAGGGTCAGATCGAAGAGTTGGAAGCGGTTAATAACCCCGAAGATCTCAGCATGGGAACACGCATAGTGCCGTTCTCGCGCGTTCTGTACATCGAGCAAGACGACTTTTGCGAGGACCCGCCGAAGGGATTCTTCCGTCTGTCACCGGGTAAAGAAGTGCGATTACGTTATGGCTATATCATCAAATGCACAGGCGTCGTAAAGGATCCGATCAGTGGTGAGATAACCGAACTCCAGTGCACCTACGATCCCGAAACCAAAAGCGGCTCTTCGCGCAGCACTCGCAAGGTGAAAGCGACGATACACTGGGTTTCCGCGGCGCACGCGCTGGACGCCGAGGTCCGTTTGTATGATCATCTGTTCACGGAAGAGGACCCCAATGACGTTCCCGAAGACTCAGACTGGTTGGCAAATATCAATCCAAAATCTCTCGAGCGACTGACTGCTTGCCAGGTCGAGCCCTGTCTTTCAGCGGCGAAGTCAGGTGAGCTGTATCAGTTTGAACGGCTGGGTTATTTTTGTGTCGATAGCGAAGACTCCGTTGCGGATTCACTCGTGTTCAACCGCACCGTGACGCTACGCGACACGTGGGCGAAACTGGAGAAGAGCACAAGGAAATATTAAGTATACTGACAGCCGATTTAGAAGCGGTAGGCGGCGTGTAGCCCAACTAAATTTTGAAATGTTTTGTATTTATCTTTTGCAGAGACGCCGGGAAAAGGAAGTGCGTTGCGATCGCCGCCCGTTTCCAGGACGTTATTGTTGACGGATCTCGTCTTGTAGAAGACCGCCATGTACCCGATATCTATCTTAATGCGCTCCCAGTTGTAACCCGCGCCCGCCGTGAGCGTTAAGTAATCAGCACCGGGAATTGCAGGTCCTAGAGTGCTGGGCGGAATCGGTGTCTCGTCTAATCCCACGCCGCCCCGCAATTCAAAATCTTTAGTTAATTTGTAGGCAGTCCCAAACCTTAGTGAACTCGAGTTCTTCCAATTTTGCGGAATAAGAAATCCGCCTATCGGAACCGCGCCTCCCAATCCCGGTAGCGGGCTGGAGAAAGATGCTTTTAAATGTTCGAACTTGCTCCACCGAGCATAGTCGTATTGAAGCTCAATCCCCCAGCTCGGGTCGATCTGCCAATGGGCGCCAACATTGATTACCGGTGGAAGTGGCAGGTGTATGCCGGACGCTTTCGAACTGCTGCTTAAGCCTCCCGCGCCCGGCGCATCAGCGAACTTAACGTCCGCCGATTTGAAATTGATATCGACGTGGCTCGTATAGGTCAGCCCGAATCGAATCTGGTCGTTGGGCTTAACGAGAAAAGCGACCTTGTAACCATAGGCGTTATCCGTGTCGGTGATTCGCAGTTTGCCGTCGCCGAATGGGCCAAAGAATATCGCCCTAGAAAGAGTACCCGACGCATGTACAAAACTGATGCCACCGCCGATCGAAAGGTAGGGTAGAGGCTCCCACGCGACCGTTGGTGTAACGAAGATCGTGCGAAGTTCCGATCTCACCGCGGCATAACGGGTAAAGGCGTCGGGCTTGTAACTTGTCGCTAAGCCGAATGGAGCGTAGGTACCAAGTCCAACAGAAAGCTGAGTATTTGGTATGTGATAATTGGCGAAGAGATTCGGTAGGAAATCATCATCATGAATGTTTCTCGATGTTGCTCCAGAGTTTTTAATACTGCTGATCGTATTCACATACGTCAGACCGCCGAGGATTTGGTTGCCATCTACTTGAGTAAGCGCCGCGGGATTAACATACACTGCCGACGGATCATCGACGCCAGCGACCGCCGCTCCCCCCATGGATTCCGACTTGGCAGTTTGGGGCGGTATGGCATATCCACCGGCGAACACTGCTCTGACGCCGTCGGCGAAACAAAACGTGAGTATAAAAATCATCGTGGTTGTTGCCGGATGTTTAACCATTCACAGCTCCGTTATTATGCTTGACTGCGGATAGCAAAATTTATATACCATTGCCAATTAATGCCA
The DNA here is from genome assembly GCA_005879255.1 of Deltaproteobacteria bacterium. The sequence goes on from VBKY01000106.1 coordinate 28,705, forward strand.
AAGATTGCCATAATAGAGGGATCAATGCAAGAAAATTTATTAACGGCCGAACAGGTCGCGCGCTATCTTCGGGTAGACAAATTCACCGTTTACCGATTGATTACGCAGAAAAAAATACCGGCATTCAAAGTTGGCAACCAATGGAGGTTCAAGAAGAAGTTGCTCGACGATTGGTTAAAGAAAAACTCCAACCTGACGTCAGAACTAGAGCCTTAATCGCGATCGTTGGCGCGTTGAAGCCTAGAGTCTAAGGAGAACTTTCGAGATGCAAACTGGAGCAACCAAACAGCGCAACCGCCGCGTGGTTATCACAGGTCTCGGGGTTGTTTCTGCGATCGGAATCGGCAAGGACTTGTTTTGGGAGTCGCTTAGTGCGGGCCGATCCGGAATAAAGCGAATTACATCGTTTGACGCATCTTCCTATGATTGCCAAATCGCCGGAGAGATCCACGACTTCGATCCGGGTGACTTCATGCAAACGCAGACGGCGCGTCGCATCGACCGATTCGCTCAATTGGGGCTTTCGGCAGCACGCTTAGCAGTGGCCGATTCCGGACTCAACATCGGTACCGAGGAACCCGCCGCAGTCGGAGTCGTGCTTGGCACATCTATCGGAACGCTCGGCTATGCCGAGCAGCAAATAGCCCTTTTCTATGAGAAGGGAGTTAGGCGAATCAATCCTTTCTTCGCCACATCTGTGATCCCTAGTAGCGCAGTAACCCAAATCACGCTCGATCTAGGTATCCACGGTCCTTGTCGAACCCTCACAACCGCCTGCGCTTCCGGAACCGAATCGATCGGGGAAGCATTTCATCGAATCAGGGATGGAGAACTAGATATCGCGCTTGCGGGAGCTGCGGAAGCGCCCATTACCCCGCTAGTATTATCGACCTTATCGGCCATACAGCTGTTGTCGATGGCCAATGATAGTCCGCAGACTTCATACCGGGCGTTCAGCCAGGACGCAGCCGGTTTCGTTTTAGGCGAAGGATCCGGTGTTTTGGCTCTGGAGGCGTTGGACCACGCGCTACGCAGAGGGGCCAGGATCTATGCCGAAGTCGTAGGATTTGGAGCCTCGTCCGACGCTTATCATGTGATGACCTTTGAGCCTCATTTTGAGCACCCAGTGGCGGCTATTCGTGCGGCCCTAAATGAAGCCCAGATGGCTCCTCAGGATCTCGGCTATGTCAATCCGCATGGGATTGCGGTACCGGCGAACGACCGTTGCGAAATGGAAATCCTGAAGATGGCGTTGGGCGAAGCCATGTCGAAAATTCCCGTTAGCGCAACCAAACCGATGACGGGTCATGTACTTGGCGGAGGCGGCGCATTGGAATTGATTGGCTGTTGTTTGATGTTGGAGCATGAGTTTTTACATCCAACGATAAATTTTTCAGAGTCAAGTCCTTCATACGGGATTGATTTTATTCCGCGTCAGGGGCGGCGAGAGAAAGTCGATGCTATGCTCTCAGTCTCGTTCGGCTTCGGGGGATATAATGCAGCTTGTGTAATTCGCCGATATGATGGCTAAATACCTCTGAGGTCCGCAGCGTGACCATCTACTCCATTCCAACACTAGCCACGGCGCTCCTTTCGCTGGGGCTAGGTCTTTTCATTCTAGGCAGGAACAGCAAGTCCAAGTTGAATTGGACGTTTGCATCCTGGTGTTTACTCACGTGCTACTGGCAAACGTGTTGGACAGTCCTCTTCAATGTTCATAACCTGCAAGCAGCCGAGTCCCTCGCCCGATTGGGTTATTCTGGGATCATCTTCATTCCAATCGTATTTTTTCACTTTGTTGTTGAATTTACCAAAGCGGAGCGAGCGCGTTTATTTTCATACGTCTTTTATGTGCTAGGGGGTCTTTTTTTTGTTTCGGTTTGGCAGACATCTTATTTCGTCACCGGTGTCTATCTATACTCCTGGGGTTACTATCCTCGGGGCGGCGTGCTGCATCTCATCTATCTCGCTTTCTTGCTGGTGATGTTGCTTTCGGGGTTGCGATTGCTATGGCAATTTAAGCGCCAGTCTTTAGATCAACCGAATAGGTTGAACCAAACGAAGTACATCATCGCCTCTACCGTGATTTATTCGATGGCAGGCGTTGATTTTCTTGCCAACTATGGCTTTGGCTACTATCCATTAGGTTTGGTTTTTACCAATATACACGCCTGCATAATTGCGTATGCGATAATTCAATATCGACTGTTGGATGTCCGCGTTGCAATCAAGCGGAGCCTTATTTACGCACTGATTCTCGTTGCCCTCCTTGTCCCGTGTTACACCGTCGTCATTCAAGGTCAATGGTATGCTTTCGGTGAGATCAGCTACACCTTTTCGTTCATCACTTTACTGCTTCTTATTGGAGTCGGCTTTTTGTTCCCGAAGTTTAGGTTCAAAACGGAGGACGCTCTAGAACGCGTCTTATTTAAAAAACGAGTCGATTTCCGCGATACGCTGCTTCGTTCAAGTAGAGATATGGTTTCCATCGTAGATATTAGGGCTTTGTCTGAGAATGTAGTGCGCACAATTGCCAAGTCGCTGGGGGTCGAAAAAGTCTCGTTGTTACTGAACAATGATGCAAAGGGCAGCTATGATCTCGAAACCATGGTCGGGTTGGATCTTGATCGATCAGAGGCGGTATTTTTAACCAGGGGGAGCCCGCTAACTCAATTACTTCAGCGTCGGAAAGAGCCGGTCGTCAAAGAAGAGCTCGAATGGATCCCTGTCGGGCCGGAAACGCCTCAGACGATCGAAACGATGGCCAAACTCGAGGCGGAAATAAGTCTACCGATTATATCGAAAGATAGACTCGTTGGAATTATTAATCTTGGTCGGAAAGAGGACAGAACAATTTATTCCGACGAAGATCTGGAACTGCTTTCAACGTTGGCAAACCAAGCAGCAATTGCGATTGACAACGCGCGACTCTACGAGAACTTGAAACAGTCTCAAGATACACTCCGCAGAGCGGACAGGCTTTCATCGTTAGGCTTGTTGACAGCGGGCTTGGCGCACGAAATTCGTAACCCGCTGGTTGCCATTCGCACTTTCACCCAGTTATTGCCTGAACGTTACGACGATGCGGAGTTTCGTGAGGGTTTTCAGGGGCTCGCACTCAAGGAAGTTGATCGGATTTGTGGGCTAATCAACGACCTTTTGAGCTTCGCACGTCCTTCTAAGCCGAACAAAGCCCCGGAAAACGTCAATGACGTGGTCGATAACATCGCGCGGATACTCGAGACCCAAGCGAAAGAAAAGAGCGTGGCAATTTCGCGTGAATTCGGTGACAATCTGCCCAAGGTTTGGATTGACAGAGAACAAATGAAGCAGGTATTTATGAACCTTATACTGAATGCCATTCAGGCCATGAAGGAAGGGGGATCGATCAGCATTTCAACCCGTCCAGTCTCGAGAAACGGTACTCAACCGTCCGGGGATTTTGTGCAGGTCGAGATTCGAGATACCGGCGTCGGCATACCGGAAGAAAACCTGCAGCATATTTTCGATCCGTTCTTCACCAGCAAGGATGAAGGGAGCGGCCTCGGTCTAGCCGTGTCCCATCAAATCGTGCAGGAACATGGCGGCTTCGTCACGGTGGAAAGTCATGTTGGAAAGGGGACAGCATTCTTTGTCCATGTTCCGGTCGGCAAGCCGGTGCGCCCGGTAACGAACGGCCACGCTCACGCGAATGAAGCGAATCTTAGTCATTGATGAATCGGAGGTCGTCCGAGAGACGTTGGCTCTCATTCTCGGGCGCGAATTCGTCGTATCCAAGCGGCCGCTTGGAGCAAAAGGCCTGGCGCTCTCCGAGATACACGAAGAATTCGATCTACTGATCCTCGGTGTATCACCGCGTTACGGACTGGAGGCCGCGAGCCTCGTGCGGTTTGCTACGCGATTGCCATTTACAGTGCTTTTTTTGGTCGATTCGAAGACGACCGCGCGAATAATCGGAGATCTGACAAAACCGTTCAACCCATATGAGCTACACGAGAAGGTCGGGCAGCTGCTGGCTCGCCGTGTCACTTTACCAAGAGACGACGTGCTGGCGCGGGCACGTGAGTCGAGGAATTTCTCGCGATATGTGGATTTCCCTTACCTCAGCAGGAGCGCGGCAACTTTGGTGCGAAGATTTGCCGCGACGCGGCTGCCGATTTTGATCTCCGGGGAGATTGGCTGCGGGCAAAATCGAATCGCATCAGGAGTTCTTTGGCTTCAGAAAATCTCCGGATCGCGAATTTTCATCAACGCGGCCGAGCTTAGTGAAGAGTACTTGGGTCAAAAAAGTCTCGAGCTATCGGTAGGTCGAGTGCCACAGGCAGCACCGCCTACACTCGTGATCGAAAATCTCCATAAAAGCGGCGTTTCCGGCCAATCTTTGCTGTTGCGCTTTTTGGAAGACGCGGAAGAGAAATCGGCCCAGATACGTTATTTAGCGACAGCAAATGTCGATCTCTTACAAAACGTCTATGCGGGCGACTTCCTCGAAGCGCTTTACTATAAGCTGGCGACACTCACGCTGAAACTGCCGCCCCTGAGAGAACGTCGCGAAGATATTCCGGTGATCGCAGAGTGGTTCGCCCGTAGTTACGCGGAAACGCTCGGTCTGAGTGAGCCGGTTCTCTCTACCGAAGCCCAGAGTCGACTCTGCAATTACATGTGGTTCAGCAATCTCAGCGAATTGGAGACTGTGATGGCGCGAACGCTTGCGTGGCACAGAAAGTCGCGCATCGAAGCCGCTGACCTGGTTTTTGACTTTAGCGTCGACACGCACGTAAAGGAATTAGTCGATTTTGCCGAGTTTATGCCAGCCGGAAAACAAGCGGGTTTCGATTTGGCAGAGCCGGTGTTACAGGTCGGCAGCGCCGTCCCGGCGGCCAATGTGTCAGCAAACGGTCACGGAAAGTCAGTGGATTTGAATGTCGTGATTCACGAGCTCGCCCATGAGCTCAAGAATCCGATGGTGACGATCAAAACCTTCGCCCAACTGCTTGGCGAGCGCTATCAGGACGAGAACTTTCGCTCTCGTTTCCAAGAAGTGGTTGGCGACGACATCGAGCGGATGGACGAACTTTTAGAAGTGATGATCGAGTTTGCCGACTTTGCCGCGCCTCGCCGGAGCAAGGTGGACCTTGTAGAAAAGCTTCAAAGCGTGTTGAGCGAACTTCAAAATGAATTTGCCAAACGCCAGACGCGGTTCGAGTGGAAAGGAAATGGCGGCAGGCACGAAGTCCAAAGCGATGAATCGCAGCTGTCGTACATTCTCAAGAACGTGTTGCTGGCGAGTCTGTCGCAGGCCAGAATGGGCAGCGAAATCGAGATCAATCTCCCGCAAGGCGGGACTCTAGCGATCACCTATCTGCGGGAGGGGGCACGGGTGACGTCGATCACTCATTACTTGGACGGCGCATCATCTCGTCCCGACGACAGTATTCTGCCGCTGCGCGTCTTGTTGGCGAAACAGCTCTTGGAGAGAAACGGCGGGCAGTTCGTCATCGACCAGTCCGACAGCGATAACGAAACAATGAGAATGGAGTTCCCGATTGCAGAGCACTGAAAAAAAAACCGACATGAACCAACCTTTGCTGTTAGTGGTTGACGATGAAACCGGCGTCAGGCAATCCCTCCAACTGGTCTTCAACAAGACCTTTCGTGTGATCGAGGCAGCATCGGCGGACGACGCCATTCCAAAAGTCAGCGAGGAAAGGCCGGATGTTGTTTTGTTGGACATCATGATGCCGGGCGCGGACGGCCTTTCCGTCCTAAAACAGATCAAATCGGTCCAACCGGATTGCCAGGTCATTATGTTGAGTGGCCTCAACACCGCGCGTACGGGATTCACGGCCAGGGGCACGGGAGCCTTCGATTACCTGACCAAGCCTTTCGACGTCGAAGAGCTACGCTTGAAAGTGGAGCATGCCCTGGAAAGGGTTCAAATGGCGCGCGAGTTGGAGCGGTTGAAAGAAGAAGTCGGCCGCAAGTATGGAGTAGACCACGTTATCGGCAAGTCGAAACAGATTATCGATGTCTTCAAAGCCGTAAGTATGGTAGCCGCCAAAAAGAGCACGGTTTTGATCACAGGCGAGAGCGGTACGGGCAAGGAATTGATCGCCCGTGCGCTTCACTATAACAGCGATCGGCGCGCCAAGCCTTTCGTGGTGGTGAATTGCGCCGCGCTGCCGGACACGTTGATCGAAAGTGAACTGTTCGGCTACGAGAGAGGAGCGTTTACCAACGCTTCGCAAAAAAAGGTCGGTCGATTTGAGTTAGCCCACGGCGGCACGCTCTTTCTCGACGAAATCGGCGAGCTTAATTTGGGAACCCAGTCAAAATTTCTGCGGGCGATCGAACAAGAAACGTTTACGCGGCTCGGCGGCACCGATGAGATTAAAGTCGATGTTCGCGTGATCGCCGCGAGCAACCGCGATCTCGAACAGATGGCCAAGAACGCAGAGTTTCGCCCCGACCTGTTTTATCGACTCAACGTGGTTTCGCTGTTTTTGCCGCCGTTACGCGAGCGCCGTGAAGATATAGCGCTGTTGCTCGACCATTTTTTGCGACTCAAGGGACAGGAACATTCCATCCCCACCAAATGCCTTTCTCCGGAAGTGGTGGATTTCTTCACTTCCTATCCTTGGCCGGGCAATATCCGTGAACTGGAAAACCTGATCGAGCGGTTGACGATTCTCACGCCACACGAAACCGTCATGCTGCGCGACCTGCCGGTCGGTATGCGCTCCACCGATCAAACGGCGACGCTCAAGGAGGACGTACTGAGCGGGTCACGGCCGCTCAGCGACGCTGTCGACGAATTCGAACGTGAATTGATCGTCAAGGCATTGCAACGAACCGGCTTCAATCAGACCAAGGCAGCTTCATTGTTGGGAACCAGCCGGCGAATTCTCAAGTACCGGATTGAGAAACTCAAAATCAATGATCCGAATGATTCAGAGGAAGAAGTGAAATTATCGACATAACTGGACAAATTTGTTCCCGCAAGTCTCCTGACTGCCACCCAATTCTCAAAAATATCCTTTTAAATTAGCCATTTGTCTTCGTGTGGAGCGTGGCATATTCCTTGCTGATTTCCACCCCACATGGATGCCAGCAAACCGCATATTCTTGTTGTCGACGATGAGATGGGTCCACGAGAATCGCTTAAAATGATTCTCCATCCCTATTACAACGTTCACACGGCCGATCGCGGCGCTCAGGCAGTCGAGATGCTCAAACAGGTCCCTGTCGACTTAGTCACTGTGGATCTTAAGATGCCCGGCTTCAGCGGCATCAATGTGTTGGAGAAGGTCAAACAATATGACCCCGACATCGAAGCGATCATCATCACTGGATATGGCTCGCTGGATACCGCAATCGAAGGGCTTCGCCTCGGCGCCTTCGATTATATTTCCAAACCGTTCGATGTTAATCACATACTGTCACTGGTTCGTCGCGGCTTGGACCGTCGCAACGCGAAGGCCAGGCTCAGGCAAGTCAAGTCGGATTTCCTATCCAATGTTTCCCATGAGTTAAGAACTCCTCTCAGTGTGGTAGTCGGATTCGTTTATCTGCTGCTCAATCAGGTGATCGGCAAACTCACCGAAGATCAGCAGAAGGTATTGGAAACGGTTTATCGAAATTCAGAGGAACTGCTTGAGTTGATCGATAACGTGCTGTGGATGACTTCGCTGAATGTGGGCGATGCGAACGCGACTATAGAAAAATTCGACGCCCGCGAAGTCGTCAAGGAAACGTTGAAGCGCTATGAGAAGACGATCCTCGAAAAGGGTCTAAAGCTCAACGTGCAGCTGGCTGATAGCGATATGTCGATCGTCAGCGATCGGGCCAAGGTCGAGCGAGTATTCCAGAACGTTTTCAATAACGCGGTCAAATTTACTTCCGAGGGCGAGGTTAGTGTCAAGGCGCAGCCGGCAGCCGACGGAAATAGCGTGGAGTTTGAAATTACCGACACAGGTAGCGGTATCGAAGAGAGCAAGATCGATTCGATCTTTGAACCCTTTCACCAAGCTGACAATTCAGTGCAACGAGCCTATTCAGGACTGGGACTTGGTCTCACTGTCGCCCGCCGAATGGCAGAGTTGGTCGGCGGAAAACTTGAAGTCAGCAGTCAAGCCAACGTGGGCACACGAGTCATGATGAGTTTTCCGTCTCACGTGAACGCAACGGCGCCTTTGGCTGTCGGGCAGCGAAAGTATGGGTAACGGGAAATACATCTGGTGCCGTAACTGCGAAGCGATTCATCACGTCAGTTCTTTTGATCGGGCTCCCTCCTACCAAATTGCCTCTGGCGAAATTCATGAAATTCCCGCGAATGATTGGCGAGATTTTATGGGGCAGCACGCCGGTCACAAGCTCGAACCTTTGACAGCCACGGGCAATAACTACTTTCCCGGCGGTTCCACCGATCCCATGGCCGCCGTATACATCGAGGCGAGCAACGGCAGCGAAACGCTCGTCTTGCGTCTGAGTCGGGGGAGCATCGAAGAGTCGGTTCGTTATGAAATCATGAAGGGACGGCTGATTGAAAACGGTTTCGGCCTCGAAATTCAGGAGAAGGAGATCCGCAAGGAGATGCAATTACATTTCTCCTGGGCTCCCGCCGCGCCACTCGAAGATGTAAAGATCAATCTTTTTGTAACCTTATTTCGCGAGATCGTCAGCGAACTTGATCCGAAAAACGTGCGTACGGAAGAATTTTCATACAGCGACGATAACATTTCTTACGGTCAACTGGACTCCTCGACCGTGGACGCTTTAATGACTCGATGTGCTGGGCATTTTCTTCCAGTCGAGCTGGCGTCCATCCGCAGATTCGTAGAAACCCATCGCGAAGCTGGTGACGTGATGGCGCTGATAAAACGCCGCGCCGTCAGTGTCGAACAACACGCTGAATAATGTAGCCGACGGCTGGACGGCTTGCGGACTACGGTACGGATCCAAGCGGCCGCATGAAAAAGACGCCCCGCGAGCTAGCGATATAATCATTCCTTTCTCAGGCGGATAAAAGTGAGGCGAATCAACGATGTGCGCTGGTTTTCGCTTGAATTCAACGTGTTTGCGTTAGCGGTTTCTTTCGTGACGAAATACATCGTCGAGAAAAACACTCCGATAGTGTCCTCAGGAAAAAATTTGACGTCAAGAAAAGCCCCGTGAACGCTAGGCGGCGTCGCCAACCAATATTTCATCCACCTTGTCGACCTCTTTCAATTTGACCTGAACATTGCTGCCCGCCGACAAATTGATCTTTTTTCCGACGTAATTGGCGGCGATGGGCAGTTCCCGGCCGCCGCGATCAACCATTACGGCGAGATGGATCATGCGTGGGCGCCCGAGGTCGATCAAATGGTCCACCGCCGCTCGAACTGTCCGCCCGGTGTTCAATACGTCATCAAAAAGCACGACGATCTTATTAGCGATATCGAACGGAATGCGCGTATGATCGACGGTTCCCCCCGGAAGCAGCGCATTCAAGTCATCGCGATACAACGTGATATCCATCTCGCCGATGGGGATCTCTTTGCCGTGGCGCTTTTTGATCAACTCGGCTAGCCGTTTCGCAATGTAGGGGCCGCGGGTACGAACACCGATAAACACCAACTGATCGAAATTGTCGTAGTGTTTCGACATTTCCCTCGTAAAGCGCCCCAAGACGGCATTGATTTGCGCCGCATTGAGAATCCGTTTGTTCTTAGTCTTGCTAGTTTGCTTCACTGGTCCCGCTCCGCGAAGATGGTTGCAACGTTAATATGCGAGCTGCTCAAAAAGATGTCAGAGGCGAGGCGCGCGAAGAATCGCCGAGCGGCGGCGTACGACCGGTACGTTGGAGCGAGGCGACTGAGCGCATCGTTCGACAATGCTCAGGACAATCGGCACCTGGGACTTTCAGCAGCGAGCTAGAGTTTTTCATTGGCGACTCTGATCATGGTTTCCATCAGCAATTGACTGCCGAGCGCGATATCGTCAGGGTGGGTCCATTCCTCTGGATTGTGACTAATTCCCCGCTTACTCGGCACGAAGATCATCCCCGCGAGCGTTATCTTAGCCATCTGCATGGCGTCGTGGCCCGCGCCCGACGGCATGATCTCATAATCGATGCCTTTTCCATTGCAGATTTCGCGAGTCACATGCAGCAGCCGTTTGTCCAGCGGAACCGGGTTTTCTTCGCGAATCTTCAGGACTTCGACGACGATCTTACGCTTGTGAGCGATCGCGCGAGCTTGCTCTTTGACCATGTGTGTCACTCGGTCCTTCGATTTCGCCGAAGTGCTGCGTATGTCGACCGACAGTTCCGCTCTTCCGGGTACGGCATTGATCACGCCCGGTTCGATTTTCATGGCCCCGACGGTGCCGACGACACGGCCTTTGTCCATGGACGAGTACTTCCGGCAAATTTTCTCGACGTATTGGATAAATTGCGCCGAGGCGACGAGCGCGTCTTTGCGCATTTCCATCGGGGTGGTGCCGGAATGATCGGCTTGTCCCTTAAAGATCACTTTGAAACGGCTCGGCGCAGCGATCGAAGTGACGAGCCCGATTCTTTTTCCTTTCGCTTCGAGAATAGGCCCTTGCTCGATGTGGAGCTCCAAGTAAGCCTTGAGGCTTTTCGGATCGCGCCTAAGCGCGTGCAATTGCTTTTGGGTGATGCCCAGGCTCGAAAGCACGTCCGCCAGTTTCGTGCCTTGTGGGTCCACGGCGTTCGTCAAGTCCTTAGGGTGCACTTCGCCGGCGATCAGGCTGCTGCCGAGCGTCGAGAAGCCGAAACGACTCGACTCTTCACCGACGAAGCAAACAACTTCGAGAGGGGCGCGAACCGGAATTTTGTTCTCCCCGATCGTGCGCACCGCTTCGAGGGCGCCGATCACGCCGACGGGCCCGTCATATTTGCCGCCATGAATAACCGTATCAAGATGTGAGCCGGCGAGAACGGCTGGAGCCCTAGCATCGCTTCCTTCGAATCGGCCAAAAATGTTGCCGATCGCATCGATGTGAATTTTTAGCCCGGCTTGGCGCATCAAGTGAATCAGCAACTGCCGGCTGCGCAGCTCTTTGATCGAAAAGACAAGTCGGGTAACCGCGCCATGATCGCCGATGCCGATGCGCCCGATCGAGTTGAGATCGCGCATTAGCCGCCGTTTATTTACGGTGACGCGAGATGGAAGAACGACATGCGACAGTCGATTCATGGTTAATTATTCTACCAGGTTCCTTATTGTCTGAAAATCTGCCTCTCGAAAGGTCCAGCATTGTTGGAAATGGAGCAACTGCTGTGTTATAGCGTGCCTATTCGCGATTTTGGAAGGTAGTTTTCATGAGCGAAGTTTCAAATAAAGTTGCCGAGATGCTGCTTTCAACCGAGTCCATCGCTGTCTATAAAGACAAACCGTTTGTTTTTGTCTCCGGTCGGATCTCGCCGGTATATATAGATTGCCGTAAACTGTTGTCGTTTGCCGCCGAGCGCGAGTACATCGTGACCGCGCTGGCTAAGAAAACCGAGACGGACATCGGCTTGGACAATATCGACGTCGTAGCCGGTGGCGAAACCGCGGGAATTCCTTACGCGTCGTTCGTTTCGCACCTGATAAAAAAGCCGATGATCTATATCCGCAAACAGCCTAAGGGCTATGGTGGCACGAAGCAAATCGAAGGAATTTTGGAGCCCGGCAAGCGCGTCATGCTGGTTGAAGATTTGATCACGGACGGGTTGAGCAAGCTACGCTTCAATATCGGCATCCGAGGTGCGGGGGCGAAGATGACGCACTGCTTATGCGTCTTCGACTATGCTTCGGATCGGTTGAACCAGCATGAGGGTAAAATCAATCTGGCTAAAAACGATATTGTGTTGCACGTGCTCGCCAATTGGGACGACGTCTTGGACACCGGCTTGAGCAAGAGTTATTTTAGTGAGGAGTCGAGCAAGCAAATCATCGACTTCTTGCAAGATCCCGAAAACTGGGGCCGGACAATGGGATTCGTATAAGCGAGCAACATCGCGCTTCTCGTTTCAACACATAGGGGCACGGCATGCCGTGCCCCTACTGTTTTCAGAGGCACTGGAGCTCGTTCAACAATTCTCGGAGGTGGGAATGAAGACGTTGATTCGAAATGTTCTCATCGTCACCATGAATGAAAACAGCGAGATCGTCGAGGAAGGCGCCATTGCCATCGACGGCAATCGAATCACGTACGTCGGTCCATCGGAATGGACGCCGGCGGGGCCGTTCGATCGCGTCATCGACGGCGATCGATTGATCGCGCTGCCCGGATTGATTAACGCCCACTGCCACTCGCCGGCAAATCTAGTGCGCGGCATGATGCCGGGCAGGCCGCTGGAAATCTGGCGCGCTTACTACCGTGCGTCGCTGCGCGGCATGCGCGATGAGGACTTTTACACGAGCGCGCTGCTCGGCGGGATGGAGATGCTCAAAAACGGCGCCACTACCGTGCTCGACCACTTCTTTGGCAATCAGGCCTGCCGCTTCATGGGCGCCGGCGCGGCGATTCAAGCGATGCGTGATCTCGGCCTGCGTCACGTCGTATCGCTTACTTTGTCGGACAAAAATTACGAGGAGACGATCCCGTTGGGAGAAACGACCGGAAATCTCGCCGACGAGCTCAATCGTATGAGCGCGAGTGAAGCTAAAGCAACGAAAGCCTGGCTGGACGAGTGCGAAGCATTCGTCGAAACCTTTCACGCTCCCGAGAGACTCACTACAGCATGCCCAGGTCCATCCGCCGTGCAGCGCTGCACCGACGAACTGCTGTGCAGGTCAGCGGATATCGCGCGAAAACGAAATCTGCCGCTGCATATCCATCTTGCCGAGACCAAGGCGCAGGCGGTTGTGGGACAGCAAATTTACGGAAAGTCGCTGCTGAAGCACCTCGATTCCCTTGGCGTCCTCGCCGCCAATTTGTCTTTGGCGCACTCAATTTGGCTCGAGGACAGCGATGTGGAACTTTTCGCTTCCAGCGGCGCGACTCCCGTGCATAACCCTGCCAGTAATCTGCGCATTGGTAGTGGTCTGGCGCCGGTCAAACAATTTCTTTCAGCCGGCGTCCACGTCGGGCTCGGTACGGATGGATCGGCATCGAACGACGGGCAGAACATGTTTGACGCCGTACGTCTAGCCGCGCTGATCCACAACCAAGCGGGTACCGACTTTAATCATTGGGTCACACCTGTACAGGCGCTGGCCATGGCCACACGCAATGGCGCCCGGGCCTTCGGGCTTGACGCGGGGATGCTCGCACCAGGAAAACTCGCCGATATTATTTTGCTCAAGCGCGACACTCCAGCTTTCACACCGTTGAATGATGTAATGAGCCAGTTGGTTTTTTGCGAGAATGGGAGCAGCGTCGATAGCGTGATTGTCAATGGGGAGCTCGTGGTTGAAGGCGGCCGACTGACGAAGGTCGATGAGAAAGAAGTTCTCAGGCTCGCCGAGCAAGCGCGCTGCCGGCTCGAGCCATCGATTCAAAGAGAAATGGCTGCAGCGAAGACCCTGGAATCTAAACTTTCAGAAATGTACTTCAGGGTATTTCGTTGAACTTCGTTTCGCCGCAATAAACAATCCGGCAACAACCAGTTGAGGGTCGCAAGTTGAAGGGTCGAATCGGCAAAATTGCGCATCAATTCTTTAGCCAGTTGTGGACGCTGTTATCAGGAAAGCTGATGAGTAACCAATGGCAGACGCCAAGCGATCTTAGAATAAATCGTCGGGTGAGTTATGTGACGGGAATTGCGAGCGCAACAACTCGTCTTGCCGATAAAGCTCCGGAGTGTCGTAGCCACGCATCGCTTGCGTCAAATCACTCTCGTTAAAAACGACTGTGTCTTGGACGAACGGCGGACGCATTTTCTTCGAACGGCAGGCTATGCGCGAGTTCCTGAAAGCGGTTGCGAGGACTCGTGCAAGGAGAGCCAAGCCCAAGGATGAAGCTAGAACTACCCCAACCATCAAAACCATCTGCTGCATTGAACGTCTCCCAAGGTGTCTGTAAATCGCTATATATCGACGGCCGGGCCTTGGTCAAGCGGCCATTTATTCGGTTTGAGCGTTGATTTGGAGGGAAAGATTCCGAGACCGCTGGCGTTCGATTACAGCACCGGTCTCTGCTTGTGCCATTTGGTTGCCTGCTCGTAAGCGTGAGCGACTCGAAAAGCGGTAGTTTCATCGAACGATCGCGCGCCGATCTGCAAGCCCACCGGTAGGTTCTCATGAGTAAACCCGCAGGGCACGGAGATGGCAGGTAGACCTGTGAGATTGAACGGGTTGGTGAAGCTAGGACGAAGATTCTGCTCGTTGGGATCCATGGTTGCGAAGGCTTCGGGCGGGCGCGGCGCGCTCGGGGTGGCAAAGACATCGACTAGTGTGAAGTTCGCTCGAATCTGCTCATTCAGGACGGCACGGGCGCGTTGCGCGGTGATATAATCCGCCGCGCTGAGAAACGCGCCCTCGAGTATACGTCTTCTGACCGAACTGCCGAATTTTTCCGGCGCTTGTTGAAGTCGCTTTTCGTGATAAGCGTAAGCTTCGCAAACCAGAATCGTTTGATTGGCCTTGCGCGCGTGGGAGAATGGCTTGCCATCGATTTCGATAATGGTCGCGCCAAGTTCTTCGAGCATCTCCAGAGCGCGGTTAAATGCGGTTTCGGTTTGTCGGTCGACGCCCAAGTTTTCATCGAACCAGCCGACGCGCGGCACGCCGATGCGCATGCCTTTGATTCCGTGTCCGATTCCATTCCGAAAGTTCGGCACGGCAGCGTCCGCCGACGCCGGATCCTTTGCATCATACCCCGCGATAGTCTGTAAGATGATCGCGCAGTCCTCGACGCTACGTGCCATCGGTCCGGCATGATCGAGTGACCAGCTGAGCGGAACAACCCCGTGGCGGCTAACCCGCCCATAAGTGGGCTTGATGCCGACGACACCGCAATGAGACGATGGCGTGCGAATGGAGCCGCCGGTGTCGGAGCCGAGCGAGCCATAGCAAAGTCCCGCGGCGAGGGCGGCAGCGGAGCCGCTGCTCGAGCCGCCGGGGATATGCGCCGTGCTCCACGGATTTCTTACAGCCGGGAAGGGCGCGTCTACCGATGGACCGCCGAAGGCGAACTCGTGCATGCCTAATTTACCGAAGAGAATCGCTCCTGCGTCTTGAAGCTTCGCCACAGTCGTAGCGTTGAAATTCGGCAGCCAGTTTTCCAAAACAGCGGAATGGCAGGTCGTGCGAATACCGTTGGTCATGTAGAGATCTTTGACGGCGATGGGGATGCCATGCAGCGGTCCGCGATCTTTTCCCGATCGAAGCTCCTGTTCCGCTTGTTTCGCTTGCCGCAAGGCCAGTTCTGCGGTTAGCGTGATGAAACAATGAAGTTTGGCGTCGATCGATTCGATGCGTTTCAGCAATGCTCCCGTCAGTTCGACAGGTGAATATTCCTTTCGGCGGAAGCCAGCCGCGGCTTCAGTGATCGTCAAATAGCAGAGTTCGTTTTGGTTCACGGGTCTTCTATTTCCCGTCTGCAGCATTGAAAGTTGCGGCCGGTTCACTCTCGGTTGCAATAAGCGCGCGCAGCTCCGCGACTTGTTTTTTTGACCGATTGACACCGGGAAGCAGGCGCTGCAGTTCATCATCGGCGAGTTGTAAACCCGCGCGCGGGGCCATCTTACGCAAATCGTCAAGCGTTATTTCGACCATACTTGTCTCTTTCCAGCTGATTGGCGAGTTACTGCAAATTGAGACGACGATTTCACTTTTATCCAAGCACCGGCGTTTTGTCGATACGACTAAACTTTTTACGAATACCTCTGCTTGGACTGTTTATCGCAGCTGCGGTTCGACTTTTGGACAGGCAATTTCATGGGCAATATTTCATACAAGTGCACGCGAAGCCAACTTAAAGCCCGCAAAGCGCTGGGCTAATTCTTAGGCACCAGTACGTCACGGATCTTGGCGACGTTTTTAGTATCCATCTCAAAGAGTTTCTTGACGATGCCATCCACTTCAGCACCAGATAGCGGGTTGATCTCGAGCTTGGATTTTTTCATCTCAGCGAGGAACTCCGGGTCCTTCATCGTTGCGTTGAACGCGCCGCGCAAAAGATCGGCACGACTTTTCGGCGTTCCGGGCGGTAAAGCGTAGGCGCGCAGGATCGCCGACGGCGCGTGAATGCCGGAGTCGATCAGCACGCGAGCTTCGGCCGTCTTGGCATGGTCGATGGCGTTGGGAACATTAGGAATATCGTCAGCCTTCTTGGCGTTGACCTGGATGATGGCTTTAACCATTCCTGATTCCAGACCGCCCGCCCACGTGGTTCGAATCGACGCCCAGGTCCAGCAACCGCCATCCACTTCGCCGGCTTCAGCTGCAACACGAATGTTCGAGGTACCTTTGAAGCCTTCGATCAATTGAATCGGCAAGCCCAGAGCCGCTTTCAAGACGCGCGGGGTGTCGGAGTCGTTGGCGCCCGGCGCTTCGCCGCCGAGTTTCACCGGCTTCTTGGCAGCGAACCAGTCGTCTAGAGAATTGATCCCGCTGGCTTTGGTCAGCGCGCAGACGTTTTCGTCTTGCACCGGCGCGCCGAGCCATTCGAACCGGCGGCTGTCGAATTCGATTCCTTTGTCGCCCATGATTTGCTGCAAGACCAGGGAGCCGATGAAATTGCCGATGATGAGACCATCCGCCGGCGCTTTAAACAAAAAATTGGCCGCGACGCGGCTGCCGGCGCCGGTCATGTTGTCGACGATTATCGAAGGATTGCCGGCAATATGCCGTCCCATATGTCGGGCGATGACGCGCGCGTAGGCGTCAAACCCGCCACCGGCGGCGAAACCAACAATGATACGAACATTTTTACCGCGATAGAAGTCTTGATCGACGGAGGCGGCGTCAGCCCGTTCGGGCACAGAAATAACGAATGCAAGCAAGATGAGGCTGACCGATCGGAACATATCTCCTCCTGTGCGATGCAGCGAGTTCAAACCGTTTGAAAAATTCAGTCCGTGGTTAGTCGATTCAACCAGCGTATAATCGGAATGATCAGTATTAGCGCAAATTCCCTGTATGACCCAGTGAATATCGCCCCGGTTGCGGCCAAACGGTGAGGCCGTGGGGTTCACTTTTCACCGGGATACTTTTAACGTTTCCGTTAGTCGTGTCGATAACGTAAACCGAGTTGTCGTATCGCCCGGAGAGCCATAGCTGTTTGCCGTCGATGCTGATGTTTCCCATGTCAGGGCTGCCGCCGCCGGGGATGGGCCAGGTCGCTTCCACTTTTCGCGTCGCGAAATCGATCACGCTGACGCTGCCTTTACCTTTCGGCGGGCCGTAAACGCGAGCGACGCCGCGATTGGCGACGTAAAGTTTCGTGCCATCGCGGCTCGGGTACAGGCCGTGGGTGCCGATGCCAGTCTTGATATGGCCAATCTCTGTGAACTTGTCGCCATCGATTAGGAACACGCCCTCAGCCTTCATGTCGGCCGCATAGAAGATCTTGCCGTCAGGCGAGATGCGCACGTCCTGCGGCATACCACCTCTCGATAGTTTGAGATGGCCCGTGACCTTTTTCTCGACGAGATCGATCTTCGTCAGGCTTTTAGCGTATTCGCAAGTAAAGATCACATAACGGCCGTCAAAGGAAAAGTCGCCGTGGTTGATGCCGCGACAATTGGGTGTCTCGATCGAATATTTGAGCACCATCGTGTGTGGGTCGCGAAAATCGAGTCGTTTATGCGCCTCAGCGACTACGATGGCCGCGCTGCCGTCGGGGGTGAAGTACATGTTATAAGGATCGTCGACAGGAATGTTCTTTCCTGGCTTGCCGGTGAGAGGATCGATGGGTGTGACGCTGCCGTCGGTGCGACCCTCGGCGTTGTTGTTAACCCACAGAGTTTTTAGATCCCACGATGGCACAACATGCTGCGGGTGAACGCCGACTTTGAACTTATCGATGACTTTGAGCGTTGCGGGGTCGATGACCCAAACATCATTCGAGCTTCGATTCGGCACGTACACACGACGCAGATGTTTGGCGACGACCGGGCTTAACTTTTCCGGTCGGGTTTCACTGTAGAGATTGTTGGGATCTATGACCGGCGGCATGCCAGGAACGGTTTGAATCGTTCGCGGCGCAGGCTCAGCAGCGGTCGCCATAGAGGACGACCACAAGAACGCCGCGGGCATGATACCCGCTAACACGAGGAAACGAGTTCGACGATCCGTCATCGCCTTACCTCCGATCAGATACTCACCGCGCGAGAAGGATTCCCGACGGTGGCGTGAATGTTAGACGAAAATCTACCGGAATTCGAGATTGGTGAGTCTATGCGGCGGGTTTTTTCTTACTTTTCTGCATTGCCCAGTAGACGTTTTCGGGCTTGAGCGGCAGATCGTAAACTCTAACGCCCAAGGCATCGGCGACCGCGTTGCCGATGGCGGCTGGCGTCGGCGCAAGGCCCGGCTCACCTAAACCTTTGGCGCCGTAGGGCCCTTCGGGCTCCGCGCATTCGACGACTATCGAGATCAGCTCAGGAATATCCAGCGAGGTTGTCAGGTGGTAATCGAGGAAAGAGGGATTGCGCACTTTACCGCTTTTATCCACGACCATTTCTTCGTGTAGCGCAGAGCCGATGCCCATCACCACGCCGCCTTCGATTTGCGCGACGCAATTGAGCGGATTAATCGCCTTGCCGACATCGTGGGCCGCCGACATTCTGAGCACGCGTACGCGCCCGCTGTCCTCGTCCACGGCGACTTCGGCGGCTTGCGTCGCGTACATGTAAAAAGCCGAGGCGTGATCGCTGTGGCCGGTTTCGAGATCCAAGTCTTTGCCGATCTCGTAGGTGTAGGAGCCGTCGCCGCGCACTTCGCCATTGATGCCGAGCTTTCGCCGCACGACTTCGCCGATCGGCAGTGCCTGCTGCGGCTGGTCTTTCAAGAAAACTTTGCCGTCGGCGTAGTCGAGATCTTTGACGCCGGCTTCGAGCATCGGGCTTGCGGCCTCCATAATCTGCTCGCGCGCATGGATCGACGCGCGGCGCACGGCGTTGCCCATGTGATACGTGCTGCGGCTCGACGTCGTCGACGCGTCGAATGGAATCACGTCGGTATCGAGCGGATGCATGCGCACTTTGTCCATCGGCACTTTGAGCTCTTCGGCCGCGACTTGCGAGAGAATCGTGTTGCAGCCTTGGCCGATTTCCACTGTGCCAGCGAGTACGGTGACTTCGCCTTTGGCGTTGACGACGACGCCGGCGGCGGAAGTAGTCGGCGAGCGAGTCGGTTTTTGAATGCACGCGAAGCCTTTGCCGATTTTTACTCCGGGCTTTGAGATGGTGGGTTTTTTACCCCATTCGATCGCTTCCGTTGCTTTGAGCAAAGTTTCTTTTAGTCCGACGGCATGGAGTTGCTCGCCCCAGTAAGAGATATCGCCTTCGACGAAAATATTTTTCATGCGAATGGCGACGGGATCGATGCCTAAGCGCTTGGCGATTTCATCCATTTGCTGTTCGCCCGCCCATGCGCCCTGGGGAATGCCGTAGCCACGGTAAGAACCCGCGACTGGTTTATTCGTATAAACCGCATAGCCGTCAACTTTCACGTGTGGAATTCTATAGGGTCCCGGGGCGGGCAAGCTGCCGCGGATGCATACCGTCGGACTTTTTTCGGCATACGCGCCGGCGCCCCAATAGATCGTCATCTCGCGCGCCATCAGCGTGCCGTCCTTTTTCACGCCGGTCTTCGAATAGACCACGGCTTCATGGCGCGTTAGCGTCGAGATGAATGTCTCTTCGCGGTTGAATTTTACGCGCACCGGCCGACCGTTGGTATGAAAAGCGAGGGCGACGGCGATGGGCTCGACTTTCAATCCGCCCTTGGAGCCGAAGCCGCCACCCTGCAGCGGATTGATGAAGCGGATCTTTTCTTTTGGCATGCCCAACGCTTCGGTGATTTCGTGCAGCGCCCGGAACGGCGCATCGTTGGCGACCCAGATCGTCAGGCGTCCCGACTCTTTGTTGAACTGCGCATGCGCCGAATGCGGCTCCATGGCGGCGTGCTGGATGATCGGCACAAAATATCTTTCTTCGAGCACCAGGTCGGATTCTTTGAAGCCTTGCTCGACGTTGCCGGTGCGCAGCTTGAAATGCTCGGCAACATTCGGCATCGCGCCTTGCACGATGAATTCGGCTTTGCGGTATTTACCGAAGTCCTCGTGAATTTCCGCGGCTCCCGGCTTGCAGGCTTCTTCCGGATCCGTGTACACCGGCAGATCTTCGTACTCGACCTCGATCAATTTCACCGCCGCCTGCGCCGTGTCTTCATCCTCTGCGGCGACCGCTGCAACGGGCTCGCCGATAAAGCGCACTTTGCCTTGCGCCAAGAATGGCTTGTCTTTGACCGACTCACCGTGCGTCCAGGGTGCATCTTCGCCGGTCACGACGGCGACTACGCCGGGAAGTTTCTTCGCTTTTTCGGTATGAATACTTTTGATCTTTGCGTGGGCCTTCGGGCTGAAGAGGGTTTTTCCATGGAGCATGTTCGGGAGCACGAGATCGTAGCCATAAACCGCTTCGCCGGTCAGCTTTTCCGCTGCGTCTACGCGTTGGACAGGCTTCCCTACGACGGTTAGTTCGGACATTTCTATCTCCTTAAAAATAACCGTTCAAGTCGTTCAAGTAGTTCAAAACGTTCAAGCCGTGTGATGAGTTCTGGTGGTGTGTCCGTTAAAGCGCTCGACGAATCGTCGATTTGAACGATTTGAACGGCTTGAACCTATTGAACGTTCTTACTCCGTATCATCGCGGCGGCGTCTTGCACCGCCTGGACGATTTTCGCGTAGCCTGTACAACGGCAGAGATTACCGGACAGCGCGAAGCGAATGTCTTCTTCGGTCGGATTTTGATTCTCGTCCAGCAACGCCTTTGACATCATCAACATACCCGGCGTGCAATAACCGCACTGTGCACCGCCATCCTGGAGAAATGTCTTTTGGATCGGATGAAGCTCGGGTCCGATCTTGAGCCCCTCGATGGTGACAATATCCGCGCCTTCGAGCTCAGCGGAAAGAACCAGACAGGAGTTCACCGGCTTGCCATTCAAAAATACCGTGCACGCGCCACAGTCGCCCGTGCCGCAGCCTTCTTTGGTGCCGGTCATGCCGATCTCGTCGCGCAGCAGATCGAGCAGCAGACGGTGCGTGGGAACTTCACGACTGACGTTCTTCCCGTTCAGCGTGAATCGGATTTGCTTGTTCATGGCAACCTCAAGATCAAATTTGGAATACTGACGCGATGGAGTATTGGAATAATGGGTTTCGGAATCTTATACCGAACACTTCAGTACTCCATTACTCCAACATTCCATTCTTCTAATATCTTCTATCGCGCCGTTCGACCCACGCCGTCACCGGTCCAACCGCGGCGTTGAGCAGCGCGCGTTTGGTCATGGCGCCGACCATGGCGCGTCGGTAATCGGCGGACGAGCGTACGTCGCTAATCGGTTTCGCCTCTTCCGACGCGAGTTGCCCAGATCTGTCTGCGAGCGCCTCGGATAAGGTTTGGCCTTCGAGCACAGCTTCGGCCCGCTTGGCGCGGAGCGGCGTCGGCGCCACGGCGCCAAGAACGATGCGCACTCCATCGCATCTGTTGTCTTTCAGGTTGTAAGCGACGGCGATACCCACGTAGGCAAGGTCCATCATTTCACGGGGCGAAAACTTGATGTAATCACCGACCAGGCGCGGGTCGGTTTTAGCTATGGCAATTTCAGTCAGAATTTCGTCCGCGCTCATCACGGTTTGACCAGGGCCTTTAAAAAAGTCTTCCAATGCCACGGTCCGCTCGCCGTTTAACCCAACGATCTTTGCCGACGCATTCAAAGCGATCAAAGCAGGGGCGGTATCGGCCGACGGGGTGGCGTTCGCCATGTTGCCGCCGATGGTCGCACGGTTTCTGATTTGAATGGAACCGACTTCAGCGGCACTTTGAGCCAGAAACGGATATTTTTTTGTGATCAAAGGCGCGGTCTCGATTTCGCGCATCGTCGTCAGCGCACCGATGGTGATGCTGCCATCGCTTTTTTCACGGATGCCGGTTAGACCGGGCACCCGTTTTAGGTCGACTAGATATTTTGGCAGCAGCCCTTTTTCTTTCAAGGCGATGACTAAATCGGTGCCGCCTGCGAGAAATCGTCCTCCTGGGCCGTTTTCTTTCAGCAGCCGGCTCGCTTCCGCTAACGTCGTCGGCTGATAGAAATCGAATGGTTCGGTGCGTTTCATAAGAAATAGGTAGGGCGACCGCCGGTCGCCCCTGCCGGTTATACCAGCGGTTTGAGTGCCTTGCCGATGGGCTTGCCACAGGGCTCGCCGTCTCTCATCTGCACGTGGCCGCGTACGACGGTCAGTACCGGCATGCCTTTGACTTTCCACCCATGCCATGGCGACGGTTTGTTCTTGCTGTGCAGTTTGTTGACGTCGATCGTGCCTTCCTTATCCATGTCGACGACCGTAACGTCGCCGTCGGAGCCGAGGCGGATGGCGCCTTTCTTCGGGTAAACCTGCCAAACTTTGGCCGGATTCTCGGAGGCGCATTTGACATACTGATTGAGCGTTAATCTACCTTTGTTGACTTCAGTCAAGATCAGCGGCACGCCGGTTTCAACGCCGCAAAACCCGGAGATGCAATCCCAAATCGCCGGCTTGGTGAGTTTGCCGTAGATATCGGAACCCTTCTCATCCAACGTGTGCGGAGAGTGGTCGGTCGCCAGCGTGTCGACGAAGCCTTCGCGCAGCCCTTGCCAGAGAACTTCCGCGTGGTCTTTGGTGCGCACCGGCGGGTTCATCTTCAATAGCGATCCGACGTTATCCATGTCGTTCGGTTCGCGCAGCAAATAGTGCGGGCCGGTTTCCGCCGTGACGCGCAAGCCGCGGGCTTTGGCGTCACGCACCATATAAGCGGCTTGTTTCGAGCTCATATGGAAAACATGCAGCTTGGTGCCGAAAGTTTCCGCGAAGAACAACGCGTGGTGCACTGATTCAGCCTCGCAGATATCCGGCCGGGAGGCCTCCCAATAACGGGCATCGTTCTTACCTTCGCTTTTGAGCTTATTGGTGCAGTACGCCATGATCTGGCGATTTTCCGCGTGAATGCCCAACGGCAATTTCGACTGCGCGATGTAATCGAAGGCTTCCATGCACATGCCGTCGTCGGGAAACGGCAGGTTGCCGATCGTTTCACCAAAGAAGATCTTGTAACCGATCGCGCCGGCAGCGGCCATGGGGAGAATATCTTTGGTATTGGTTTGCACGACGACGCCGGTGATGCCGAAGTCGACCAGCGATTTGGCTTCGCCGAGCTCCTTCTTGACCTTTACCTGTTCGGCGTCGGCGGTCGGCGGAACTGTATTGGGCATATCGACGACGGTAGTGATGCCACCGCAAACGGCGGCCGTCGAGCCGGTGGTAAAGTCTTCCTTATGAGTCATGCCCGGTTCTCTGAAGTGAACGTGGCCGTCGAACAAACCCGGCAGAATATGTTTGCCTTTGACGTCGATCTCCTCTTTGCCTTGCGGAAGTGAATCGTCAGTGCCGATCGCGACGATCCTTTCTCCACTGATCGCGACGCCGCCTTTAAACGTCGCTTCGGGTGTGACCACCCAACCATTCTTAATCACCAAGTCTGCAGCCATTTCTCTGCCTCTCCTTTTGTTAGAATTTCTCGGAATTCGTTTCTAGTAACCGTATCCCGCGAATCGCTTGCCGTTGCCTGAGATCGGCCATGACATTTTTCTTACCCGCCTCAATGTGGCTTCGAATGGTGGCGACGGCTACGCGGGGGTCGCGCCGTTCCATTGCCTCCAATAGCTGCAGGTGTTCTTGGTGTGCGGCGGTCCCACGAGCGGCGTCATATAGGCCGTCGGTCCGGCGCTTCAGTACGATGCGCTCGAACACGTGGGCCAACATGGCTGTCAAGGTTTCGTTGCCGGCCAGCCGGGCGATCTCAAGGTGCACGTCTTGATCGTACACGAGGCGCTCGCGAGTGAACCGATTTTGCACGTCCCGGCCGTAGCAGTTCATCCGATCGCGCAGTCGATCGAGCGCCGAGTCGGTGAGATTGGCGATGGCTTTTTCAACCGAAAATGCTTCCAGCGCTTCGCGGAGCTCATAGAGCTCTTCGGCCTCTTGCATTCTAATTTCTTTGCAGGTAAAACCGCGATTCGGTAGAAAGGTAACGTATCCCTCCTGTACGAGCCGGGTCAACGCTTCGCGTACCGGAGTGCGACTTACGCCGAGACGTTCACTAAGGTGTTGGTGATGCAGTTTTTGTCCCGGCATGTATTCGTTGCACAAAATCAAATTTTTAATTTGGTTGTAAACGCGAGCTGAAAGGTTTTCGCCAGCGTGCGTTTTAGTTTTTGGATCGTCGAGCGGATAGGGCATTAGATCGAATTTGCATGAAAAAGTTTATGCAATGTTGCGGACCGTATCCGATCCCTTGAATGATGTCAACGTGGTTTCCTTTACGCTTGAAAAATCAATTGGAAATGATAATGAGTCTTGCGACCTAAGGGTCGTAGGCCTTCATCGAGATCATACTAAATAAAAAGAATTGGCGTGGCAACGCCGAGCTATGCATTAAAGGAGGCATTGTGGCACAGACCAAGTTACAGGCGATTGGATTACGGCATGAGTATTACCAGCCTCGAACCGGCGGCAGACTCTTAGCGTTGGACAATATTAATCTGCAGGTCGAGGAGGGTGAGTTCGTGAGCATCGTCGGCCCCAGCGGTTGCGGCAAAACTACGTTCATCAATCTGTGCGATGGTCTGCTCAAACCGACGGCAGGAAGAATCACGATTGATGACAAGCCGGTAACCGGTCCGGGGACGGATCGCGGCATGGTATTCCAGGATTCCTGCCTCATGCCGTGGCGCACCGTGTTCAAGAACGTGATGTTCGGTTTGGAGTGTCAGGGTCTCGATAACGGCGAAGGCCAAGAGCGGGCGACCAAGTTTATCAAGTTGGTTGGCTTGCAGGGTTTCGAAGACCACTTCCCGCATGAACTCTCCGGCGGCATGCAACAACGCTGCAACCTCGCCCGTGCGCTGACGGTGGACCCCAAGATCCTTATTATGGACGAGCCGTTTGCCGCACTCGACGCCCAGACCCGTGAGATCATGCAGTCGGAGCTGCTGCGCATCTGGAGGGAGTCGGGTAAAACCGTGCTTTTTATCACGCACCAAATCAACGAAGCGATCTATCTGGCGGATCGCGTGATCATTTTTGGCGCCCGTCCGGGAAGAGTGAAAGAAACGATTAAGATCGATCTGCCCCGTCCCCGAGACCTTTCGCTTAAACGTGACCCGCAATTTCTAAAGTATGAAGATCGCGTCTGGAACCTGATCGAAGAAGAGGTCAAAAAGACCATGATCCAGGATCAGGTTGTCCAAAACATCAACCGCTAAGAGTCTTTGATGGGGGTTGGATATGGTTAGTCGCTTTAATTCCCAATCCCTAATTCTCGTAGGCTGCACTCTTTTCGTTCTCTATCTCGCAGGGATTCCGCTCGTCATGCTGCTCTATGGCAGCATTCGGAGCGCCCCCATCGGCGAGCCGGGCGCCACCTACACGATTCAGAACTACGTCAAAGCCTACTTCGACAGGGAATTTTATCTCCTTCTGCTTAATTCAGTCTATTACGCGATAGGTACCTGCACGCTCACGTTCCTGATCGGAACTTTTCTCGCCTGGGTTAGCGAACGCACGAATACTCCATTCAAGAAACTCTTCGTGGTAATGTCGTTGATCCCCTTCATTATACCCGGGATTCTTAGCACCATCTCGTGGATTCTGTTGCTCAGTCCGAAGATCGGTTTGATCAATATCGTGGTCAAGGAGCTTCTCCGACTCGAATCGGCGCCATTTAATGTTTACTCGATGTGGGGGATGATTTTTGCGGAAGCGATTCATCTTTATCCGCTGGTTTTTCTCCTGATGTCCGCGGCGTTTCGCAATATGGATACCTCACTTGAAGAGGCGGCGCTCACCGCCGGATCGAGCACTTTTCAAACCTTTTGTCGGGTGACGCTGCCGCTGATGCGGCCGGCCATGTTCAGCGTGTTGTTGATCAATTTCATTCGCGGCATTGAGGCCTTCGAAGTGCCGGCGCTGATCGGCGTGCCAGCTAAAATTTCTGTCTTTACGACCAAGATTTTTCTCGCGATTCACCAGTTCCCGTCCGACTTTGGGCTTGCCGGAGCGTACGCGGTCACATTGCTCGCCATCAGCACGGTCGGCGTGCTTATCTATGGACGGATCACGCGTCGCGAAGAACGCTACGCCACCGTGACGGGAAAAGGCTATCGGCCACGGGTGATCGATCTCGGCGCATGGAAATATGTCACACTCGGCATTTCGTTTTTGATTTTCTTTCTCGCCGTGATCTTACCGGTTTTTGTTCTGCTCTGGTCATCGTTTATTCCTTACTATGGCGTGCCGTCGCGCGAGCTGATGGAAAAGATGACTTTCGCGAATTATCAATACATCTTGAATTATCCACTGGCGCTGACGGCGTTCAAAAACAGCTTTTATTTGTCGGTGGGTTCAGCCACGTTGGTTATGCTGCTCACATCGGTCATCGCCTGGATCACTGTAAAGACCAAGCTGCCCGGGCGCGGGTTGCTCGACACCGTCACCTTTATTCCGATCGCCATGCCGGGAATCGTTCTCGGTGTAAGCCTAATCTGGGTCTACCTGACGCTGCCGATTCCCATTTACGGCACCATCTGGGTTCTGCTTCTCGCCTACATAACCAAGTTTATGCCTTATGGCGTTCGCGCAGCCTCCGCGTCGATGATTCAGATTAACAAAGAATTGGAAGAGGCATCTTTGACGGCCGGCGGTACTTGGTTTCAAACCTTTAGAAAAGTCGTTTTGCCGCTGTTGATGCCCGGCTTTACTGCCGGCTGGATCTACATAAGCATCATCGCGTTGCGCGAGCTTTCCACGTCCATCCTGCTTTATTCCTACAACAGCACGGTGTTATCGATCATGGCGTTTGATCTATGGGAGGGTGGACAGTATACGTACGTCTGCGCGCTCGGCGTGTTGATGGTATTGTTGCTTGTCGCCATGGCATTCACCGCGCGAAAGCTTGGCGCGAAAGTCGGTATCGCGGAATAGCAATTCGATTCAAGTCTTGACCCGCTATCGGCGCGCCGTCGTTGGCGGTGGCTTCGCGAGGAGGATAAATGGCAGAGAAAAGAGACATGGTTCAAATCGAAGCGCTGGAGAAATACTTCGGCGAAGACAAAGAGCGCGTCCACGTCCTAAAGGGCGTCTCGCTGAACGTTCCCGAGGGCTCCCTTTATACCTTCTTGGGCCCGAGCGGGTGCGGTAAGACGACCACGCTTCGTTGCGTTGCCGGTTTGGAACGACCCGACGGTGGAAAGATCAGCATCGCCGGCCAGGTGGTGTACGCCGCGGGCGAGCGCGTCTATGTGCCGACCAACAAGAGGCCAATCGGCATGGTATTTCAGTCCTACGCGATCTGGCCGCACATGACCGTGGCGGAAAACGTCGCCTATCCACTCACCATCCACCGGCGTCCGAAAGATGAAATCAAACGCAAAGTCAGCGACGTTTTAAAAATCGTCGGCCTCGACGGATTGGAAGATCGCCCGGCGCCGAAACTATCCGGCGGCCAGCAGCAGCGCGTCGCCTTTGCCCGCGCCCTGATCAATGAGCCGAAGGTCATGCTCCTCGACGAGCCGTTGAGCAACCTTGACGCCAAACTCCGGGTGCAGATGCGATCGGAAATCAAATCGCTCCAACGTAGAACCAATATCACGACGATATTTGTTACTCACGATCAGGCGGAAGCTTTAGCCATTTCCGACCAGATCGCGGTCATGCATGGCGGCGTGCTGATCGAAGTGGGTTCGCCGCATCAGCTCTACTCCCGTCCAACCCGCCGCTTCACCGCGACCTTTTTGGGTCTAACCAACTTGATCGACGGCAAAATCGTCGAGCTCACCGGCGATGCGCAACCGGGAAAAATCCAAACCAAAAGAGGCCTGCTATCTTTCATCCCGGCGCCGGGACTTAAGAAAGACCAAGCAGCAGTAGTATCGATCCGGCCGGAAAACATTCCACTGCACAAGGTCAAGCCGCAGAGTTCGGAAAACGTTCTCGAGGGCACCATCAAGGAAGCGATATTCATGGGTGACGCTTATCAATGTAAAGTTGCCGTCGGCGACGATCTTCTCGCTGTGCATACCCATCCGTTCAACGCCGTGAGTCCGGGAGATAAAGTTTTTCTTCATCTCGACCCCAGTAGTTGCAACGGTTTGCCGGCGGATGACAAGCAAGGTATTGATGAATCGATGTTGGGGGACTAGAATGCCCCAAGCTGATTTTTGAAAGGAGAATTGTCTAAATGACGGCACTAGAGGCTAGAAAGCTCGCTGAAGACGACATGAAAGCGGGTAAGACGCCGAAATATACGGACCTGCGCGACTGGCTCGAAATCGTCGACAGCTTCGGTGAACTGAAAAAGGTCGACGGCGTCGATTGGAACCTCGAGATGGGCACGCTGGCCGAGATCTTTGCTCGTGAATCCAAGAGCGGCGTAACGCCCGCGGTTCTGTTCGACAACGTCCCCGGTTATCCAAAAGGTTTCCGCACTCTGTTCGCCCAGAACGCGTCCTTCAAGCGGATGGCGTTGAATTTGGGCTTGGACATGAACCTTTCCAATCTCGATTTGGTGCGGGCTTTCCGCCAAAAGCTCGTGACCCACGAACCGATCAAACACAAGGTGGTCACAAAAGGACCAATTCTCGAAAATGTCGACTCCGGCGACAAGGTCGACCTGCTGAAATTCCCCGTGCCTTTCATGCACGAGCTCGACGGTGGCCGCTTCATCGGCACCGCGTGCCTGGTTACGACGCGCGATCCGGACGAGGGCTGGGTCAACTTCGGCGCTTATCGCGGCATGGTGCACGACAAAGGCAGCATGGGGCTTTATATCTCGCCCGGCAAGCATGGCAGCATCCAGCGCAACAAATATTTTGAGCGCGGCAAGCCTTGCCCGGTGATCGTCTCTGTCGGCCAAGATCCGGTCTTGTTCATGGTTTCGGGCAACGAGATCGACTACGGCGTCGCGGAATTCGATTATGCCGGCGGCCTCAAAGGCGCGCCCATCGAGGTCATCGAAGGAAAATCCACGGGGCTTCCTTTCGCCGCCAACGCGGAAATCGTCATCGAAGGTTGGATGGATCCGACGGATCGAAAGACCGAAGGTCCGTTCGGTGAGTGGACCGGTTATTATGCTAGCTCCAGCCGTCCTGAGCCGGTGATCCGCGTCGAAAATGTCTATTACAGAAACGATCCGATTCTTTGCTGTGCGCGTCCCGGCCGTCCGCCTTCGGATTATTCCATCGCGAAATGTATGGTGAAAGCGTCGCTGATCTGGGAACAGGTCGAAAAAGCCGGTGTTCCTGATGTGAGAGGCGTGTGGTGTCACGAGGCCGGTGGCGGCCGCTTGCTCAACATCATTTCGATCAAGCAGCGCTATCCGGGCCATGCCCGCCAAGCGATGCTCACCGCATCGCAAGTCCACGCCGGTGCCTACCTTGG
>VBKY01000334.1 GCA_005879255.1 Deltaproteobacteria bacterium
AAACGCGGTCCCACTCCTCGGTGGTGATCTGGTAAAACGGCTGCCGCTCGATGTTAATAAAGATCGCCGCGTTATTGACCAGGATATCGATCCGGCCAAATGACTTTACCGCCTCTGCCGCCATCAGATTCGCGTCTTCTTCCTTGGAGACGTCGATCTTGAGCGCGAGCGCTCGACCGCCTTGCGAGCGGATTTCTTCGGCGACTGTCTCTCCATCAAGAATATCAGCGATGACGACAGCCGCGCCCTCCGCAGCAAGTTTTCGGCAATACGCTGCGCCAATATGCCGCGCGCCACCAGTAACGATAGCCACGCGCCCCTCCAGCCTCACGTCCCCGCTCCCTGGGGTAGTGGAGTACTGGAGTGTTGGAGTGATGGGTCTAAACCCCAATACTCCATTACTCCATCACTCCAATACTCCAACTGTCTCATTTCAAACTCTCCAGGTGCGTCTTGGATCACCCGCGCTGCGTTGTATCCCGGCGCGCCGGTGATATTACCGCCGGGATGACACGATGAGCCGCACATAAATAATCCATCGATCGGTGTCCGGTAATTTCCCCAACCTGGAAATGGTCGATTCTCCAACGCCTGATCGCCGGAATACTCACCCACCATCCAGTCACCGCAGTACATATTCTTATCATGCCGCTCGATATCAAGCGGCGTCGTCGAATCGGTCGAGAGAATATTGTTCTCATCGAGATTGGGCGCAAAGCGCTGCCATACTGCGAGCTGTTTATCAAACCATTCTTTGCGCACTTTATCCCAGTTCTGCGGATTGCCCCAAAGATTGTATGTCGCAAGCTGCCACATGAACGCCGTCGCCTTGCCTTGCGGCGCTTGCGTCGGATCATGATACGACGGCGTCGCACCGTTCATAAACGGCTTGCGTGGTAGTTGACCCGCGCGGCAGTCCTCGAACAAGTTACGCAACTCGTCATATTCTTCGAGGCCGACGATGTGCATGAACGAACCTGCCACCTCGGGATATTTTTCTTCCGTGATGTATTTCGGCCGTTCGTTCAATGCTAGATTAACGGCAAAAATCGGCGTCGTCTTGGAAAAACGAAAATTGGCAGCTAAATCGGCAAAGGCGGGATCAAGATTTTCCTGACCCACAAGTCTAATGAACGTCTCCACCGGATTGACGTTCGACGCGATAAACTTCCGCGCTCTAAT
The DNA here is from genome assembly GCA_005879255.1 of Deltaproteobacteria bacterium. The sequence continues at coordinate 1,183 of VBKY01000334.1, forward strand.
CAGCGTCCCATCTTCCAACACCACAGCCGTCGCTTGGCCGTTCTCCAAAAGAATCCGCTCTACGCCATTAGCTTCGATGTAGTCGATATGGTTGTGCGACATCATATGGGCTAGATTGTCGCCGAGCGCGTGCGACGTGCCGCGGCAGAGCTGCGGGTTGACCCCCCAGGCAATCATCGCAGGAATCAAATATCCCGTCTGCGGCGCATCAAGCTCGTAGCCGCGCATCACGCCGAGAAAGCCGATGAACGCGCGCACGCGCGGATGCTCGAAGTGTTGGAGGACGAATTCCTCCGGCGTGGTCTCGAAATATTTCAGATACTCACGACCTTCGGGAATCCTTTCCAATAGCGGCCGCTTTTCGTCGATGGGCAGCGGCACCGCGTAAGTTTCAGGGAAGACGATATTTTTCACCACAGGCTGCCAGCGCGTCCAAATCTCCATGAACGACGCCGCGTCTCTTTTGGAGAAACGCTCGATGGTTTGCGCTGTCCGCTTCACATCGGCGAACCAGCCGAGATAGGTTTCGTCGAGAAAATGATGGACCACGCCGGGATCGGGCCGATAGTAATGAATGCCGAACTTTTCCAACTCCAAATCGTTAAACCACGGCAGCATCACCAGGCCGCGATGAAAAACGGAATGAATGTTATGCCAGAAGCCGGGATAATTGCGGTCCTCGTGCGAGTCCAAGCCGCCGCCCACTTCCATGTTTTTCTCGACGACCATAATCTTCTCGCCGCACTTTGCCAGATAGCCTGCGCAGATCATGCCGTTATGGCCGGCGCCGATCACGACGCCGTCGTACTCAAGGATTTTTGCCATAACCTTCTTCGAACGAAACGGCTTGAACGTATCGAACTACTTGAACGTCTTCAACGAGTCTTGGTTCAAATCGTTCAAACAGTTCAAGCCGTTCAAATCGTTCGCAAAGCATCTAAAGCTTCAAATCTTCTTTTAAGACGTGCCAGCAGTTGTAGCCTGAACCGGCGATCACAGCATCCGCCGGATGCATCGCCACTCCCACTTGGTATAGCCCTTGAATCGGCGTGCGGTAGTCGGCGATTTGCTCGATCGGCCGCTGCTTGCCCATCTGCGTCGCGATCTTGCGCGCGACCCAAACAGAGCCGCGCCGCATGTTCGGCCAGCGCCCGGAAATATAGAATGGATCCATCGCCACTTTCATTTCGATGTTCTCATCGGTCAGATTCGTCGCGTAACGGCGCCAAGTTCTTAGTACCGAATCCATGAAGTTGTTCTTCAGCTTTACCCAGTCCTCCGGTCTCTTTCCCTTCAGTTGGTAGGGCACTGGCACAAACACCGACGCAGCGTGTTTGGTTTTCGGCGCCTGCAAAGGGTCAAAAGCCGTCGGACATATGGCGTGCAGGCAAATATGATCAGGAAATTCGCCGGCGCGAATCTCCTTCCACATCGCCTCGATATCTGCCGGATGTGTCGGCCCCATATTCACGTTCATTGCCCGGCCGACCGCTGGATCGTTAGCTTCATGCAGCGCATATCGCATCGGTGCTTTGAGCGCGAGGTGCACTTGAAAATAGGAAAACTCGTCCACTTGAATGTCTTTGACGCGTTCGAGAAAAGTGCGCGGTAGATGGTCGTCGCCAATCATTTCAACGAACGTCGAATACGGATCAGCATTCGACACGACAGCCAACCGGGCTTTCCACTCTCTGCCGTCGCGCAGCCGTACACCGACGGCCCGGCAATCGTCGACGAGAATTTTGTCGACATGATGGACGGCGCGAATTTGCCCACCGTTGTGGACGTAAGCGCGCTGCAGCACCTGGGCAATCGAATGGGAACCGCCGCGTGCAAGTTCGGGCTTCTCGTCGCCCGCGATCATCTTCAGGACTTCGATGCCGCCACCGGCATAATCGAAACCGACGCCGCGAGGGATCGCCATTTGCGACAAGACCAGCGTTTTGACCGCGTCGTTTTCAAACAGCTCGTCGGCTACCTGTCGCGGCGTGAGTTGCCAAAGCCGTTGAAAATCTTTGCCCGCAGGTTCGGCTTCGAGTGTATGTAAGACAGCCCCCGTGTCCTGAGGCCGGGTGTAGTAGTAAGGAATTAGAAATTCTCTGATGATTTTATGGAACCGATCATAAGTGGCGCGCCAGGCGTCGGCATCCTTGTGCGAAAGCTTTTCGATGCTCGCCACCGTGCTATCGAGTGACTGGTGGTGGGAAATCGATTGTCCATCATCGAGCAACAACGAACTGACTACCGCCAGTGAAACAAACTCCGCGTGGTGGCCGTTCGTCCAGTTGAGGTCCTTCCACACCGGCGAGACCTCGCGGTTGTCCTGAAAGTAAGTGAGCGTATTGTGCCAGTAACCGGGAATAGTGATTTCTTCGCTCGCCAGCCGCCCGCCATTCTCGAGACGGCTCTCACAGATCACCGTCTTCAACCCGGCCATTCCAAGATAAGTGCCAAGAGCAAAATTGTTCTGGCCCGCGCCGATTAGAATGACATCCCACTGATCATCTACCATGCCAGTCTCCACATCGTTGGCAAAACCGAGATTGCCTTCTTTGAACGATTTAAGAGTTTTGATCGGCTTTAATGCTAGTTCTGCAAGAAGATCTTTTTATACTCCGCCATTTTTTCGGTGAAAGCTTTCTTGTCCATGTCGACCATGTCGACCAGCTCGATCTTGTCGGCATCCGGCAGCGGCGGGTAGATCCCCTTGCGCGTAACGAACTCGCCGATGCCGGCCATGATGCGTAATGATTCGTCACCGAGGAAAAAATCAATAAAGGCTTTACCTGCGTTTAGGTGCGGTGGCTTCGCGCCAAGCGTCACCGACTGATTATCGCCCATAAACTTGCCGAGCCTGACGTAATCCAGCGGTATGCCCTTCTTGCCGTAGAAAACCACGTTCTTCAAAAACGCGATACCAATGGGGGTCTCTCCGGTCGTAATGCGTTCACCGGCTGGCGTCAGCGACTCCACCAAGAGCGGTTTGGTTGCGGCTAAATCGCGAATAAACTTGTCCGCTTTTTCCTTACCCATTATCTTATGCAGGCTGGCGAGCCATTGCGCCGTAGTCGTGTGCTGGCTCGGATCGGGAACAACGACCTTTCCCTTGTATTGCGGTTTGACGAGATCCTCCAGAGACTTTGGCGCGTCCGGCGGTTTGATGATTCCCGCATGATAGACAACGCCGATGACGGTGCTGCGGTAGCTCGGCCCAAGATTGGGATCGATGACCTCTTTGGGAAAGGCTCGCGCGGAAGGCGAATCGTACTTGGCCAAAAAGCCGTCAAGTTGGATCAACTTCATCGTCGACTCGGTCGTCAGCACGACATCGAAAAGCGGTTTTCCGGCGCGCGATTCTCCGGCAACCCTGTCGGTGACTTTGTTAGACGCGGCGCGCCAATAATCTACATCCAATCCCGTTTTCTTTTTGAACGCAGCGGCAACGAGATCCATCGTGTCGTTCTCGATAGATCCGTACACGACGACCTTGCCGCCTTCTTTCTTGGCCGCCTCGATCAATTTGGCGTCTTGGGCGAGAACCAAACGGAGTGAAACGATTGTTAATACCCCAGATATTGCCAATACAAAGCTATTTCGCCGCATGACTAAGTCCTCCTCGAGCGGAATGACTTTCCTCAATATCGAAATGGGCCATGGATGTCCATTGTTTGTCTATGGCGTGGTGCTTTGGTACTTTAAACTGGAAATAGAATCATGACCTCGCAAGAAAAGCTCAAAAATATTCGCGAAGAGCTCAAACAAATGTTCCTGGAGCGCAACGATTTGATCGACGGCGCGCTAGCGGCTCTGCTTTCTTCGCATCACCTACTCATCATCGGACCTCCGGGGACGGCGAAGTCGATGCTGGCCGACGAGCTCTGCCGGCGCATCGAAGGGGCAGATTATTTTCAGTGGCTGCTTACCCGTTTTACCACGCCTGAAGAGATTTTTGGCGCGGTCAGCCTAAAGGCATTGGAGCAGGACGACTATCGCCGTGTCACCGCTGACAAATTGCCGGAAGCTCACATTGCCTTTTTAGATGAGATATTCAAGGCCAACTCGTCTATTTTAAATGCGATTCTTACTCTAATTAATGAACGGCTGTTTCACAACGGCAGAGCCGTCACGCGCGTGCCTTTGTTAACACTGTTCGGCGCCAGCAACGAACTGCCGGAAGAAGAAGAGTTGACCGCGCTTTATGATCGGTTTCTAGTGCGCTTTGTCGTCAACTACATCGCCGAAGATTTTCGCTTCTTGAGAATGCTCGAATCGCAGGCCCAGCCTTCACGTACCTGCATGACGCTGATGGAATTAAACGAACTGCAAGAACAGGTGCGCAACGTTCCCATCCCTTCTCATGTGTATCGCGGCATCGCCGATATTCGCCGCGAGCTCAACAAGAAAAATATTCAGGCTTCCGATCGGCGCTACCGACAGTCGCTGGGTTTGCTCCAAGCCCATGCTTTTCTCCTAGGGGACAAGGCAGTTCAGGAAAAGAATCTATTTTTCTTGGAACATGTCCTGTGGCGCGACCCGGCGGAGCACGAACAGGTGCGAAACACTATCCGCGAGTTACTGCTGGGCTACGAAGAGGAGATTACCGAGCTGCTTTACGAATCCCGCGAGATTCGCGACTCGGCCCTCCAGCCGGGCAGGAGCAGTGATGAGCGCGCCCGTGCCTTGATCGAGCTTCACACGAAACTGAGAAACATTATCACCAAGGTCGACCAAATAATGGAAAAGGCCAAGCGCCTCGGCCGGCCGTTGGATCGGGTGCACACCGTGCGTAACGAGATCGAGCAACTGCAGAAAGAGATGCTGGAGCAGTTCTAATGCCGCCCAAACGCACGAAGAAAGCGCCGGTCAAAAGGCTTTTTCAGCCTCTGCCAAAAAACACTTTTTGGATTGAACACGACGCCTACGATCGTCGCGTCTGGGGCCATCTCCGTTCTGAGTCGCCATCCCTACGTGAAGTGGAAGAGAAAGGAACCGCGCTGCTGCCCCACTTCGGCTCCTTGCTGCAGGACATCTTCTGTCTCCTATTCAAGTACAACATCAATTACCAAGCCGAAGCCGATGTTTTACCTAGCGCACTGCTGAATGAGAAGTTTCTACGCGCAATCCACCAAGGCGCCCAATATGATTTCTTGCGTGAACAAACCTTGTTGAACGAAGCCCACGCCGGGCTGTCAACTTTAATACTCGGTGAAAGACTGCTCACTTTGGTACGCGAGGAGAAATTTCTCACGCGTCGAGACTTGCGCGATCTCTGGGACATTCAAAAACAAGAGGAGTTGGTCGGCGAAAAGATCGAAGAGTACGAAAACGCCGACACGATCCCACAAGATCAAATGTCCGAGGAAGGTAAAAAGGCATTACAAAAAGCCAGAGAACGTATGGGCGGCGAAGCCCAAGGCGCCGAAGCCTTGCTCCGCCACAAAACCCAGCAACTCAAGGAAGATCTCAAACAGATCGAATCTCAAGCAACCAACCGCCTCCAGGCAGAAACCATTAAGGTCGCTCAGGAGCTCGAAGATGCCACGGAAGAAGCCGAAACTTGGGGCAACACGATCGGGACCGGCGAGCGCACACCGCCCGGCCAAAAGCTCGAGCTCGGTCGCCGGCTCGCCGGCAACGAAAAGCTCAAGAAGCTCGCGCGCATGGTCGGACGCATGAAATTCCACGCCCAAGCGCTGCGCAAGAAAGTATTCGAACGCTCCAGTGAAGAATTACTTGAAGTCGAGCAAGGCGACGCCTTGCATCGCCTACTTCCCCACGAACTACTGAATTTACATCATCCGGTCTTGCGAAGAGATTTCTACCGCCGCTTTCTCGATCAGGAGCTGATTCAATATTCGCTCCGCGGCGTCGAAGAAAAAGGCAAAGGCCCGATGATCGTGTGCCTCGACGGCAGCTCGTCGATGTCCGGCGACAAAGAGATCTGGTCGAAAGCCGTGACCTTAACTTTGTTGGAAATCGCCCGCAAACAACGCCGGTTATTCCGTTCGATCTGTTTCTCTTCTGCCGAAACTCCATTGCAAGTCCTCGATATGAACCCACGAGACCGCTATGAAGTCGAGACCAAGACCATCATGGATCTGGCGGAATACTTTCCCGGCGGCGGCACTGATTTTCAGAAACCGCTAGTCGCGTTTCAAGAAAGGCGATATCGTTTTTATCACCGACGGCGAATGCCAGGTCGACCCAGAATGGGCGGAAGGGTTTCGCGAGCAGAAAGAAAAACTCGGCTTCTCCCTCTTCTCGATCTTGATTGATATGGGCCCCGCTTCGTTAGGCACATTGAAGGAATTCAGCGATCGGATCTCGACGATCAAGCAGTTGACGGGCGATGAGGCTAAAGAGATCTTTGTGAAGTTTTGAGACAATGGTCAACGTGGTGCTGTTTTGGTTCGAGATTACACATCCCACTCCCCCGCGATAAGCCGTGGTATCACCGGCTGCAAGATCCGATACGACAACCCCCAAAGCCGGTGCTCACCAACGTGGTAAAATGAAACCTGCTCCGCCTTGTGCCAATTCGGAAAGCGGCCGATCATCTTATCGTGCGCATCCGGCCGAGTAAGCTCCCTGAGTTTTATATCGAGTATTTCTGCGATCTCGCGCTCGGCGATTTGCCAATGGTCGGGAACAGCGATGCGCGCAAGGTAAGGAAACACTCGATAACCCGTCGTTCGAGTTTGCTCCATTGGCAATTCAGCGAGCACATCGCTTCGTTCGACGATCAGCCCGAGCTCCTCGCGAACTTCGCGAAGTGCCGTATCGAGCATCGTCTCGTCTTCCGGATCTCTCTTGCCGCCCGGAAAAGCGATCTGTCCGCCGTGCACACCACCCGGATTGCGCAGAATCATGACGATGTGTAGCTCGCCGTCTTGCGACCGATAAACGGGAATGAGCACTGCAGCATCGATCATATGCGAGTTAATGACGCCTTCAGCCCGGCAATGCTACCATGAGAGTTTTGCATATAAGCCGATATATTTATTTTTATCCGCGTACATCAGTGCCAACGTTTGCTCGGACATAGAGATAAAAAAGCAGAAAGGCCGGCGCCACCCAAAAGTACCAAAAATCATTTCTTACGAATACTTTGGCAACGATTAATATCGCGCCAAACACCACATGAATGCCGATCACCAATCTTTGATGCTGTTTCCTTTCACTGCGCGCCGTCCATACGGCGCACTGGATCACCGCCGGCAACAGGACAATATGATCGAATGTCCAAGCGAAGCTGGCCGTTGCCACGGAAATGAGGAGAATCAGAGGTATTTCGAAAATCCAATTCCACGTGGCCGCGCGACGCGACCAGTACCATAGAAACCAAATTGCCCCGGCGCTCGTCGGCAACCACCGAATCCACATGCCGGGGATTGCTAGAAGCTCTCCGAGCGCGGTTCCCAAGCTCGGCGTTGCCCAATCTAGGGGACGCAAAACCGTACCGGCTCTGATCAATTGGATATACTGAGAATAGATTGCTGAATTGAACACTAGAGGAATCGATACGACGATGGCTCCGGCGACGATGAGACCTGCGAGTAGTCTCCACTGGCGTTCGTTAACTATCCACAACAACAGCGCTAGCCAGAGCAAGTACAAGAGATGCGGCTTTATCGAAACAAGGGTCACGCTCGCTCCTGCCAGTATCCATAATCTCTTCCTGACAAAAATTAGAAATCCGAGCAGGCCCAATAAGATCAGTGGTCCTATTTGGCCCAACAAGAGGACAAAATATGTCGGGGCGAAGGTTAAGACGGAAAGCCACGCATAACGGGGCTTTCTAGGATCTCCGCCGTAAACTTGCCACAGCCAGTGTGAGCCGATAAAGACAATCAGGGTGTGAAACAAAAACCAGACGAACTGTGCGGTGTCATAGTCAACCAATCCGAACGGGAACGTAAACGATAGGGTCCACGGCGGATTCCACATGATCAGCGGGATGGGCTGAGACCAACCGATCTCTTGCTGGTTCTTTAATAATTCGGCCGGCGAGTACGGATTACCGCCACTTAATAGGAGCTTTGCCGCGGCCCAGTATTCGACGAAGTCGTTAATCATCCGTTCTCAAGCGACCAACTACACGATTTGAATACCGTCAAATCCAAAATTGTTTCGGTGATCTCATCGTTTGACGCAGCACACCTCTACTTCCGTCATCGCAATCAAGACGACGGGCAAGAAGCACGAAGACGATCGACCTATGATACTTGTGTTGCAACGAAAAGAGAACGATTGCATTCGTTGCTCGTGGGCTCAAGTTCTGCGAGTTGAATGAATATGCGCGAGTCGACGTTCGGGCACAGATTTGTTGACCTCGTTGGTCAAAAAAGGGGCTTCAGCGTAACTGCGCGTGTCACGACGCGAACCCTAGAGAATCGCTTTCATTAGAACTTGGGTATGATAAGGCGAGGCTCGACGTAAAAGTAATTCTGATGGCGAACAGACCCAACTTTCTTTTTATCATTACGGACCAGCATCGGGCCGACCACCTCGGTTGCTACGGCAATCCGATTGTAAGGACACCCAACCTTGATCGCATGGCCGCCTCCGGCACGCGCTTCGAAAATTTCTACGTCGCCACGCCGATCTGCATGCCCAACCGGGCAACGTTGATGACCGGGCGCATGCCGTCGCTCCATGGCGCGCGTCAAAACGGCATTCCGCTGTCGCTCACGGCGACGACGTTCGTCGAGATCATGCGGGCCGCCGGTTATGACACCGCGTTAATCGGAAAATGCCATCTGCAAAGCATTAGCGGTAATCTTCCCATCGTGGGCATGCCCGAGCCCGATCCCAACCGCACGTTACCACCCGAGACCTTGCGCGAAGCGGACAACACCTTGACCAAGCATGGCCGCTACGATCAAGAACTGCCATCGACTTGGGAGCGCGAACCCGACTTCGAGCCGACGCTTCCTTATTATGGTTTCGATCATGTCGAGCTCGCTATCGGTCACGGCGACAAAACGGTGGGACATTACGAACGATGGCTCAAGCAACGCCACTCCGATCCTGATTCATTGCGCGGCCCCAAAAACCAACTTCCCGGCAATGAATACACCGCACCCCAGGCCTGGCGAACGAGAATTCCCGAAGAACTTTATCCCACAGCGTACGTCGCCGAGCGCACGATCAAGTACCTGGAGAATTATTCCAGAACCGACCGGTCGAAGCCATTTTTCATTCAATGTTCTTTCCCGGATCCACACCATCCGTTTACGCCGCCGGGGCGATACTGGGAGATGTACGATCCGCGCTCGATCGAGCTGCCACCATCGTTTAATTCCGGCGAGCATCCGATCCCGCCGCATCTCCATTTGCTTTACGACGAGCGGGCGCGGAATATGAGCAACAAAGACGGCCAACGGACATTTGCTGTGACTGAACGCGAGGCACGCGAAGCCATCGCCCTCACATATGGAATGATTTCAATGGTAGACGATGCCCTCGGCACTATCTTGGGTTGGCTGAAAATGCTGCGTCTCGACGAAGATACCGTGGTCGTCTTTACCAGCGATCACGGCGACTTCATGGGCGATCATCAGCTGCTCCTCAAGGGGGCGCTGCATTACCGCGGCCTGGTGCGCGTGCCGTTCATTTGGAGCGATCGAGCAGTCGAATCGAAGGGGCTGGCGAATGAGGGCCTCTGCGGCACCTTGGACATTGCTAACACCATTTTGGCCCGTGCCGGTCTGCAAGGTCACAATGGCATGCAGGGCGCTAACCTCCTAGCCGCGATCGACGGTGGCGCGACCGGCCACGACTCGTTGATCATCGAGGAACATC
>VBKY01000335.1 GCA_005879255.1 Deltaproteobacteria bacterium
CGCAGTGGAACCCGGAGTACTTTGACATGAAGCCGATTGCCAAGTTAATCAGTGAAGCGCAGGCTGAGGCGGGAAAGAAGTAAACGTTGGATGGAGTCGATTGGTGCAAGGGATTTATCCCGGGATTGCCCTTTGGGAGAGGAATGAGGTGAGGGAAGACGAAGTAAAATCACCACCCTCACCCTCGCCCTCTCCCGCAAGCGGGAGAGGGAAATTATTGGAAGTGCGATGATGACGAAGTTGCTGCATAGAATTTGAGACCTACGTCAATGATGATTCTTCCTTCTGGAATGGAGAAACTAACTTATGCTGAGCCGTGAAGAAAACGAACTTCTGACAAAAGTCGGGCGCGGTACGCCAATGGGGCAACTGCTGCGGCGCTATTGGTACCCCATCGCCGCTTCCTCGGAGCTCATCGAGAGGCCTACCAAGGCGGTGCGCATACTCGGCGAAGACTTGGTGCTCTACCGCGACAGACAGGGCCGGCCGGGGTTAATCGGGCCACAGTGCGCGCACCGGCGCATGTCGCTGCTGCTCGGAATTCCTGAGAACGATGGCTTGCGTTGTCCGTACCATGGATGGTTATACGCGAGCGACGGAAAGTGCTTGGAACAGCCGTACGAGCATGCCGAGGATCCCAACAGTACGTTCAAAGACCGCATCCGGTTGACGGCTTATCCGGCGCAGGAACTTGGCGGGCTGGTATTCGCCTATCTCGGCCCCGAGCCTGCGCCACTGTTGCCGCGCTGGGATTTGCTCGTGCGCGATGGCGTGCTGCGCGATATCGGCGCGGCGGTGATCCCGTGCAATTGGCTGCAGATCATGGAGAATTCGCTTGATCCGGTGCATGTAGAGTGGCTTCATCAACATTTTTTCAATTACGTTCAGGAACGTCTGGGACGCTCTGAGTTCAAAGGCGAGCCGGTGCGCCACAAGATGATCAACTTCCGTGTGTTCGAGCACGGCATCATCAAGACTCGGATGTTGGAAGGCGAAACGGAGGACAACGAAGACTGGCAGGTGGGACATCCGGTCCTATTTCCCAATATTCTTTTGAGCGGAAGCACTAGCCGGCCGACGTTTCAGATCCGGGTGCCGGTCGACGACACGCATACGCTACATCTTTGGTACACCTGTTACGCCCGTCCCGACGCAGGGGAACCCCAAGAAATCATACCCTTTTACAACGTACCCGTGCCGGGTATCGAAGCGACCGGCGAGCCGCAATGGTCGCTGATGGACAATAACAGCGGCGAAGATATGATCGCATGGATCACCCAGGGTGGCATCGCAGACCGGACACAGGAATCACTGGGGCTTTCCGACAAAGGAGTTATACTTGATCGGCGTATGCTGAAAGACCAACTCGAAATGGTCCAGGCGGGGCAGGACCCGATAAACGTCTTCCGCAATCCGGAGAAGAATCGCTATATCAAGCTCCACCTCGAGGATGCCAAACTCAATAGTGGAAGTTTTTGCTCGGGTCCGCGCCGGCAGGGCGGCGCTACCAAGTACAGCCCGATTCTCGATCAGGAAGAGCGGACGGAAAAGAGAGATTAAACGACGGTTCCAAACGTTCCAGTCGTTCCAATAGTTCCAGCCCCCACCTCTCTTCGATGTGGCTCGGGGCAGCCTTTCCTCCCCCCCGCGTCCTTCGGCAAGCTCAGGATGAACGGATAGGGGAGGATGAAGGAGGGATGGAACGGCTCGAACAATTGGAACGTATGGAACCGAATCTTTTGGTGCTTCGAGCATAGCGACAGAGGGCTTCGATTAGAATTGGCCTAGTGGGTCTTGGAACGGCGGGCCGCGCGAGCCGGTGGAAATCGATACAGCTCGGCGGACAAAGTCTTGGGATGTGAGACCATTTTGTTCCTACGTTGCTCTTGAACTTGCTGTAACTACGCGCTAGAAACGCGCTGGCTTGGATAGGAGTCGAGTTTATGGCAAAAACCGAGACAATTGGCCCTGTATCCCTCAGCCGTTCTTGGCTGCCGCCGATGGATAGCGGCACGGCGCTGATGGCCGTGCTGATCGGCTTTATGGGCTTCTACGTGCTCTATCCATTGACCCTGATTGTTATCAACAGTTTCAATACCGCGACGATCGCCGAACCGCCGGTCTACGGCCTCAAGGCCTGGCGCGAGGCGTTCAGCGAGTACGGCATCTGGCGCTCACTGTGGAACAGCGTGAAAATCGGCATCGTGCTCCAAATACTCGCCTTACCGATGGGGATTTTCATTTCATGGTTGCTCGCGCGTACGAATATCCTATTCACTAACGCGTTGGAGTTCGGCTTTTGGATTTCGTTCTTTATGCCGGGGCTGGCTACCACGTTCGGCTGGATGCTGATGCTCGATCCGAGCACCGGACTGATTAATTCCTGGCTGCGTCAGCTTCCCCTATTGAGCGGGCTTAACTTCGATATTTACAGCTTCGCCGGCATCATTTGGGTTCATCTGGTCAGCAACGGTATGTCCACGAAAGTGATGCTGATGACGCCGGCATTTCGCCGCATGGACGCATCGATGGAAGAAGCGAGCCGGATGTCCGGCGCGAGCGCTTTCACTACCATGTGGCGGATCACTGTACCGGCAATGACGCCGGTGATCGTTGTCGTCTTCTTGCTGAGCGTGATCCGCATCTTCAGTAGCTTCGAGATCGAGCTGTTGCTCGGCGTGCCGTGGGGCTTCTACGTGTACTCGACGAAGATCGTCGATCTGGCACGCCAGGAACCACCGTTGGTCAGTCATGCGGCGGCCTTGGGCAGCGTTATCCTGATCTTTCTGGCGGCGTTTATACCGATCCAGCGCAAATTGATCACGCGCCGCCAATTCACCACGGTCACGGGCCAATTCAAACCCAAGATTATCGATCTCGGTGTGTGGCGCTACCCCGCGACGGCGTTTGTCGCCTTCATCGTTTTCATCCTGGACGTCGTGCCGCTCTTGAGCGTGTTGGGCGGCAGCTTCATGACGCGGTTCGGTTTTTTTAATCTGCCGAAGACCTGGACTTTGGAATACTGGAGGATGGCGCTCAACGATCCGCGTATTCTCCATGGCTTGCACAACACGTTGATCGTAGCGGTGAGCGCCGGACTGGTCGGCGCGCTGGCCTTCTCTCTGATCGGCTATGTTCTGGTGCGCACGAAACTTCCCGGCCGCTCGGTGCTCGATTCAATTTGCTGGCTGCCATCGGCGATCCCCGGGGTGTTGTCAGGGCTCGGCTTATTATGGATGTTTCTCGGCACGCCGTTTTTCCGGCCGTTCTACGGCACCATCGTCCTCCTCGTGGTTGCCCAAGTTCTCGGCGGCATCACGATAGCCACACAAATTCTCAAAGCAAACTTCGTTCAGCTGGGTAAAGAGTTGGAAGAGTCGTCGCGCATGTCGGGCGCGGGGTTTTGGCGCACCTATTTACGCATCGTGTTTCCACTGATGGCGCAAACCATGGTGATGGTCGGGGTGATTAAATTCATGTTCGCCGCGCAGCATAACTCGGCAATCATTCTCCTGGCAACTTCGGAAACGAGAACGCTGTCGTTGCTCGCTCTGGATCAGGTGGCGGCGGGATATCGTGAGGTCGCGAGCATAACCATCATCCTGGTTACCTTGCTCACGCTCGGATTGGCGGTCGTCGCCAGATCGTTCGGCCTCAAGGTTGGCATCCGGGCGGAGTGACGATGGGGCGAATAGAATCACAGAATGGCCGAGGATCGATGATCGATGATAGACGATCGCAATATTCGATTCTCGATCTTCCATCTTCGATCCTCATTTCTACAGGGCAAGGATAGAGCACGTGAGCTTTCTGCGCATTCAAAATCTCTACAAAATCTTCGATCCGGTGATCGCCGTCAATCGGTTGAATCTAGAGATTCGCGAGCGCGAATTCTTCACGCTCCTGGGATCGAGCGGCTGCGGCAAAACGACAACGCTACGCATGGTCGGCGGCTTGGAAAAACCGGATGGCGGCGAGATCTATCTCGGCGATCGCTGCCTGGTATCAGGAGAGCAAAAAATATTCGTCAAGCCGGAAAAGCGCGACATGGGCATGGTGTTTCAGTCTTACGCCTTGTGGCCGCATATGACGGTCTTCGAGAACGTCTCGTATCCACTCAAACTGCGGGGTACGAACAGGTCCGACATCCGCACCAAAGTGGCCGATGTTCTCGGCCTGGTCGGCCTTGCCGGACTGGAAGACCGGCCCGCGCCGGCGCTGAGCGGCGGGCAGCAACAGCGGGTCGCTCTTGCGCGCGCGCTGGTTTTTTCTCCGAAAGTTTTATTGCTTGACGAACCTCTCAGCAACTTGGACGCGCAGCTGCGCGAAGAGATGCGACGCGAGCTCAAGGCGCTGCAGCGACGCGTCAACGTCACCGTCATCTTCGTTACCCACGACCAGATCGAAGCCCTGAGCCTGTCGGATCGAATCGCCATCATGAAATTCGGCGTGCTCGAACAGGTCGGGACGCCAGAAGAGGTTTACTATAAACCGGCGACGCCGTTCGTGCGTGACTTCCTGGGCAAGACGTTTCTTTTGACGGGAAAAGTGATTGGAGTTTCCGACGAGCATGTGCAAGTCGAAGTCCATGGAGTCGGCGCTTCATCCCTCACGCTACAACGGAACAATGTCATTTCGTCCGCAAACGGGTTTCCCACCGTCGGCCAGTCGGCGATGGTCGCCATTCGGCCTGAAAAAATGACTCTCTCCGAAAAGATCTGTGAAGGGCAGGGTAACGTCGTCGAAGGAACTTTGCAGGCGACACAATTCCTCGGCGATCGTTACGAATACACCGTGACCCTCGGCTCAGAGACCCGGGTGATCGTCTCGCCGGAAGCCAAACTACTCAAACAGGGCGGCAAAGTTTTTCTCGAGCTCAAGCCGGAGGGCGTCACCTTGTGGCCGCGCGAAAGCTAAACGCTTTCGCCGTTTTGTGTTTTGAGTCTCGTGTTCAGGCGACGATCGAGGTGCGAGAACAATGGCCTGCCGTGCAACGGATCGATCATGCCGCAACGGCACGCCTCATCAAGTAGTCGCCATACCACCTCGATGAAACCGCCTTCGCTGAAAGTTCGCCTTTTGGTTCGTCTGTGCGCTTTGTTGCTGTTCAATCTGAGTCTTCATCCTGTTCTGACTGGTTTCGTTCGTGGCGCTGAATTAAGAAGTGACGGCGAGTGGCAGCGCACCGTCGAGGCGGCGAAAAAAGAAGGCAAAGTCAGCGTATTCCTGTATCAGCGTGAGAACATCGAAGCCGCGGTCAGAGTCTTCGAAAAGAGATTTCCCGATATTCAAGTTATCAGCGCGAGCACGCCAGCGGCGGAGACCGGACCGCGTCTGATGGCAGAGCGGCGTGCCGGCAAATTTCTCTGGGACGTCTGTCTCTGTGGACCGACAACGCCGTTAACGGTGCTCTACCCGGCGAAAGCATTGGATCCCATCAAGCCGGCTTTGCAGCTCGCGGAAGTTACAGACGTGACCAAGTGGTGGGAAGGTAAACACCACTACATGGACCCGGAAGGAAATCACATATTCGTTTTCGTCGGCAGCGTCGATATGCCGAATCTCTTCTACAACAAGAACCTGGTCGATCCCAATGAATTCAAGTCCTACTGGGACATAATCAAAACCAAGTGGCGCGGTAAAATCGTCGCCGTCGACCCGCGCCAGCCCGGGCGACCGCGCGTCGGCGCGCGCATACTGTACAATGTCCCGGACCTCGGCGACAAATTTCTAACACGCTTGTTCACGGAGACGGATGTTGTCCTGAGCCGCGAGGATCGCCAGGCGCTGGATTGGCTCGCGGTCGGAAAATATGCGCTGTGTTTATTCTGCGGCAATATCGAAGCGGCGACGGCGCAAGGTTTACCGGTCGCCGAGTTTGAAGTTTATCGCTGGAGAGAAACCCCGGCGATCTCCTCCGGCAGCAACGGTTCGATTGCGCTGATGAATCAGGCGCCGCATCCCAATGCCGCGCGGGTGTTTATCAACTGGTTGTTATCGCGGGAAGGTCAAGCCTCGTTTCAGAAGGTTATGAATTCAGCCGATCTTTTGGTCGAATCGATGCGCGTCGATATTGCGAAAGACCCGGTGCCTGCGCCGCAGCGCCGTATGGCGGGAACAAAATACATCATCATGGATACGCCGGAGCGGAGCAACCAAGAGTCGGTGAACAAACTCTTCAAGGAAATTATTAAGAAGTAAGTCGGAACGCTGAGATATCTTGGTGCTGCCATTCTGATTATCCGTGAATTTTGTAGGGGCGGGTTTCAAACCCGCCCCTACAACGGAACGAAGATAGTAAGAAGAAATAACATGCAGGTTTTTTGCTGCGTGATAATTATTGTCTTCCTCGCTCTCAACCAAATCGTTTATGGCGCTGAAGCATGGACAGCGGAGTGGGAGCGAACGATCAAAGCCGCCGAGCAGGAAGGCGAATTCTCGTATTACACGCTGGGCGAGTTCAGTTTTTTGAGCGAGTTCGAAAAGAGATTCCCGCGTGTCAAAGTCAAAGTCGTGCAGGGCAAAGGCAACGAATTGCTCGTGCGCATCATGTCAGAGCGGCGCGCGGGAAAGTTTCTCGCCGACGTGGCGCGCATCGGCAATACGTCGCCTTATTCGCTGTATCAAGCCAAAGCGCTGCAGCCGATCGCTGGTGCGTTTGTTCTCCCCGAAGTCAAAGACGAGTCGAAATGGTGGTCGGGCAAGCATCAATATATCGACGCGGAGGGCAAGTATATTTTCGTGCCGGTGGGCAGCGTCTCGGTGAACATGGTGGCGCACAATACCGAGCTGGTTTCGCCGACGGAACTACGCTCTTTCTGGGATCTCCTAAACGAAAAATGGCGCGCCAAGATCGTCGTCACTGATCCGCGCTCCGGCGCCTACGGGCGCAGCGGCGCGCGCACGGTCTATTATCATCCGCAATTGGGGCCGGAATTTTTGCGCCGGCTCTTTACCGAACAAGTGGTGATGGTTTCGCGCGATTACCGCCAAGCCATCGATTGGGTAGCTCAAAAGCGGTTTTCGATCCTAAAGCCCAAGGCCTGCCGATCAACGTTTTCGACACGAGCGGATGGAAAGAAGGCGGCGCACTGGAGCCGGGCGCCTTTACGCTGGCGTGGCTGGACCGGTCGCCTCACCCAAACGCTTCCAAGGTTTTCATCAACTGGTTGCTATCGCGCGAAGGGCAAATGGCGGTGCAGCGAGACGGCGGGGTGAACGACTCGCTGCGGGTCGATATTCCAAAAACCGATTTACGTCCGATGGCACGTCGTAAAGAGGGCGCGAAATATATGGTGACCTGGAAGGCGGAGTGGATGGATGCCGAGCCGATGCAAAAAGTAGTGAATCAGGCGTTGGCGAAGATTGGGAGCAAGCCATAGCAGGTTGAGGATTGAAGATCGAGAATAGAAGACGCGATTTTCTATCTCTTCGGCGGAGTTCATCCTGAGCAAGCCGAAGGGCTGAAGACGGGCCTCCATCCTCGGTCTCCGGTTACTGAGTGGCAGCCGGCAACGGACTTAGTTATCATAACAGAGCGTACCCATCACGAAAGCGGGAGTACATCATGATCAGCAGGGAAGATAACGAACGACTTACGCAAGTAAAAGCGGGCACGCCCGTAGGCGATCTTTTGCGCCGCTATTGGTATCCCATCGCGGCGGTTTCTGAACTAGCGCGCCATCCGACCAAGTTCGTCAAGATTCTTGGCGAAGAGTTAGTCCTGTTCAAAGATGCGCGGGGGAATCTCGGTCTGATCGATGCCCACTGCCCGCACCGCCAGGCGAATTTGGTTTACGGCATGGCCGAAGAGGATGGTTTGCGGTGTTCTTATCACGGTTGGAAGTTTGATCGCGCCGGCCGCTGTTTGGAACAGCCCTTCGAAGAGACCGTCAAGCCCGGCGGCTTTAAAGACAAGATACAGTTGGCCAACTATGCCGTCGAAGAGTTGGGCGGATTGATATTCGCCTACCTGGGTCCGAAGCCAGCGCCGCTGGTGCCGCGCTGGGACTTGCTGGTTGAAGACAATTACTGGCGTGAGATCGGCTATACTATGACTGCCTGCAACTGGCTGCAGACCGTCGAGAATATCATGGATCCGGTGCACGTCGAGTGGCTGCACGGCGTGTTTCGCAACTACGCGGCGGAACGGACCGGTAATGACGACCTGAAGCGCAAACGTGTTCGCCATCAAAGGATCGGTTTCGATCTGGCCGAGTACGGCATCATCAAGCGGCGCATTTTGGAAGGCGAGACCGAGGAATCCGACGACTGGAAGATCGGCCATTGGTTGATTTTTCCGACGATTCAAAAAGGGCCCGACATGTTGCGCTTTCGCGTGCCGGTGGACGAGACGCACACCGCGCAGTGGTACTACTCGATCCATCCGTTTGGCGAAGGCGAACGGCAGACGGCGGAAGAGATGCCGCTTTATCACATGCCGTCGCCGCAGCTCGACCGCCACGGACAGCCGCAGTTTCAATATTTAAATAACGACGTTGATCCGCAGGACAACGCGATCTTCGCCTCGCAAGGAGCGGTCGTCGATCGCACGAAAGAGCACTTGGGCGAATCCGATCATGGGGTCGCGCTTTACCGCCACTTGCTCGACAATCAAATCAAGCTCATCGCCGCAGGCAAGGATCCATTGAACACTTTTCGCGATCCGGCGAAAAACGGTCGCCTCGATCTTGCCACTGAAAGCAGAGACGCGTTTCTGACCGGACGGATGGGAACCCAGGGAATGCGCCGGCGCTATTCGCAGCGCTTTAAGCCGTTGGCTGATTCCGGCAAGCCGCTGCCGTGAGCGGCGCTACGCGCCGTTCAAGCGGTTCAAACCATGTAGATGCCGAAAAAAATTGTACGGTTTGAACAATGGCGTAGATCGCTTAACCCGCCGCTCGTTCTTTCTGCGTGCCGCGGACCGGCGGTACGTTGCTATCAAGTTGCGTCCAGGTAAATTTCGCTATTCCGGGTATGCGCCAGGCGGTGAGCAGGGTCATGATCGTGATGATCACGCCGCCCATGACAGTCGCTTCGCGCGCGCCCAACAAGGGCACCACCAGGCCGGTTTCGGTTTGCCCCAACGGGTGGAGCCCGCGATTGCTCAGTTGAAACACGCCCATAACACGCCCACGAAATTTTTCCGGAGCGAGCATTTGCATGATCGTGCCGCGGGCAGCGCCCCAAATGGTATCGGTAGCGCCGACGAAGGCGAGCAGCACCAGCGCCACCGGAAATGACGGCGATAGACCGAAGGCTGCAAAACCGGCTCCATAAAGAATCGCAGAAACTAAGAGAATCTTTCCCTGGCTTGAGCGGTTTCCCATTGCAATAAATAAGCTCGAGCCGATCACAGCACCGACACCCCGGGACGACTGCAGGAAGCCAAATCCGTGCGCTCCGACGCGAAATACGTCACTCGCCAGGATGGTCAACATCGCGTGATCCAAACCAAAAACGGAAGCAAAGGCTTCCATGACGGTCAGTCCAAGGATCACCGGTTGCGAGACGATGTAAGAAAATCCCGCCTTGGTTTCTCCCAGGAAATTGCGTTGTCTCTCTCGCGCCGGCGACGGTGCGCGCATGAACAGCAACGCGACGACCACTGCCAAAAAACTGACCGCGTTGGCATAAAAAGCGCCCGCGGTGCCCATGGCGGCGATGGCGATACCACCGAACGTTGGGCCGAGCAGCGCCGCCCCTTTCCAAAGAAGCGAATTGAGCGCCACCGCGTTGGGCAACACCGCGCGTGGCACAAGCGAGGGAAACAGCGACTGGCGCGCCGGGCCATCGAAGGATCCCACCGATGAGCTGATGAAGGTGAATAGATAGATGTGCCATGCTTGGATGTGGCCGGCCTGATCGAGTATGCCCAGCCCGAGAGTGAGCACGCCGAGAATTACCTGCGTCCAGAGCAAAAGCCGTTTCCGATCGTAGCGGTCGGCGAAAGTCCCGCTAATCAATCCGAGGGCGATGGCGGGTACGGCGCGAAATACGCCGTTAAGCCCGAGCTGTAGCGGCGAATTGGTCAATTGGTAAAGCAGCCAGTTGGTCGCCGTCATCTGCATCCAGGTGCCGATGTTGGAGATAAACAGGCTGAACCAAAAGAGGCGAAAATCGCGATAGCGAAAGGCGGCGAGCCGCCCCACAGACTGCGGGTTCGCTGCGGTGGGGTCGTCGGTCATAGACAAAATTTAGGGGGTGACCGGCCGGTCGCCCCCTACGATCATTTCCGTTATGAATTTTCTAATGCGGAAGAGGAAGTTAAACGGTGGCAGCCTCGAATCTCCGATATCGTCTTCTCGCCGATGATTTGTTTAGTTCAAATCCCAATTAGCGAAACCCATGGCGCAACCGACGCCGGTGGTGGTGCGATAGAGCGGCGAATATTCGATCATGGTTCCCGGTCGATCAGCCGCCGCCGCGGTGACGATCCAGTTGCGAATCTCCGAGGTGCCTTCGACTAAAATCTCGGCCGGCATGGCGCTCATGTAATTCAAATCACTTTGTTTCAGCGCGCCGATAAAGTCGCGATCGAGGTTCTCATCGATCTTGATATGGCTGAGACCGCCGGAGCCGATGATGACGACGCGCTGATCGCCGGGAAACCGGCGTAACACATGCGCCACCGCCCGGCCGAAGTTAACGCACCTCTGTGGCGATGGCGCCGGCGGATAGTAGGTGTTGACCATGACGGGCACGACGGCGTGATGGGCTTGGGGACTTAAAAACTTGAGCACGCGTGCGAAGGCGTGACCTAGGCCGCCCTCGTAACGGGTCTTTTTGGAATAGGACGGATCGAAACCCTCATCCATCAGGCCGTGGACGAGGGCTTCGGCCATCTTGGCGTCGATGCGATATTTGGTGCGATTTTCCGACTTGAGCTGATTCAAATAGCGCAGGCTTACGCTCGCTTCCACTTCGGCGCCGACGAAGATCGTAAACGGCGGCATGTTGTCGTCGACCAAATTTTCATGCTGATCGTCGCCGACAACGATCAGCACATCGGGGCGCAGCGCGTCGATCTTCGCGCGTAACTTGGCGATGGCGTCCATGCAGCGGTTCCACTTAGTCCATTTGACCTCGTGGGTCTCTTTCTCCATACCCGGCTTCTCCGGCAGCTGCTCTCCCGCGCGAGTATTGAGTAAATGCCAGTAGTCCGGATTGAGCATCAACTGTGGCGCATGGGACATGGCCATGCAACCGACGAGATTTGCCATAGCAGGTTCCTAACAGACCAGTGAATAAAACTCATGGGCTCAATTGCCTTGAACAATTTTGGAGTAATGGAGTGTTGGAGTGATGGGTTTAATCCAATACTCCAACACTCCAATCCCCATTTCCTTCCTACGCATGCGCCGCTTTCATGTCGGAAAGCTCGGGCAATTTGACATCCACCTTGAACCAGCTCGAGCCGCTGTCATTGCTGCTGAAAAGATCGCCGTTTCGCTGTCCCGCGTACATGCGATCAGTACTTGCCGGATCGAAAGCGAAGCTTTCGACAAAACTCTTGTTGGCCTTCGAGACCTCACCTTCGAGCTTGTGCCAGCTTTTGCCGCTGTCCGTTGATTGAATCAGGAATGCTTCGGCGCCGGTCTCCCGCTTTCTCCACTGCCCGGGTTGGCCGTTTGCAATGGCCGAGTAAAGGACATTGGCTTTCTTAGGGTGAATTACCAGCGGCACTGAGTATTCCTCTTTAAACTCTGCGGCCATTGGTGCCCAGTTCTTGCCGCCGTCGGCGCTGGAATAAAGCGCGCGCCCGGGCGCTGTCCCCGCTCGGCAGTCGTGGCCGCCGGTGGCGATAAAGATTTTGTTGCTGTCCTCCGGATGGAGCACGATGGTGTGCACGTCACAGTCGAGATTCCTATTCAGGAGTTCCCAATTCTTGCCGCCGTCGGTGGTCTTGAGCATGTAGCCCACTTGGAGCGCGACATACATCGTCTTGGTATCTTTCGGATCGATGGTGATGTCGCGCACATGAGGCTCGACCACGGCTACCGGATACGTGATCGTCGATACCCATGGAATGTTCCAAACGGAATCCAACCGTTCCCAACTCTTCGCGCTGTCGCGGCTGATGAAAACATCGATGGGCTCGGTGCCTGCATACAGTGTATTGGGATCATGAGGGTCGAAGGTTAAACAGCGGACTTTTCCCGGGCCGCGCTTGCCATAGCATGGTTTTTTCCATGTCGCGCCAAAATCTTCGCTCAACCAAACGCCGTCGCCGCGGGTGCCGGCAAAGACTTTATTCGGCGCCGCTGGCGACACGGCCACTTCGGGAATCTGCCAATCCTTGAGACCGTGATGCTCGGTTTTCCAAGTGCGGCCATCTTCGCTTTTTAACGTGACCACGCCTTCATCAGTTGCGACATAAAGGATCGATGCCATAGCGTTTTCCTCCCTTTCGTTTATGGATCAATATCTACTACACAACTTAGGGGGCGACAAGTCGAGCCAACGAATAGAATCAGGGAGACCGATGTGCCAATGACGAGCGACAAATTCGGGACGGGCATTCGAGTGGGAGCTAACGCTCTCTAACGCTTCCGCTCAAGGGCGCGGCCCCTTAAAGGAAAGCTTCGATGTTTTTCAAAACCGCAAGAGAGGCCAAGTCCCTTGCAGCGGTTGGTCAGCCAGACTTCAACTGTGCCTTGGTTTGTTTGGGGAGTGCGGTTATCACTAATCGCAGCAAGGAATTTACCGACTCAGGGGATCGGAATACGGAGGCAACGTCCGGGTCCAACACCACCGCAACTGTCCCTCCCTTCATCAGAGATGCAAAACGGTTCGGGCGAGACTTGCGGTAGTCAAACCGATATTCCCGTCGCATCTGGTCTCGGCTGGGTCTTCTACGATTTGGTGTTTTCTTCATATTCTTTTCTCTCTCGCCTCGTTGCCTTTCGTGCACCAATGATTCTAACTGACTCCCCTTGTGCCGTAAAACATATGACCAGTAAGCGCTCTTTGGCTGAATGGCCGATTATAATCTCTCGTTGTTCCTAAATTCCGAATGAATTAATAACCGAGCTCTTTGTCAACCAGATTTTGCAGGGGCTCGCCGGCGATAAAGCGGCGGAGGTTCTCAGTGAAAATCGGCAACAGCGCTGGCCACTTTTGCGAAGTAATGCCGGCGATGCGCGGGGTGATGATGACGTTGGGCAGATTCCAGAGCTCAGAGTTTTCCGGCAGCGGTTGTCGTGCAAAGGCGTCCAACGCCGCGCCGGCGATCCAGCCTTCTTTCAGCGCTCGCACGAGCAATGCTTCTTCTATCGCCCGCCCACCGGTGAGATTGATCAGATAGGCGCTCCGCTTCATTATACGCAGTTC
>VBKY01000738.1 GCA_005879255.1 Deltaproteobacteria bacterium
CGACCTGAAAAGTAGCTTGCCATCCCGGGCCGATGATGCCCAGCACTTTGCGGTTTGCCGGCGCGAGATACTTCGCGGCGACGCCGGTGGCGGCGCCCGTGCGCAGGCTGCTCAAGAAGCCCATGTTGACAATCGCTTGGATGCCGCCCTTGCGGCCGTGGTAAAGCGTGATGGTATTGGCATCTGCTGCGTAGGAGCGTAGGCAGATGAGGTCCGAGTCTTGATGCCATGCAGCCATCATGTTGAGCTGCTTCTCGCTGCCTTTGAGCCGGCGGCGGGGCACGCTGCGCATTTTGCCGGCGGCCCGGTCGCGGAACATTCTGTCGAGCTGAGCCACGGCTTGTGTCATATCGATGAGCTTTCTGGTTTGCGATTCACTGACGATTAACGCCATGGTTGAAAAATCCTCCCAGCGTTCTATAGCTCAAGGGTGATATCGGGGCAAGGTATTAAAATTTCTCCATTAGGACGTTTACAGGGCATAAACCTTGACGCCTCTAACGGTTGGATTCAAAATAAGGAGCAACATGCACTTTCATTCAGGTGATCGGCTAGTTTTTGCCCGTGAGAGGAAAAATCATTGATGGCGCAAGCAACCATCCAGACACGCCTCTGTCCGCACTGTGCCAATAGCATCGCGTTGGATGCTCTGACCTGCCCCTATTGCAAAGCGGACTTGATTCCCTCAGCGGCGCCAGAGTGGCCTCGGCGGTCTGAGGACGTGGTGTGGCGAAGCCCCGCTGCCGAGAATGAAAACCTCATCGTCGAGAAAGAAAGACTCCCGGTAGGGTCGAAAGTCATCCTGGCGTTGGGTTTGCTTGTTTTCGCTCTGGGGGTTTATCTCGTCGGCGGAAACCGCGAGCGGCGTGACTTGAGCCCGGTGTTGGCGGACCAAGCAAAGGCGCTTCAAGAAAAGGACCAAAAGATTCAAACTCTCGAAGCGCAGCTCGCCCAATTGCGCCAAGAGCACCAGGGAAGCTCCAGCCAGATCGAAGAACTCAAAACCAAGTTCCAAGAGACTGAAAAGGACCTGGTTTCAACGCGACGTAAGTTGACCGATGCCAATCGTGAGGTCGACCGTTTGGCGGCGAGCCGCGCTGCCTCTGCGCCGCGATCGGCGACGCGAACCGCTGATCCGTTGCCGCCGCCTTCTACGGCGTCTGCGCGCCGATCGGCCGAAGCGGGTACTTACGAAACGCTTCG
Source organism: Deltaproteobacteria bacterium (assembly GCA_005879255.1). The sequence goes on from VBKY01000738.1 coordinate 1,204, forward strand.
CCCTGCTACCGTTTACGAAGAACCGTCCAATTCCGCTCGCGCAATAGCGCAAATCGGCAAGGGAACAGAAGTGACGGTTGTGCGCTCCGTCGGCGAATGGCTCGAAGTCAGGTCGAAACACGGGAAACCGCCCGGCTATATCCGCTCTGATGATGCAAGGCTCCTTAGCAGAGCCAATTAGGCGATAGCGGCTGTGCTTTGAGTCGCCTCGTTCATTCTTTAGCAGGCTGCTGAAAACCCGCCATTGATCCTTCGAGAGTCTCGGAGCCGCGACCGTGAGTTACATGGGTTGTTGGTGATTGTGTTGGCCCGCCTCGTGGCGTGGCGTGCGCCGGTGGTGCGAGGATTGGGCGTTAGTGGGAAAAGTCAGGGTCCAAATCGGGATATTGAAAAGTTTCTCGTGTTCAGGTGAAGCACCATTGTCACTCCGAGGCCCATAAACTCAAGGTAAAACTCCACGCAGAAATCCTTCGAATGGGGTTAGCGCAAGTCTCATGGGTCGACAAACCTTTCGCGCCGACCAACACGGTCGAATCTCGCAATTTGGAGAGAGGAGAGCGCCGGTTGACTCGCTATGCCTCAGCCTTCTATGATCATTTCGTTATCTGGGAGGCTTTATGAAACCAGTGGCGCTGCTTTCCGTTTGTGTCATTTTGCTGGTCGGCACTAGTCTCGCGCGGGCTCAAGCGTTTCGTGGCTCTGCAGGAGGTGGCGGAGGTGGCACAATGTCAATGCCATCGGCGACAGTCGGGCGAAGCGCAACGGCTCCGGTAGCTTCGGGAGTAATTACCGGTCAAGCTGTTCAAGGGTCGCAAGGCTTTCGGGGACCCTCCGCGCCACCCACGATCCAAGCCTCGCCGGGATTTCAAAGGCAGGGCTTTTCGTCGGCGCCTCGGACAATTCAAAGTCATCGAGGAGGCGGATTCGTGCCGTCGCCGTTTTTTAGATCACGGTCGCCGTTTTTTATCTTAGGCAGTGTACCGTTTCACCGCCACTGGTTTTTTCACCGGCATCCGGGACTGGTGTTTTTCGACGTACCTTATGTCATCGGCAGCAATGTCATCACGGAAGTCGCGCCCGGCGTCGTCCAGGCCGAGCGCCGCTACTTCGACGAATCGCCGAACGATGCGCGCATGCGCCTTCCCGGCCAGCTCGCGCCGTTCGACCCAACGCCGCAAGAAGTGGTGGAACGCATGCTCGTTCTCGCCGCAGTCAAAAAAGGCGATGTGGTTTATGATCTGGGATCCGGCGATGGACGGATTCTCATCACAGCCGCGAAAAAATACGGTGCTCGCGGGGTCGGCTTCGAGGTCGATCCGGGATTGGTCAAGCTGGCGCGTGAAAACGCGCGGAAGCAGGGCGTGGAAAAACTCGTCGAGATCCGCCAGCAGGACTTCCTAACAGCCGATTTATCACCGGCGTCCGTAGTGACCCTCTACCTGTCCTACGACGGCAACATGGCCGTCCGCCCGCAATTAATGCGGCAGCTCAAGCCGGATGCGCGGGTAGTTTCTTACACATTCGATATGGGAGAATGGCAGCCAAAAATCGCGGAATCTTACCGTGATGCGGGAGGCAATTCGCACCAGTTGTACCTTTGGGACATC
>VBKY01000070.1:0-1074 GCA_005879255.1 Deltaproteobacteria bacterium
CTAACGCTGCCGGGTAGAAAGGTAGGAGAACATGGACTTTCAAACAATACTTTTCGACGTGCGCGATCAGATCGCTTTCGTCACATTTAATCGACCGGAGTCGATGAATGCCGTCAATCGACAGATGGCGCGGGAGTTGGTCGAAGCGTGTAAGCAGATCGAAGACGACGGCGCGATTCGTATCGCGATCTTTACGGGCGCGGGTGAAAAAGCATTTTCCGCCGGCATGGACCTAAAAGAGCGCGCCGAGACGTCGTTCTCGCCGATCGAACGGCGCAATCAAAAGTTGTCGCAAATCATTCACACCCAATCACGCGCCATCAGCGCCATGACCAAGCCGACAATCGCCGCGATCCGCGGCTACTGTGTCGGCGGTGGCCTGGAGATGGCGCTCGCCTGTGACATGCGCGTCGCCGCTGAGGACGCCAAGTTGGGCCTTGCCGAAGTGCGGCGCGGTTTGATCCCCGGCGCGGGCGGCACGCAACGGTTGCCGCGCGCCGTCGGGGTATCGAAGGCATTGGAAATTTGCCTCACCGGCGACAACGTTAGCGGCGCGGACGCCGAGCGGCTGGGGTTGGTCAACAAAGCAGTTCCCGCGGCGGAGGTAAACAAAACGGCGGAAGAGTTAGCGAATCGAATTCTCAAAGGCGCACCGATGTCTGTCGCGTTCATAAAAGAAGCGATCAAGAAGGGAGTCGAGTTGTCGCTCGAAGAAGGATTGCGTTTGGAAGCCGATCTCTCGGCGATGGTCGCGACTACGGAAGATAGCAAAGAAGGGCCGCGAGCGTTTGCCGAGAAGCGAACTCCGGTGTGGAAAGGGAAGTAGAAATTTTAGATTTGCGTTTTTGGATTTTGGTTGAGGTAGAGAAATCCAGATGCATAAAATGTTACTGACTGCATTTTCGAATTCTTGCTCCGACAATCTAAAATCCAAAACCTGTCCTGAGCTTTGCCGAAGGATCGAAAATCCAAAATGGGTGGGGATCTTTGCTATCGCTCTCACATTCGCCTTCGGTGGGGCTGTGGCCACGGCGCAGCAGGCGAAGAAAGTCACTCGGATAGGGTATCTAGCGA
>VBKY01000070.1:1087-42027 GCA_005879255.1 Deltaproteobacteria bacterium
CTGAGTCCACCCGTGCCGAGGCAATTCAATTGGCTCTGCGCGAGCGTGGCTACATAGAAGGACAGAACATCGCCACCGAGTACCGCTATCCGGAAGGGAAGCTCGATCGGCTTCATGAGCTTGCAGCCGAGCTGGTGCGCCTCAAGGTTGATGTCATCGTGGTAGCAGGCGGGGAACCGTGGATCCGGGCGGCCAAGAATGCGACCAAGACGATTCCCATCGTTATGGTGGGCCCTGGGATCGATCCAGTCGCGGCGGGCTTCGTTGAAAGCCTCGCCCGTCCCGGCGGCAACGTTACCGGCATTACTCTTCTTACCAGAAAATTAGATGGCAAGCGGCTGGAGCTGCTCAAAGAAGCCGTTCCTAAAGTTGCACGTGTCTCGGTTCTCTATGATCCGGCCGATCGGGCTACTGCACGCGACGTGAAAGAGGAGATTCCAGTCGCGGCGCGCGCGCTAAAGTTGAATATTCAGCCCTGGGAGGTACGAGATGCGGACGGTTTCGAGGAGGTTTTCGCTGCGCTGAGCAAGCAGCGCCCGGATGGACTCTACGTGACCGGGGGGGCGCTAGTGGGTGGTAACAGAAACCGGATCGTGGGGTTTGCGATAAGGAGCCGGTTACCGTCGGTGTATAACAACAGGCGATTTGTAGATGCCGGTGGGCTCATGTCCTATGGGGCGGACCAAGCGGAGAGCTACCGGCGTGTAGCCGCCTACGTGGACAAGATCTTGAAGGGCGCCAAGCCTGCCGATGCCTGTAGAGCAGCCGACCAAGTTTGAGTTCGTGATCAATCTCAAGACAGCAAAGCAGATTGGCGTGACGATTCCGCAGAAGGTGCTGGCGCGGGCGGATAAGGTGATTAAATGATTTCGGATTTTAGATTGCCGATTTTCGATTGTGGGAAAATCTGATGCACAATACATTGCTGAAACGATTTTTGAATTCTTGCTCCGACAATCGGAAATCTAAAATCGAAAATCTAAAATGGCTGGGACTCTCGGTAATCGCTTTCGTGCTCGTGGTGACTGGGGCTGCGGCTGAGGCGCAGCAGCCAGCGAAAGTCCCGCGGATTGGTTACTTAACTGGTGCCACGCCTGACGGTCAATCGGCCCGCATCGAGTCTTTCCGGCAGGGCCTGCGCGAGCTTGGGTATGTGGAAGGGAAAAATATTGTCATTGAGTATCGATATGCAGAGTTAAAACCAGATCGCCTCCCCGCGCTCGCGGTCGAGCTAGTGCGTTTAAAGGTCGATGTGATCGTTACGGGTGGTTCGGGACTAACCCGTGCTACCAAAAACGCAACTAACATGATTCCCATTGTCATGTCGCATGATACCGATCCTGTTGCCAACGGGTTCGTCGCCAGTCTGGCGCGTCCGGGCGGTAACATCACGGGACTGTCCAACCTTGCCCCGGAGATAAGCGGAAAACAACTGGAGCTTCTGAAGGAGATCGTTCCCAAGCTGTCCCGCGTGGCCGTCCTCGGGACTTCGACCGCGTCGGGCACCGCACATAAGTTAAGAGAGACGGAGCTCGCCGCAGGGGCGTTCACGGTGAAGCTTCAATTTCTAGACGTTCTAAGTTCCAATGATATTGAGACTGCATTCCGGGCCGCAGGCAAGGGGCGTGCTGACGCAGTCCTCGTGCTACGGGTTCCCATCGAACACAGATTGCTAAACTTGCAGTTAAAAGCCGGCTTCCAGCGATATACAGCCATTCACAATACGTCGTAGACGGGGGGCTTATGACCTACAGCGCGAGCTTGCCCGACTTGGACCGGCGCGCTGCAACTTACGTCGACAGGATTTTGAAAGGCGCCAAGCCCGCCGATCTCCCAATCGAGCAGCCGACAAAGTTCGAGTTCATCATCAATCTGAAAGCGGTCAAGCAGATCGGCCTGACGATACCGCCGAATGTGTTGGCGCGGGCCGATAAAGTGATTAAGTGAGAGAGCAGAAACGCAGAAAAAAAACGCGGCAAAAAATTCATGAGAAAGAACGTCATTCGTCTTACGCTTTGCGCCATGCTCTTTGCGCTTAGCTACTCTGCGCAGCAGCCAAGGAAAGTCCCTAGGATAGGGTATCTATCAAATATCGACCCAGCTAGTGACTCTGCCCGTTCCAAGGTAATTCGGCTGGCTCTGCGTGAACTTGGCTACATTGAAGGACAGAACATCGCCATCGAGTACCGATACGCGGATGGAAGGGTCGATCGGCTCCCCGCGCTTGCGTCCGAGTTGGTGCGGCTCAAGGTTGATATCATCGTGGTAGCAGGAGGTGGCGGGTTGATCCTGGCGGCCAGGAATGCGACCAAGACGATTCCCATCGTTATGGTGGGCGGAGGGGTCGATCCTGTCGAGGCAGGCTTCGTTGAAAGCCTTGCCCGTCCCGGCGGCAACGTCACCGGCATTACAAACCTTACCGGGAAACTAGGTGGGAAGCGGTTGGAGCTGCTCAAAGAAGCGGTTCCCGAAGTTGGCCGTGTCGCGCTTCTCTACGATCCGGCCAGTCTCGCCACTCCGGCCAGCGTACTCGAGATGAAAGAGATTCTCCGAGTCGCGGCGCGTGGGTTGGGATTGACTGTTCAGCCTTGGGAGGTACGCAGTGCGGACGATTTTGACAAGGTTTTTGCTGCGATGGGCAAGCAGCGCCCTGATGGACTCTATGTGTCCGGCACGGGCTCGGTCTTGCGTGCTAACAGAAAACGGATCGTCGGGTTTGCGTTAAGGAGCCGGTTACCGTCGGTGTACGAGAACAGAGAATCTGTAGATGCCGGTGGGCTCATGTCGTACGGGGCGGACTTCGCGGAGAGCCACCGGCGCGTCGCATATTACGTCGACAGAATCCTGAAGGGAGCCAAGCCTGCCGATCTGCCGGTGGAGCAACCGACAAAGTTTGAGCTGGTGATAAATCAGAAGACGGCAAAACAGATCGGTGTCACGATTCCGCAGTCGATGCTGTATCGGGCGGATAAGGTGGTCAAGTAACCTGCAACAATACTTCTAATTCGTGGCTGGCGCTTCTTTTTCTATGCTAACGAGGCAAACGAGCCGATTCATATCCATTGTCGAAAAGCTGAGAAGGAATGTAAATACTGGCTAGACAGGCGAAACTTCGATGTGGAGGAGGCATTTAGTTACCGAATGACCGGAAAGGACAAGAGAGATGTCAAAAGGATAATCTTCGAGTATTTTGAATATATCGAAAGAGAGTGGGACAAATTTGCGGAGAAGAAGAAACGATGAAAAAATATCATCACGTAAAAAATGTGCGCTTTGAGAATCAGTACCTTCTGTTAAAGGTTGACAGCCGGGAATACCAGATTGATCTACGACAACATTCCAAAAAGCTCGCGGCAGCAGACCAGCGCACGAAGGCAAATTTCGAGCTGTCCCCCTCGGGATACGGAATTCACTGGCCGGAGTTAGATGAAGATCTTTCTATTGATGGAATGATCAAAGCTGGAAAGGTGAGAAAGGCAGGGTAAAGAAATCAATTTGACGCAGGGGGAGCGAATGGCCGAAGAAAAAGTACTTTACGAAGTGAAGGACCAAATCGCTTGGATCACGCTCAACCGGCCCGAGTCGTTGAACGCGGTCAATCGCGACATGGTGAGGTCGATCGTTGGTTACTGCCGCGAGGCCAATGAGGACCGCAATGTTCAGATCGTGATTTTCAAAGCCAACGGCGAGCGGGCGTTTTCGGTCGGCGGCGATATTAAAGACCGTGTGCGCGCAAGTGAGGCGGCTCCGGCGGTTGAACCGGAGTCACCATTGGTGCTACGCCAGGCGCGTTACTCAACGATTCCCGGGACGCCGGCGCCAGCGATCGCGGCAATCGATAAGATCACGATGGCGCTGCTGCACGGTTACGTCGTCGGCACGGGACTGTTGATGAGTCTGGCCTGCGATATTCGTATCGCCGCGGAGGGGGCGCGACTAGGCGTCAGCGAAGTGCGTCTCGGTTTCATGGCAGGCTCCGGCGGAACGCAGCGCATGGCGCGGCTGATCGGCATTCCGAAAGCGTTGGAAATCTGTCTTTCAGGCGAGCTTTATGACGCCGCAGAATGTCATCGCATCGGTTTGGTAAATCAATTGGTGCCGTACGATCAGCTGATTCCCGCTGGCGAAAAAATGGCCGCGTCATTCTTGAAAGGTGCCCCGCTGGCGCTGCGCTATATCAAGGAAGCGATTTATAAGGGCAGCGAGATGACGCTGGAGCAGGGGCTGCGGTTCGAGTCCGATCTCCAGAGCATGGTGATGCAGACAGAAGACGCGAAAGAAGGGCCGAAGGCGTTTGTCGAGAGGCGGCCGGCGCAATGGAAGGGAAGATAGGAATCGGTTTCGGGTTCCGGGTTTCGGGTCTCAAGTCTCGGATTTCGGAATGAATAACTCCTCAGCAAGCTGCAGGGTATCAGCACTCGGCGATGAGAGTTGTTTTAAAGGTGTCACCCCCGAATGTTTTATCGTGGTTCGACTGCGCTCACCACGACCCTGAGCCATGTCGAATGGGTCGGGGGTCCAGTTCCGGACCCGCCTGGATTCCCGCTTCAAGCATGCGGGAATGACGGACTTGGGATAGCCAATTTACTTAACTCAGCAAGCTGCGGGAATCGACCCACAGAGACTCGAAACTTCAAACGCGAAACTCGAGAGCCGAAACTCTTATGAATTCTGCCCCGATGTTGATGGGTGACGGCCTGCGCCGCAACGCTTGGAAATTTCCGGTTAAGATCGCGGTGAAAGATCGCTTTCGTGAGATTAGTTACGCGGATCTGAATGCGCGCGTAAATCGACTCGCCAACGGTCTCCTGTCCATCGGCGTGAAACGAGGTGATGCCGTCGCGCTGTCGGTGGGCAATCGGATTGAGCATTTGGAGATTATTTTCGCGACCGCCAAGATCGGCGCGCTAGCGATCCCGCTGGATGTGAAGTGGAAAGCGTTGGAGCTCGCTTCTGTTGTCGCCGCATTAGAGCCGCGATTCATAATCCTTCAGGAAGACTGTGTTGCGGAATTCGACAGAGCCAAAGAACTGAGAGATCTTAGTTTGCTAAAAACGGTCTCATTATCGACCGATCTCGGTTACAGTGGTTTGCTTCACGGCCAAAGCTCGGATGAGCCGGATGTGCACGTCGAGGAAGAGGATCCATTCGCCGTGATGCTTACGTCGGGAACCACCGGCTTTCCCAAAGGCTGCCTGGCGACGCAGCGGACTTTTGTCTTTCACTGCATCAACAACGCTATCGAGAAAGGCCTCGGCGCGCACGATAAGGCGATATTGTCGTCGCCGATCTACTTCAACGCCGGCCGCTCGTTCACTCTCGGCATCATCTATTTCGGCGGCACGATGATCCTGCATGAACGTTTCGACGCCGAGGAAGTGTTGAAAACGATCGAACGAGAGAAGGTCACTTACGTCGGCGCGGTGCCGACCATGTGCGAGCGCATGCTCCATGTATTGGAAACGAAGAACTACGACACGAGCTCGCTGCGCTGTCTGGCGATCACCGGCGGTAAAGTGCATCCCGCGGTGCTCGATGGGCTGAAGAAAAATCTTACGCCGAACGTTTACCGGACTTACGCCTCGACTGATTCGGGGCAGATGGCGATTTCAAAGCCCGGCGATATGGATGCAAAGCCAAATTCAGCCGGACGGCCCGTTTGGTGTGTCGATCTTCGGATTGTCGATGACGCGAATAATCCAGTGAAAGTGGGCGAGGTCGGCGAGATCATCTGCCAGAGCCCGCTGGCGACCCATGGTTATTACAAAAACCCGCAAGCGACGAATGAATCGTTCCGCGACGGCTGGTTTTACACCGGCGATCTCGGCTATTTCGACGAGGAAGGTTACCTATTCGTTGCCGGCCGTAAGAAGGACATGGTGAAGAGCGGCGGCATCAGCATCTACCCGCTGGAGATCGAGAGCGTGATCTACAACCATCCGGATATTCTCGAAGCGGCAGTCATCGGCGTGCCGGATCCGCACTGGGGCGAGGCGGTGAAAGCGGTGATTGTGCGCAAGCCGGATTCGCAACTGAAAAGCGACGAGCTGATCGGTTTCTGCAAAGCGCGGCTGTCCGCCTACAAGGTGCCGAAGTCGGTGGAATTCCGCGATTCGCTGCCGCACACGGAAGTGGGCAAGGTCAATAAAGTGAAGTTGAGAGAGCAGATCTTGGCCGAAGCCGGATTGGGGAGTTGACGCCGGCCGGTCGAAGTGTCTTTCGAGCATTTTCCGGTCAGAGTTTTTCGATCACGTTGCGCGCGAAGGCTGCCAAGACATTACGCTTTGACGACCCACAAGGAATGATGGTGAGCTCATCGACGCCGGTATCGATGATCTCTTTGACCTTGTCTCTTACTTGATTCGGCGCGCCGACGATGGCGAAGCGATCCACCCATTCTTCGCGCACCAAGGGATTGTGCGTCGATTCCATATGGTGGTAGGTGTTGTAGTGGTGGCGCAAGCGTTCGAGGGCCGCGCGATCCGCCATGTCTCCAAGATCGCTGCGATTGTAAAGTCTTCCCAGATGCGTGAATGCGGCGCGGGCGACGATCCCTTTTACATCTTCCCTCGCGCCGGCGCCGTCGTCGCTGAGCGCGCACGGCAGGCGATAGATGAACTGAATATCTTGCGGCTCTCTCCGGGCCGCCGCGGTGTATGTGCGAATATTATTTACGATAGGTTTCAGCGTGTCGAACTCGCCGGTGTAGACGAAGCCGTCGGCTAGTCGGCAGGTGATCTTCATGCCCTGGGGCGCGCGCGTGCCAATGTAGAGCGGCACGCCGGGCGCCGGGAACAAGCAGCGTACATCGGCGCCGTTCATCTTCACGGTTTCACCGGCGAGAAGTTGCTTGAGTAGAATTATATCCGCTTCGAGTTCCGGGACCGAGTGAGGTTTCATGCCGATGTTTCCGGGGCCGGTGGCGCCGACGCCGAAGCCGAGAAAGGCGCGCCCTTCAGTGAGTTCGTTTAAAGTCGCTATGGCGCTGGCGGTAACCGTCAAGTGGCGCACCGCGGGGTGGGTGACGCCGGGGCCGATTTCAATTTTCTTCGTCGCCATCGCGACGGCGCCGGCCAAAACATAGAGTTCGCGCCAGATCATGTGCGAATCGCCGATCCAAAAGCGCTGATAGCCGAACTTCTCGGCGGCGCGCGCGAGTTCCACTGCTTCGCGGGCATTGTCGGTACCGTACACGCCTACGCCAAATTTTATCTTTTGCATCTTCTACCCTCGGTTCGACTTGTTCTGCGGCGAACGGCGCAACCCTAACACACCGCCGGCCCGCAGGTGAATCCTCGCGCGCGCTAAAGGCGCGCTGTGGTGAAAAAATCCGACCGGCTTGACCTCAAAATGCTTCCCGATGTACTCCTCATGAAAAGATTTCCAAGCGAGGCGAAGCCGAAGAATCTCGCTATTGCCGCCGTCGAGATCCTTCACTTCCTTCAGGATGCCAGATAAGTTCGAGCCCTTAGCGGCGGTTGAAAATTAGGTCAGTCGGGAAAACAGCTATGCCTATGTTTCTCGTAAGTTGGATCGGATCTGTCGTCGTCCTCATAGCGTCAACTGCCTTGCCTGCGCTGGCACAGTCTAAGGTCAAGTTTCCGATCAGCATTTCCAGCAAGAGCCTCGGCTACGGGCCGATGTTCGCGGCGGTGAAGCTAGGTTTCATGGAGCGCGAAGGGCTCGAGGGTCAAGTCGTCGTCGTGCGCGGTGCGGATAAGTCGTTGTCCGCGCTCATGGGCGGTTCGGTCCAAGTGTCGGCGTCCGGCACCGATGCCCATATGATCGGCGGCACGATCAACGGTTTATCGCAGGTGATCATGGCGCCGAAAAACTACAAAACTCTCAACGATCTGCGCGGCGCGACCATCGGCGCTACCAGCGCAACTTCGGGATTGGGCGTCGCGCTGCGGCGCTATATGAAATCCAAAGGTTTTGAATTGGGCCGCGACTATCAGATCCTTGCCACCGGTAGCGCCGGGCCGACCTTGGCGGCGCTCACCGCCGGGCAGGTGCAAGCGGCGGCGTTGGGGGTTCCGCTCAATTTCGTCGCTGCCGATCAGGGCTATACCGCCGTTGGCCGCATCGTCGATGTCATTCCGAGTTATCAGTTCGCGGCATTCTCAGTAGCGCGCGTGGCGGCGGAAAGAAATCGGCCTTTGCTCATCCGCTTCATGCGCGCGATGATCGGCGTGCATCGTTGGTTTTATGAGAACAAAGAAGCGGCGGTGGAATTCCTGGCGCGTGAGATTGACGTCAAACCGGAGTATGCGCGCCGAGGCTGGGAGTATTATACACAAGATCTGGCCTAACGACGCGAGCATCAACATGGACGGTTTGAACACCTCGACGCAGATCTATTGGGAAGCGTCGCAATCGAAAGGGCCGGCGCCGAACGCAGCGAAGCATGTCGATCAGAGTTTTATCAAAGAGGCGATGAAAGATTTAAGCGCGCGATGAACTACCGCGCAGCAAGCTGCGGGGTTGTCCGAAGTTGTCACGAATGTCTTAATCGGGGGTCCAGTCAGAATTTGGCCTGGATTCCCGCTTAAAACATGCGGGAATGACGCATTTACTTAACGGTATAAATTCTACGCAACAAGTGCGGGGAATCGGACCCGTAGAGATTGAAAGTAAGGAGGGCTCGCGATGGCGGTCATTGAGCGGTACTTGTTATGGGTGTTTATAAGCTCGATGGTTCTCACGGCAGTCGCGTATGCGGCGGAGCGGCCGTATTACCAGGGCAAGAACATCACCTTCTTAATAAATTTCAGCGCCGGCGGGCCGACCGACATCGAGGGCCGGATCGTCGCGCGCCATCTCGCGCGTCATATACCGGGCAATCCGGTCATCGTCGTGCAAAACATGTCCGGCGGGGGCGGCGTCACCGGCATCAACTATCTCGGCGAAGTGGCCAAACATGATGGCCTGACGCTGGGCTATTTTACCGGCCCGTACAATCACCAGATGATGAAGAGCACGACGTTGCGCGTCGATCTGATGAAAGTGCCATTTATCGCTTCGGTTCAAGGCGTCACGGTATGTTACATTCGCTCGGACGTGGCGCCCGGAATTAAGAAACCGACGGATATTGCCAAAGCTGAGCGGTTCAAGGCAGGCGGTTTGTCCTTCGATAGCAACAAAGACCTACGATTCAGACTGGCGTTCGACGTGCTCGGCGTCAAGTACGATTACGTGACCGGATACAACAGCAGCAATGACGCGCGGCTAGCGCTGCAGCGCAACGAGATTCAATACCACGATGAAAATATCCCAGGCTATCGCGGCGTCGTAGAGCCGCAATTGGTCAAGACAGGAATCGTCACCCCGCTCTACTATCACGATGTCATCAGGCCTGATGGGACGATGGGAAAGAGTCCGGACTTCCCCGAGCTGAGTTCTTTCACCGAGGTCTACACGCAGATTTTCGGCAAGACTCCCGCGGGAATCAAATACGAAACGCTGAAAGCCGCCAACATGGCGAGCCAAAATTTAAACCGGGTGGCGTTGCTGCCGCCCGCATCGCCGCCGACGGCGGTGGCATCGATGCGGCAAGCCTTTACGGCGCTCGCGAAAGACGAAGAGTTTATCGCCGAGGCGAAAAAGGTCATGCGCTTCCAGCCGCGCTTCGAGGTAGGCGAGGACGGCGAAAGATTGCGAGAAAAAGTCCTGAAGGCGCCTGCCGAGGTGATCGACTTTGTGCGCAAATATGTCGAGGAGGCGAGGAAATAGGCGATGTGAAGGTCGCCGGATGAAGCGGAATTTGCTTTCGCTAATCAGGACTACGTGGAAAAAGCCTTGAAGGAACTGGAAAAAGGTAGATGAAAAAAAAGCTTAAAATATCCAGGAGCAAAACGAATAGGGTTAAATCTCGCGCGGCAAGGTCCAAAATATCGCGCAAAGCGACGCCCAAGGCGGAAAAGGCGACGGTGAGCTCGGAGCCCAGGCGCCGTTATTTTGTTCATGATGGCTTGAGGCTTCACTACTGGGAATGGGGCGATCCGAAGGAAGAGACTTACGTCTTTGTTCACGGTGCGCGCGATCAGGGACGCAGCTGGGATCATTTTCTCGAAGCGCTGGTCAAGCGTGGCGTGCCGATCAAGCACGCGGTGGCTCTCGATCTGCGCGGCCATGGCGACAGCGAGTGGCCGAGCACGAGCCGCGGCTACCAGCATGAAGATTTTCTCTCCGACTTGGCGGGTTTGCTTAAACACTTAGATAAAGACTCGTTGACGATCATCGGTCACTCTCTCGGCGGCAGCATGTGTCTGCTTTATGCCGGGACCTTCCCGGAAAAAGTCAAGCGCATGGTGCTGCTCGAATCGCTCGGTCCGTTCGCGCGCGCCGACGACGAGGTGCCCAATATTATCGCCGAGCGGTTGAAGGGGAGAGATTACGTCGAGATTCCATTTCCCCATGAATCATTGGAAACGGCGGCCAAGTCTCTGCAGAAAACGTTTCCGCTGATCCCCGATCACGCGGCGCTGCACATGGCGCGCCACGGTACGAGTTATAAGGGTGGGCGGTACCGCTGGAAGCACGATCCGATTCTGCGCTACCGCACCACCACGGCGATGTCGGAAGGACAGATCGAAGCGTTCATCCGGCGGCTCCAGTGTCCGATCTTATTTGTTTACGGAACCGAGAGCGATTTCATGAAATCTGTGCGCGGTCACCGCGCGCAACTTTTTCCGAACGCCAAGATCGTTCCCGTCGAAGGCGCGGGGCATCACATCCCACACGAAAAACCGGAAGAACTGGCGGAGATCGTCGTGCCGTTTTTATTAAATGGGGAGTAGCTCGTTCCAGACGTTCCAATTGTTTCAGTCGTTTCAAATCGTTTCGGAAGAATACAACGATCCTTAGGTCGGCTTTTCATGTTCTCAACGACTGGAACTTTTGGAACGATTGGAACGACTGGAACAAACAATAGGGAGTGAAGCGAGTATGTATTTATCCTCTGAAAAAATCGCCACGATGGAAGGTGTTCGCAGAATTCACACCCTCAATCCCGCCGCTATACGGACAAACAAATCGCTCGGTGACGAAGTGGGGTTGAAGAATATCGGTATCCATCTGATCTCGATCGCGCCTGGCGACAAGTCAACGGAGTTCCATACTCACAAATATGAGGAAGAGGCGATTTACGTTTTGTCCGGCCACGGCATGGAAGTGATAGGCGATACCACTCAAAAGATCGGTCCGGGCGATTTCATCGGTTTTCCTGGGGGCGGCGCGGCACATGAGACAGTGAACGATGGCACGGAACCGTTGGTTTGCCTGGTCATCGGCCAACGCCTCGCCCAAGATGTCGTCGACTATCCGCGCAAGGGGAAGCGGCTTTACCGCAACGGCGGGCAACGAGATATGATCGACCACGCGAATATCGAGAAGCGGTAGTTTCTTCAAAAGATACGTTAAACGCGTCGTTCGGCCCTCGCTTTTCATACCCCTGTAAACCCTGAGATTCGGTAGGGGCAGGTTTCAAACCTGCCCCTACACATCACGAATGACAATTAAGTTCACGGTTTTTTTCCTTCCGCCCTCGCCACCCATTTCGAATTTGTGTTATGAGAGATTGTCGTTCGAGTAGAGCCTCAATTTGTGTTTTCCCGGAGGGAAGCGATGGCTGAGATGACAACGGTTTTACAGAAAATCGATGAAGACGAAGGCGTCGCATGGCTGACTTTTAACCGCCCGGAGAAGAAAAACGCCATGAGCCACAAGTTTATGGCGGAGTTGATCGCGGCGCTGAAAGAGCTGGCGGACAACGACAAGATCAAATGCGTCGTCACGACAGGTTCGGGGGATTCCTATTCGTCGGGGCTTGATCTTTACGACCTGCGGGAATCCTGGAAGCGCAAACGAGCTTGGGATCATGCCGGAACGACGTACGAGATTGTGCGACTGCTGCGCAATATGCCACAAGTGACTGTCGCTGCGGTGAAAGGCTGGTGTCTCGGCGGTGGTTTGGCGCTGATCAACGGTCATGACCTCTGTATTGCCGGCGAGTCGGCGAAATTCGGCATGCCGGAAGTGATTCGCGGCAGCTACGGCGCGGTGGCGACGTCGACGCTGTTTCACAGCGGCATTCCGATCAAAAAAGCTTTCTACATTCAGCTCACCGGCAGAAATCTCACTGCCGCGCAGGCGGAAAGAATCGGATTGGTTTCGGAAGTCGTACCCGATGATCAGTTGATGTCAACCGTCGAGCAATTGACCAAGGAGCTGGGCAGCCGCAACGCGGTGACGTTGGAGAGCGCAAAGATTGCGGCATACATGCAAAAGGATATGGATTTTTCGACGGCGCTGCGAACGGACGATCTGGTGTCGCACCGCATGCGCTATTACACCAATCCGTTGAGCGACGTAGAGGGGTATCTACACTCGCAAAAAGGCGGCGGCACGACCGGCTATGCGAAGCCGGAGGACCGAAAAAAATCGTGATCGTGTTCGTGCTCAGGCGTGTAGGGGCACGGCATGCCGTGCCCCTACCTAATAGGAAAGGAACTGAAAATGCTACGCACACCATTATGTGATTTGCTGGGTATCCAAGTTCCCATCATTCAAGCCGGCATGGGTTGGGACAAGGAAGGCATGACTACGCCACCGGCATTAGTTGCCGCGGTGTCGAATGCCGGAGGATTGGGCTGCATCGGCGGCAGCTCGATTCGTCCGGAAGTGATTCGCGAGCGCATTCGTGCGGTGCGGCAGTTGACGGACAAGCCTTTCGGCGTCGATATCACGCTGCCGAAAATGGAAGACGTGAAGGTTCCCGATCCCGATGAAGTGCACAAAGAGATCGAAGAGAAATTTCCGCAGCACGCAAAATTCACCGACGAGCTGATTCCCAAGCTCGGCCTGACGCCGCAACCGCCGGATCGCAAAAGTTGGGTAAAAACGCCGGCCGCCACGCGCGAGCAGTTGAAAGTCATCCTCGAAGAGAATGTGCCGATCCTGATCATCGGACTCGGCGATACCGCGGAAGTCGTGCCGCTCGCGCATGAACGAGGCATCAAAGTGATGGCGCTCGCCGGCGCGGTGAAGCACGCGCTCAGCCACGCGCGCAAGGGCGCTGATGTGATCATCGCGCAAGGATACGAAGCCGGCGGCCACACGGGGACGATCGGCAACTTTCCGCTGATCCCGCAGATCGTCGACGCCGTGAAACCCAAGCCCGTGGTCGCCGCGGGCGGCATCTCCGACGGTCGTGGCGTTGCCGCGGCGCTCGCGTTGGGCGCGGTTGGTGTCTGGTGCGGCACGACTTTTCTCGTGAGTAAGGAGTGCGGCATAAACCCGGTTTATAAAAAGCAGATCCTCAGCGGCAGCTCGGAAGATTTTGTCCGAACGGCATATACCAGCGGCCACTACGCGCGTCACTATCGTAGCCCGGTTATCAAAGCTTGGATGGATTCCGGACTCGACGCGATGCCGACGCCGTATCAGGGCAACGCCATGGATGAAATCCGCCGCGCCGCAGAAGCCGCGGATCGGGTGGATCTCCTCCACGTGCCGGGCGGCCAGGTGGCGGGGATGTTGACCGAAGAAAAAAGCGCCCGGCCGGCAAAGGAAATCGTCGAGCGAATGGTTTCTGAAGCTGCGGAAATTCTCAACAACATCCGCAGTCGGTACGTCGGAGCGTAAGAACAGAAAAAGGCCGAAATTCGAATATCGAAATCCGAAACAAACCTGAAAACTTAAATTCCAATAGCGAAATCCAAAAGGAATTTGTTTGGAAATTTTAGATTTTGATCATTTGGATTTGTTTCGAATTTCGGATTTCGTGCTTCGGATTTGATCGGGCACGACTTGGTGACTTAGATCCATAAGTTTGCCGTTTATTAAGATTTACAAAGCACTTAAAGGCAGGATTATGAGCGAGCCATTTCTCAAGGGTTATCGAGCATTGGATCTCACCGGCTTGAGCGGTCAATTGTGCGGCCGCATTCTTGCCGACTTAGGAATGGAAGTCGTCAAGATCGAACCGCCCGGCGGCGATCCGGTGCGCAATCTGGCGCCGTTCATTACTTCGGCGAATGGCCAAAGGCTCAGCACGACGTTCGCGCATCTCAACGCCGGTAAAGCCAGCAAAGTTTTAGATCTCGACAAGGAAGCCGACCGAGCGGCATTGCGCCAACTCGTTGAAACTGCCGATGTCGTGGTTGAAAGTTCTCAACCCGATGAGTTGGCGGCGAAGGGCCTCGATTACAAAAACTTGGCGCAGATCAAACCCGGCATCGTGATGGCATCGATCACGGGCTTCGGTCAGACAGGTCCGAAGAAAAATTTAGCGTGTAATGATCTCGTCGCGCTGGCGGAAAGCGGCTTTCTCTATATTTCCGGCGATCCGTCACTGCCGCCGGTGCGGCCGCCGGAAACGCAGGCGTATTATTTCGCCAGTTTGTTCGCCACGGCCGGCGTGCTTGCCGCGCTTTACCGGCGCGAGCGCACCGGGCAGGGCGATCATGTCGACGCATCGATGCAGGAAGCGCTGGCGACGCAAGAACATATCATTCGTCTCTGGGCCAACGAGCAACAAATCGCCAAGCGCGCCGGCAGCCAGCACGGATCGGTGGCGCCGGCGAGAATATTTCCGTGCAAAGATGGTTTCGTTTATCTTTACGTGACGCGCCAGCATTGGAAATTATTTCTATCCGTCTGGAAGGATCATCCCGCTACGTTCGACGCTCCGGATTGGCTTAACAATCTTTATCGCCGCGCCCACGCCGACGAGCTCAATCCCGCGGTGGAGGCCTTTCTCGGCAAATTTACCATGTCGGAAATCACGGAGTTTCTGCAGACGAAAGGTATTCCCTGCGTGCCGGTGAATACGCCGATGGGGTTTGCCAATGACGAGCAAGTGCAAAGCCGCGGCTTCATGGCCCCCGTCGAGCACGCTGGTTTCGGCAACACGAAACAACCGGCGATGCCGTTCGTGATCGACGGCGCTCGTCCGGCCGTCGGGAGCGTGCCGGTGTTAGATAGTTGGCGCGACAACGGCGAAGAACACAAGGCGCGCGCGACTTCGAATTCAGGTGCGAGCGGCGGCACCGCCCCGCTCAACGGTATGCGCATCGTCAGCTTCGATCACGTGCTTGCCGGACCTTACGGCACGACGATCTTGGCCGAGCTCGGCGCCGACGTAATCAAAGTCGAGTCGAGCAAAGGCGGCATGGATCCGTTCCGCTTCTTCGGTACCGGCGAAGATCCCAATCTTTCGCCGCGCTTTCTCGAGTTCAACCGCAACAAGCGCTCTTTCACGGTCAATCTCAAACATCCGAAGGGACAAGGAGTGTTGCACGACTTGGTCGCAAAAGCCGATGCGGTGCTCGACAATTATAGCGTCGACGTCGTCGAACGGATCGGCCTCGCCTATCACCAACTGTGCGCGGTGAAGCCGGACATCGTCAATCTGCGCATGCCCGGGCTCGGCACCACCGGTCCCAAACGCCATTTCTCTACTGTCGGCGTGAATATTACCTCGTTTACCGGACTGACTTACATGTGGAACCATCCGGGCGTGACCAAGCCGCCGATCGGTTCGCAAGCCGTATTCCCGGATTATGTCTCCGGCGTGCTGTGCGCGATCATCATCATTTCCGGCGTGCTCCATCGCGACCGGCAGAAGAAGGGCGCGTTCATTGATCTGGCGCAATCTGAAGCGACGGCGTTCATGATCGGCGCAAATCTTATGGAAGCGGCATCGAGCGGAATAAATCCCGAGCCGATCGGCAATGCTTCGGTGTCCGTGGCGCCGCATGGTTGTTATCCATGCAAAGGTGAGGATCGCTGGTGCGTGATCGCCGCTGAGAACGAACAGCAATGGGCAGTGTTGGCAAAAATCTTGGGCACGGGCGTGGCTGGAAACCCAAGCTTCGCGACCAATGCCGAGCGCCTGCAAAACCGCGAGGGGTTGGACGCGATCATCGGGCGATGGACGGAGAACAAAGACGCCTTCGTGATCCGCGAGCAACTGCAGGCAGTTGGCATTCCTTGTGGCGTCGTGCAAACCGGCGAAGATTTAGTTAATGATCTGCAATTGCAGCAGCGCGGTTTTATTGTCACCGTCGACAATGCGCGACTGGGCAAAGTGGTGTTGCCGAATTTTCCGCTGCAATTTACCAACGCCAAACTGACGCGCCGGTGGGAGTTTCCAGTGCTGGGGAGAGATACCGAAGCGGTGCTACGCGAGGTTGTCGGCTACGACGAGGCGACGATCGCGGCGCACAGGCGAGATGGTGTGATGGAGTAAGCGAGAGTCGGAGTGATGGAGTAATGGAGTGTTGGATTAACAAAAGAAATGCGGGGCAAGCCGCGGCGCCGCGAACCTTGCTTTTGATTGTTGGTATCGTAATTTCGCTGCCGTCCTTCGCACAAACGCAAACGAAATCGGTCGCCGATCTTGCCAACTATCGCGGCGCGGATCGAGAGGAGATGCTCAAGGCAGGCGCGAAAAAAGAAGGCAAGATGGTGTGGTACACGAGCCTCACGGCGCACCGCGATATTGCCAACGTGTTCGAGGCGAAGTATTCCGGCATCAAGGTTGAAACTTACCGCGCCGGCCCCAACGATCTGACGCGCCGGCTGCTCAGCGAAGCGCAAGCCAAGCGCAACATCGCCGACTTGATCGAGACGACGCCGTCTACTCTGATGATGATGCGCGATAGCAAATTGCTCATGCCGTATTTTTCGCCGTATCTTGTGAACTTTCCCGAGGATTCGAAGGAAGAGGCCGACAAAGGGCGGGTCCTGTGGACCACGGACCGTGAGTCGATAGTCGGCTTGGGTTACAACCGAAACTTGATACGTGCCAATGAAGTGCCGAAGAATTTCACCGAACTCGCAAAACCGGAAAACAAGGGGAAGATCGGCGTTAGCGGCGATACCACCGGGGTGAGATTCATCGGCGCCATGATCAAGGCAAAAGGAGAAGAATACGTCAAACAGCTTCATGCGTTGGACATCAAAATGCACATGATTTCCGGCGGCGCGATGCATGAGCTGATGGCCGCCGGAGAGATGCCGATGTCAATTTCCATTTTTCGGAATCACGTGCTCGCGGCGAAGCCGAAAGGTGCGCCGACTGAGTGGGTTCCAATGGATCTCAACCCCACCAACGCCGGCGGCGTGGCATTGCCTGCGACGGCCAATAGCCCGCACGCGGCACTATTGTTTATCGACTTTCTGCTCAGCCCCGAAGGACAAAAGATTTTCGAAGAAAAATTTCGATTTGCCACTTCGACGAAGAATTACGGATTCAAGCGCTGGTATCCCGAGAAGGGCTACACGCTCGAGCAATATGGAAAGGCCGAAGACCGCTGGCAAAAACTGCTGCGGGATTTAGTTCGGCGGTAACTACACAGGCAGAGAGCAGCCAGCTTCCTTCCCTCCGTAATTCCCTCTAAGCTTGGCAGCCTTGACGTCATCACTGAAGCGTCCCTTTTGGTAATGGTTCACTTAGAAGCTATGATGGATCTTAAATCGAGAAAGATTCCTCGCTCTGCTCGGAATGACATTCTAGGCTGATTTGGCATCCCGAAAGTTGGTGAGGGATCTTGGCCGAAGTGAGCCACTACCTCCCTTTTCGAGCGATTGACAGTTTTGTCTCGACTGGAGTAACACCAAGAAGTATGAACTATCAAAAAAGATATAAGGAGGAACGACAATGGCAAATTATCAGACTCTTCTAGTTGACAACAAAGAAGGCGTGACGACGATTACTTTTAATCGTCCGGAAAAGCGGAACGCGATGAGCCCGCAGCTCCACCGCGAGATGTACGATTGTTTAAACGAGCTGCGTTACGACAAGGACACGCGGGTGATCATCATTACCGGGGCGGGCGAGAGTTTTTGCGCCGGGCAGGACTTGAAGCAGTATTTTATCGAGATGGACTCGCAACCGGAACGCGTGCGCGACGAGGTCCGTGAGAAATCTCGCCAGTGGCGCAATGAAATTCTGCGCAAAATGCCGCAACCGGTGATCGCAAAAATTAACGGCTGGGTGTTTGGTGGAGGCTTTACGGTCGTGACCGGTTGCGACATCGCCATCGCTGCAGACGACGTGCAGTTCGGCCTTTCGGAAGTGAACTTCGGTCATTTTCCCGGCGGAGAGGTGACGATCGTTTTGACGGAGCACTTGCAGCCGAAGCATGGACTTTATTACGCGCTAACGGGAAAAACTATGAATGCCAAAGAGGCGGAGCGCATCGGTTTGATCACCAAGGCTGTGCCGCGCGCCGATCTGGACAAAGAAGTGATGGAGATTGCGAATAATCTGAAAGAAAAAGCACCGTCGGCGCTGAACGCCGTAAAGGAAGCCTGGTACTACACGTTCTACTCCAACCCGGAAGTCGCCTACGAAATCTCCGGGTTGATTTCCGATAAAGCCAAACTTGCGATCGGCGGTAGGCCGGGACTGCAACAGTTCGCGCGCAAAGAATATCGCCCGGGGCTGGGCTCGTATAAGTTTGAAGAGAAGAAATAGAGACGTTCAAATCGTTCAAGTCGTTCAATACGTTCAAGCCCTCACCTGTTTCCTCCCCCGCGACGCGGGGGAGGATGAAGGAGGGGGATCGGAGCGAAGCGGTTGAACGCTAGTAGTCGCTTCGGAGGATAAGCATGGATTTCAATCTGCCTGAAGAACTGCAGATGGTCAAAGAGACGGTGCGCAAGTTCGTCGACAAGGAGCTGATTCCGGTCGAGATGCATACGATCGAGAATATGGAACTGAAGCCGGACATCCGTGAGCGGTTGGAGAAGAAGACCAAAGAGATGGGGCTCTGGATGTTCGATGTTCCCGAAGAATACGGCGGCGGCGGGCTCGGCAGTTTGGCGCAGGTGTTGGTGTGGGAGGAACTCGCGCGTACCGTTGCGTTGCCTTCCCGCGGCCAGGGCATCTTCGGGCCTGAAATCCGGCCGATCCTCTATGCGTTGAACGACGATCAGAAAAAACGCTTTTTGGATCCGATTAGAAATGGCGAGAAAAAGCTCTGCTTTATGCAGACAGAGCCGGACGCCGGCTCCGATCCGGCATCGATGAAAACGCGCGCCGTGCGTCAGGGCGACTATTATGTTGTCAACGGCACCAAGCGTTTCATCACCGGCGCCGGTGAAGCCGACTTCGGCCAACTGATGGCCGTGACTGATCCTGTGAAGGCCNAATTCAAGACCATGATGGGCGAGGAGCCCTGGCAGATCGCCTTCGACGACATGAAAGTCCCCGTCGAAAATCTTGTCGGCAAGGAAGGCGAAGGTTTCAAGCTCGCGCAAAAATGGCTCGGTATCGGCCGACTCAAACATGGAGCGCGGGCGTTGGGTGTCGCCGAACGCTGTATCGAAATGGGCGCGCGTTATTCCAAACAACGAGTGACCTTCGGTAAACCTTTGTCCGAACGTCAAGGCATCACATTCAAATTGGCCGACTCGTACGTCGAGCTGCACGCAGCTCGACTGATGGTTTACCAGGCCGCTTGGAAGAACGATCAGAAGCAGGACATCCGCAACGAGGCTTACATGGCCAAGCTCTTTGCCGACGAAATGTCATTTCGTGTGGTCGACCGCGTATTGCAAATTCACGGCGGCGTGGGATTGACCTTGGATTTGCCTTTAGCGAAGTGGTTCGTCGATCAGCGCAGCCGCATGATCACCGAAGGCGCCTCGGAAGTCATGCGCATGGTCATCGCTCGGGAAGTGTTAAAGAAATACAATTAGGCAATCGAAAACAGTTCCAATCGTTCCACGTGATGAAATTCGCGCGAATTTGTCGGCTGGAACTGCTGGAACGGTTGGAACTCCTGGAACGACTCTTAGTTCTCTTTTGCGAAAGATAGCTCCCAGCGGTTGCCGTCGGGATCGAAGACGTTGATCGAGTAATTGACGCCGTCGCGGTGCGCCCGGACTTTTTCGATATTAGCGCCGATTTGCTGCAAGGCCGTAAGCGCCTTGTCTTTTTCCTGCCAGGGAATGTTCAGCGTATGATGCGGGTCGACTTCCCGTGGCTTGATCGACGCGTCGAATAGATGGACCTCGAAGTTTCCGAGGCGCACGTCGACTTCTTTTACTTGGCCCGCCTTTAACTGTTCTTCCGTCGGCTCGACTTTTTTCACGATCTGGCCGCCGATCACTTTTGTGTAAAACTCAACCGCCTTGTCAAGATCTTTGGCGCTAGTGGCGAAAGTTCTGATTCCTTTGACATCGAACATAGCAGCCTCCTTGAGGGGAATTGTTACTTGACGTTATTGCTACGCTGGGATTATTGTCAAGCGACGAATCGACGGATCTTGCACGGCGCGTTTCAATTTGCCGTTGGGAGCGCAATGAAAATCTTAGGTCGTGTGGTTTTGATCCTGGCACTTCTTGTAATTGGAGCTGGCGCGGCTTCGGCCCAAATAAAGAAAGTCAGGCTTTCCATGCCGACCTTCGCGATCACGGAAGTGCCATTCAAGATCGCCCAAGCCAAAGGCTTTTATCGTGAAGAGGGGTTGGATGTTGAAATGATCCTGATTCGCGGGGCCCTTGGCGTGACGGCGCTGCTCGGCGGCTCGGTGGATTACACCACCGCGTCGGGATCGATCATTGCCGCTGCGGTTCGAGGAATCGGCGTAAAGCTGGCGTTGATCATCGATGCCAAACCCGCCTTCGAATTGGTATCAGAACCGCAAGTTCGAGCATACGAGGCTCTAAAGGGTAAGCCGATTGGGATCTCTTCGCGGGGCGGTTCGGTGGATCTTTTGACGCGGCTTATGCTGGAACGGAACGGACTCAATCCCGACAAAGACGTTCTGCTGCTGGTTATCGGCACGCAGCAGGAAATGATGATCGCTCTCAAGACCGGAAGAATTGCCGCCGCGCTAATGACGCCGCCGCGAAACTTGCTGCTCTATCGTGATGGGTTTCACAAGCTTGGCTCGTCGGGAACTTACCTCGCCACCGCTCCCACCGGTGGTATCGGCGTGACCGATGAAAAGCTCAGGCAAGACCCCGCTCAGGTGCTCGGGTTCGTCCGCGGCACGCTTAAAGGCATCAGATACTATCGCCAGAACCGCGCCGAATCGGTCAACTTTCTTTCGAAAGAGCTCGGCATCAACGAGCCGTCGTTAGCGGCGCAGATCTTCGATTGGCATGCCGGCCAGCTTGCCGAAAATGGCATGGCTGATCAGGCTTGGATGCGCGGCGCCATCGAGTTTACTAAGAAAAGCTTGGGGGTGACGAAGGATATCTCCACCGAACAGGTTTTTAATTTCAGCTTTGTCGAACGGGCTTTGCGCTGATATTTTATGACCGGTGGTTTTGCGGTTTGACACCAGCAAAGTGAAAACCCTGGGGTCGCGTTGATTGATTAAAGGAGGAATTTCATGGCCAAGCTCCGACATGTCGCCTTCATTGTTAAAGATCCCGACAGACTTTATGAATTCTATCACCATCTTTTCGACGTCGAGAAAGTGCGTCATGGGCCCACCGGGGCCATACATGTCATCGACGGACTTTTCAATCTCGCATTCTTGAAGCAGAACGTCAGCGATTCGCCGGTCATTAACACGCACCGCGCCGACGGTGAAGAGATTGACCAAGTACAAGGAATCAATCATTACGGCTTCCTCGTCGATAACGTAGAACAAGCCCTCAGCCAGCTCGACATTTCGTTGCAGCGCGGCGAGACGCCGCAGAACGGGCGACCGGCGGAGATGCGGTTCATCGATCCGTGGGGAAACAAGGTAGATCTATCAGCCAGGGGATTTTTAGGACGGGAAGAAAAAAAATTGCCCGGCGTGCGCCACGTCGTGGTTCAAACCGATGACCCGAACAAAGTCGCCGAGTTCTACAAAGCGAAATTGGACCTGAAAGAGATCGGCAGATTGTCAGAGGGGACCATCCGGTTGAGCGATGGAGACATAAGCTTAGACCTGACCAAGAAACGACTCATCGACAAGCCTGGAATACAATCTTTCGGAGTCCAGGTGGAGAACTGGTCTGAAGCCAAGTCTAAATTCAACGAGCTTGGAATCGAACTTCCCGATCCTAAACCTGGAGAGTCTGAAGTCAGGGTCAGCGATCCCGAGGGAAATCTTTTCTCGGTCTCTCAAAGAGGATGGCAGCTGTAGATCGGAAAAAACGGGACGCGAACCTTTTTCTTGACAGGCGCTTTCTATTGATCGGGTCGCGAAAAGCCGTGTAACCATTTGCAGGTAGTTTAGATTCTTACGATCGAATCGTTAAACAGAACGAGTTTAAAAAAATTGATCGCGCCAAGCACCCGGCGAAAAAAATCCAAAATCCGAGTCGAAATCCGAAACAAACTCAGAGACAAATAAATCAATTCCAGAAAATCCAAAACACCGGATCCGAGTGAAGCTTGTTTGAAATCTTGCATGTTTTGGTTATTTGAATTTGTTTCGAATTTCGGATTTCGTGCTTCGAACATTTTGTTCTTGGCACCTTCGTCATTCCCGTGAAAACGGAATCTAGGAAGGACGGGTTTGAAACCTGCCCCTACAAGGCTGTCGTCCGGGTCTAGCCTGCGCGGATTTCAGGTTCCTACTGATCCATGAGCGTCTTCACGCGCGCCACTACTTCAGGCGTCTGCGCCATGACCTGTTTGGCTAACGCTTCCAGTTCTTCGCCGGTGGAGGGAGTGATGTCGAGGTTTTTTCGTTTCGCTTCCGTCAACAGGTCCGGATCGTTCATGGTCTTTAGAAATGCGGCGCGCAAAATTCTCATGCGATCCGCAGGTATTCCCGGTGGCGCGACAATCGGACGGCCGAAATCAGTCGCGGCGAGCACCATCGGCACCAGGCGCCGCTCTGATTCAGGCGTTTTGTGCTCGTCCATTAGCTCGCGAAGAGTAGGCACATCGGCCAATCGCGGATCGCGCGTTTGGCCGGTTTGCATCAAAATACGCGCAAAACCTTTCTTGCGCCAGGTGTGGTACGGCTCGCGGGAATGATAGGCCTGAATTGTGAAAGCGCGACAGTGCAGCTCGCCCCGCTCAACGGCCAGATCGATTTCGCCTCCTCCCTGGTAGCCGGCAACGATGGTAAATTTCGTACCGAGCGTCTCTTCCAATAACTTTGGCATGTAACTGCCCGAGGTGCCGGCTCCGGTGGAACCGCACTTGGGCGGTTCTTTGGCTTTTCGCACGTCGGCCAAGCTTTTATACGGCAGATCGGCGCGCATGTAGAGAAGGTAATCCGATTTGTCCGAACTGCCGATCCAGGTGAACTTCGCCCAATCGTACCTCACTTCCTTTTGTTTCAAGAGTTGGTTGAAATAGATCGACGGCTGAATCGCGCCAATCGTCAGCCCGTCGGGCTTAGAAACGTTGTAGAGATAATTGGCTCCGATGATCGATCCCGCGCCGGTCATGTTTTGCACGATGAAATTAGGATTACCGGGGATGTGCTTACCCATAAACTGGGCCATGAGCCGCGCGTAAAGATCGTAGGCACTGCCGGCGCTGGCGGCCGCGATGACGGTAATGGTTTTGCCCTGATAAAAAGGAGTCTGTGCCCACGCGGTTGGGGGCAGCAAAAATAGAGGCAAGAGCCAAGCAAATCTTTTCAACTAGAAACCTCCGGAAGGACTCTCCAAATCAAAGCTCAATATCGCTTAACACTCCGCTAAATACTGTGTCAATTGTCGACGGTCGTATTTCTCAAGAGATGATCGTGAGCGAAAGTCGATTAGGTCAGCGCCTGTCGCTATCTCGCAACATTGACAGCATCAGCAAACGGGCGTTATAGGACAGATGGAATCAAGTCGATAAATTTCTCGTGGAACTGGGGGGAAGATTATGATTGCCGGTCACGCAGTGGCTCAATGTCTTCGCAACGAGGGTGTGCGACATGTCTTCTGTGTGCCGGGTGAAAGCTATGTCGCAGTTCTCGACGGACTCTACAGCACACCGGAAATTCGACTGATTACCAATCGCCAGGAAGGCGGCGCTTGTTTTATGGCAGAAGGCTATGCCAAGGCGACGCGCATGCCGGGGGTCTGTCTCGTTACCCGCGGTCCCGGCGCGACCAACGCAAGTATCGCCGTCCATAGCGCAAAATACGATTCCGTGCCGCTAGTGCTGCTGGTGGGTCAAGTCTCTCGATCGGCGCGCGGCCGGGAAGCGGGACAGGAAATCGACTACACCCATTTTTTCGGCACGATCGCCAAATGGGTCATCGAGATTAACGACGCCCGGCAAGTTCCGCGCATCATGGCGCGGGCGTTTCACATCGCGCGCAGCGGCCGGCCCGGGCCGGTCGTCGTGTCGTTGCCGCGCGACATGCTCGAAGAAGACGCGAAGATTTCCATGATCGATCCGTATCCAATGGTACGATCCGATCCCGATCCTAGATCGATCGAGCAGATAGTCGAGCGGATTAATGCGGCAAAAAAGCCGGTGTTGATCGCCGGCTCGGGCACGCAATATTCCAACGCGCGGCAGGAGTTGATCGATTTCTCCGAAAAATTCCAGGTTCCCGTACTCACCTCTTACAAACGCCAGGACGCGTTTCCCAACAGCCATCCGAACTACATCGGCAACCTGGCGAACGCCAACAAACACGCGCGCAATCTAGTCGCAGACGAAGCGGATCTCGTCCTCGTTATCGGCAGTCGGCTGAACCAGCAAACCACTGCCAGTTTTGCGATTCCCAAACCCGGGCAACCGTTCATTCAAATTTATCCGGACGAAGAGGCAATCGGCCAGAACTTGCGTCCCGACGTGGGCATCGTTGCCGACGCAAGAACAGCGTTGGCTGCCGCACTCAAATTTCAAGGTCCGAGACCGAACGAGAGCCGCGCGGGTTGGATCGCGGAACATCATGCCGCGCAAAAACGCTACGCTACTCCATCCGAGCGTCCGACGAGACGCGTGTCGATGGAGCGTGTGATGGCGGATCTCAAGGCGGCGTTGCCGCGGGACGCGATTACGACGACGGACGCGGGCAGCTTCGGCCAGTGGCTCCAGCGCTATTTGGAATTTGATTACGCAGACTCCTATATCTCACCGAGTCTAGGATGCATGGGGCCGGGCGTTCCATCAGCGGTGGCGGCGAAGCTTGCGAATCCGGGGCGCTTGGTTGTGGCGCACGCCGGCGACGGCGGATTTCTCATGACCGGCCAGGAAATGGCGACGGCGAAACAGTTTGGCGCCGACATCATTACCATCGTCTACAACAACGAAGGATACAACTCGATCCGCATGCACCAGGAAGCGCAGTACCCCGGACGCCCCTCCGGCAACGACTTGATAAATCCCGATTTCGCCGGACTCGGTTCCGCCTACGGCGCGTTGGGCTTGAAAGTGAATCGCGACGAAGAATTCTTGCCGGCTCTCAAGCAGGCAATGAGCGCCAACAGATCGGCGCTGATCGAGGTGTCGACCGACCTTGAATACGTTACGCCAACGGCGACGCTGACGGAACTCTCCGGTAAGCCGCTGCAGGGCAGTGAATAGATCGGAGCAATGAAGGCTCGCGATCGCTGCTAAATTGAATAGAAATCCTTCGGATTTTGCACCAGAATTTTATCTACCAAAGCAGCCGATAGATCCTCTCGCGCTTTCATCGTTTCGACCAGCGCTTTTTCTTCCGCGGGATCATTGTGACCGTAGTCGGAGCCGATCATCAGGTGATCCTCGCCGGTGTATCCTGCCAGGTACGGGATGTCTTCGTCGGCTTCACAGGCGACGTAGATGCGATAGTCGCGGAACAGATCTTTGCACGACGCATGTTTCCAGCGCGCGTTGGGAAAGGACGGGCGCGGGCGGGCCGAGCGCTTTAAGTGATGGTACAAGAACGGCACCCAACTCGCGGAGACTTCGAGAAAACCGAATTTCAAACTCGGAAATTTTTCTGGAATCGCACTGGCCACGAGATCGCGAAAACCGATAATCGGCGGCAAGTGTGAGGCTGCGAACGTTCCATTCAATTCGAGATCGAAGAAGTCCAGCAGATGGCGGCAGCTTTGTCCGGTGTGGACACAGATCGGCAGGCCGAGCTTTTCGGCTTCTGCATAGATCGGATAAAAGTGAGGATTGTTCAAAGTGAGCGCGCCAACGATCCCGCTGAAAAATATTCCAACGGCGCCGTTCCGTTTGGCCTCGTGCATCTGTTTGATGGATTGGTCCACGCTGTGCAACGGCAGCACGGCGACCCAACGAAGCCGCGCGCGCGATTTGCCGAACACCTGCGCCAGATACTGGTTGTAGGCGCCGCATAGCGCGATCTCCAAGTCGACGTCGTTGGTAATGTGAATTAGAAACAACGTCGGGTAAATCACCTGCACGGCGACTCCAGCGTTGTCCATGTCGGCCAGGCGCGCTTCGACGTCGGTAATTTCACGGCAACCAAGGCTAATGTCGGTCCTTCCGGCTTCGCGTTTCGACGCGGTCGGCGTGATGATGCGAAAACCGCCTTTGCCGCTGGCTTTTGGAAAAATATTTCCGTCGATAAGCCACAGAACGTTAAAATCTCGGTAAAGGGTGTCGTCCGGAGCGGCAAGCAGGACAGGCCGGCGCTGATACAAGTCTTTGTCAAACAGCTTCCACATACTCTCCGACTCTGCGATGTGCGTGTCGGCATCGATGATTCCAGTCATAAAGATCTCCTCGAATACAGTCTACGAAATCTATCGAGAACCGATCGCCCGCGTCAAGCGTATCGATTGCCGCCATCGAGCCCGCAGAAGTCCGAGCGCAGGGACAAGCCACGGAATGAAACGTAGACCGGCATAGCCTCGCGATTTGACAGCTAGGCAGTAGCGGACTAAAGAACCGACAATGCGGCACGCGACGTCGATTCTCTTAAGATCCTTTCAAGCCAGCCTCTTTGCCCTGGCCTGGGTCGCAATCACCGGGCTCTCTGAGGTGAGGGCGCAAACTCCGATCAAAATCGGCATCGTGAGTCCCACTTTCGGTCACGCGCCATTCTATGTCGCGCGCGAAAAGGGCTTCTACAAGGCCGAGGGCTTGGTCGGTGAGGTGATCGTGATGAATCGCGATGATCTCATCTTGCAGTCTCTGGTTGCCGACTCGATTCAGTTCGGCAATATTTCGCCGAGCGCGGTATTCCCCGCACGAGATCAGGGGCTCACGGATCTCAAACTGATTGCCGGCTCTTTTAACGGAACGACGTATTCGATTATCGCCAACGCAAAATTCAAAACTCTGGAATCGCTCAAGGGATCCAAACTCGCGGTTTCTAGTCTCCAGGCCGGGTCGACCCAAGTGCTCAAGTATATTCTCAAACAGAGAGGGTTGGTCTACCCGCGGGATTACAACTTGATACGTGCCGGCGGGACGACGCTCCGCTGGGCGGCGCTGCAAACACAACAAGTCGACGGCGCAATACTGGCGGAACCGGTCAGTCTCATCGCGGTGGAGAAGGGATTTGCCAATCTCGGCGACGCCTACAAACTCGTCCCCGGGTATCAACTCGCCGGCGTGTGGATCAGAGAAGCCTGGGTAGCGAAAAACAAGGACGTGACACTTCGTTTCCTGCGGGCGTTTCACAACGCGCTCAAATGGCTCCACGACAACCGGAGCGAAGCGCTGGAGCTTTTGCCAAGGATCACCACACTGCAAAAGCAGTACGTCCAGGCCGCGTGGGAAACCTACACCAAGGCGGTTTGGCCGAGGGACGGCAAGGTCAATCCCAAAGGACTCCAGTTGGTGATCGATTTGATGGCAGAGGATGGGTTGCTCAGAAAATCAGTCAGACCCGAAGACGTGATCGATCATTCCTATCTGCAGGAGAGCGGCGCGAAATGACTTCTAATTGCTCGATCGGTCAAAGTTCGAAGCGGCTTGTCGGGTCTTTCAAAAAGCCCGCAAGCATATTAAGTAATTAAGTACCATTTACGTTGAGGAGAGAACCACCGTGGGAATTATCGATGCGGACACCCATATCGACGAGACCGATGATACCTGGGACTACATGCAAGAAGCGGATCTGCGGTTCAAACCGGCGACCGCTTATCCGTCGAACCCGGATCCGAAGCTGCCGCCGGCGCGCTATTGGGTGATCGACGGCAAGCGGCAGATTCGCTTCATTCGTAGCGACAAAGACTCGGGCACCACCGTGGAGACGCGCGAGCTGCTCGATGTCAAGGCGCGGCTCAAGCACATGGACGAACTGGGTACAGATACCCAAGTGATTTATCCGACGCTTTTTTTGATGGAGGCGACGGAAAAACCGGAGCTCAATGCGGCGATGCGCCATAGCTATAACCGTTGGTTGGGCGACCGCTGCAGTCAATCGGGCGGACGACTACGCTGGGTTTGCATGCCGCCGCTGCAGAAAATGGACGAAGCTTTAGCGGAAATCCGCTGGTCAAAAGAGCATGGCGCCTGCGGCGTCTTGAAGAAGGGCGACCGTGAAGCGGGTAAGTATCCGGCCGATCCGTACTTCGAGCCACTGTACGCGGAAGCGGAGAAGCTCGATTTGCCGATCTGCATTCACACCGGCTCGGGCGTGCCGGATTTCTCGCCCGCCCGGGAATTTTCCCACGGCCAATTCATGCGCACGAAGGCAGCGGCGATCAACGGCATCATCGGACTGATCCTGCATAAGATCCCGACGAAATTTCCCAAGCTGCGCATCGGCTGCATCGAAGCCGGTTCCATGTGGGCGCCGTTTGTCGCCTATGATCTGCGCCGGCAACAGTTGCGCCAGCAGGGGCGGGAGAGCACGAGCGTGCTCGGCGTTCCGTTGCTTAACCTGGGGAAAAATGTATTTCAGGAAAATCGCGTCTATATCACCTGCCAGGTCGACGAGGATCTTACGTATATTATAAAGTGCGTCGGCGAAGATAATTTGATGGTCGGGTCCGATTACACGCATCGCGACCCGTCGATGGAGCTGGAGTTCCGCAAGGAACTGCAAGCACGCGCGGACAAGGGCGATATCCCGCAGTCTGCGGTGCAAAAAATTCTTTACGATAATCCGAAAGCGTTTTACGGGATTTGAATCACGGCGGGTCTCATTGCCCAGCTTGCTGCGTAGAGAACTATTTCAGACCTCTTAACGTCCGTCATTCCCGAATGCTTCTATCGGGAATCCAGGCGAGACCTGACCCCCCATTAAAACATCCGGGTGACGCCGTTGGGATAAATGTCGTCGCTATGATCTGATATCCCCGCAGTTGCTGCGGGTAGTTCATTTATCAATCTTGGGCGGAAAGAGCTGACCAAATCCTGGGCCGGATGGCTTCGTCTTACGCAGTCATCCGGCACAGTCGTATTTTAGGTTCCGACAACGCTAAGGATTTGGACCGATGGGATGTGTTTTCGGAAGCGCTTCGGCGATTGCTTTCGGATCTCCAACAGGCGCGCAGTTTGGATGAGCAAAAGCAGCTTGTAAACCCGACGACGGAGCAAAAATAATATTGTCGTCGCCCGTAGCGCTGATCCCCGCGGGCACATTGTCGAGGTTTAGACGGTGTCGAACTTTCCAGGCGATGATGTGGTCGGCGCAAGACGTATCCCCGCTCACACCTAGACCTCCGACAAAATCTCCGGCTGGATTGTAAAGCGCGAGGCCGCCGCCGAATACATTGACACCGCCGACTTTTTCACCGACCAACGGATCGTTGGGTTGGCCGAAATTTGCCGCGTTTCCTTGATACGCCGCTTCGGCATCGACCGGATTGCTGTGTTGTAAACCGAAAAGGCTTCCGCCGGGCTGAACGGCGGCAAATAAATTCGCCGTCGAAAGCGCTCCGGCGAACCCAATGACACCTCGTGGCCGGCTGAATGCGTTCGCTGTGTTTGCCTTTTGTGCGGAGATCACGCGGCTACCAAGCCACTGACTGCCGCGGTCGGCGCCGGTAAAAACTACGCCGCACACAACACCGTCACGATTGACTACTGTTCCCCACATATCGTTTCCTAGTCCGCCGTTGCCGCCCAGCGCAACTACGGTTTGGAGAACCGATCGCAATTGAGCGTGACTCGGCAAGGCCGCGCAACTGCTTGAGTTGTCCGACGCCGCTAGCGCCGGACTGTCGGCGAATCCCAACGAAGTAGCGAAACTAGCGGCGAACGCCAACCGTTTTATGACAACCGTAAATAATTGAGTCTTCATCTCCACTTTCCCCCCTTTTTGTGATTGGTCCCGAAACTATATGCTAAGTCGGAATTCAGAAACAACGATTATTTTTTGTCGTGACTGTAATGGTCGCGACGCTGACTGCCTAAAAGCAGCGCTCGCTGGCGACAAAGTCAGAGCGGCGCGGCAGCGCGGCTTTGACAGCAGCGGGGTTGCTCAACTATATTCCGAGCATGAGACGAAATAGACGAAACAAGGAGAGGAGAATCACGACATGATTGTTCTCAGTCCGGAAGGAAAGACGCAATACTCGGCGGCGAAGGTCGCGAGCTTGCCGCAGTTCGCGGACCTGCGCGGCAAGGTGATCGGCTTGCTCGACAACAGCAAGCCCAACGCTGACAAATTGGGCGATCGCTTCGAGCAGTTACTGCGCGAGAAGTATGGCGTGGCAGGCGTGGTGAAACGCCGCAAGCTCACCGCGCAGCAAGGAGCGCCGAAACAATACCTCGATGAGTTGGCGGCGCAGGCCGACTTCATCCTCAGCGGACTCGGAGATTGAGGCTCGTGCACATCGTGGAGTGTCCACGACTCGATCGAGCTTCAGAAGCGCGGCAGGTTCGCGGTCACGGTGATTACACAGGCCTTCGACGCGCTCGCAAAATCCGAGAAGGAAGCCTTCGGCGCTCCGGATCATCCGGTGCTGGTCGTGCAGCATCCCATCGGCACGGTGAAAGTGGACGAAGTCAACAAGCGGGCGGACGCGGCGTTTGAGAAGCTAGTCGATATTCTGCTGGCGCCCGAGGCGGCGAGAGCCAAGGTCGCATAAACAGTTGGTTTCGAGGTTCTGGTTGAACGACCAGGCTGCTGAAAAAAGGTTGTACATGCTTCGATCGTTCGACTTCGCTCACGACAGGCTCCCTCCGCTGTGCCTTTAGTCCCGAGCTTGTCGAGGGATCAGCATGAACGGAATTCACTCTATAATTTCAGGTCAACTCTCCGTTCGTCCCTTCGATAAACTCTGGGCAGGCTCTGGGCCGGTCGAAGGACTCCGAAAGAACTTTACCGCAATCTGCTAGGGATTCGAACCTCGATCTTTTGGGCTGATTTAAAAGGAAGACATTTATGGCGACGGCAGCACTTCAAGCGGAACGTTTCGAGATACCGGACGACATTTGGGCGGCGCAGACGTTTTTCGAAGAAAAAGGTTGGGGTGATGGTTTACCGATCATTCCGCCGACGGAAGAGCGAGTGGCGCAGATGCTCGCAGCGACGAAACGCAATCCGCAGGATGTGATCGGCGCGGTGCCGCCGCGCTGGGCTCAAGCGACGGTTGAGAAGATCGCCATCAACGGCGTGATGGCGGGCTGCAAGCCGGAATACATGCCGGTGCTGATCGCCGCGGCCGAAGCGCTCACCGATCCCAAACTCAATCTCTATGCGCTGCAGGCGACGACCGGCGGGCCGGCGGTGATGATCATCGTCAACGGGCCGATCCGCAAAGAACTGAACATCAACGGCGGCCCCAACGCATTGGGCGAAGGATGGCGAGCCAATGCGACCATCGGCCGCTTCGTGCAACTAGTGAAGCGCAATATCGGCGGCTCGTATCCCGGCACCACTTGCAAAGCGACTTTAGGTTGGCCTGGAAAATATTCCATCTGCGTCGGCGAAAACGAGGAGGCGAGCCCGTGGGAGCCGCTCCACGTCGAGCGCGGTTTCAAGGCGGATCAGAGCACGGTGACCGCGATCAGCGCGGATGCGTCGATCCGCGCATCGGATTTGGACAGCTCGAAGGCTGAAGGCGTGCTGATCAATTTCGCGCAGAAAATGGACGGACCGTCGGGGCCGGAAGCGATCATGGTGATCTGCCCGGAGCATGCCAAGATTATCGCCGGCGATGGTTTCAGCAAGAAGGACGTCCAGAAATTCATCTGGGCGCGCGCTGCGTATCGCATGAAGGACTTGCCCGATGAGACCTTCGAGCAGCGGGTCAAGCGCCGCTCCGATCTCAAACTGACGCGGGACAGCGTTATTCCCGTAACCGACAGGCCGGAGGACATACTCGTCATCGTCGCCGGCGGCGACGGCTCGCAGTCGCAGTACATCCACGTCTGGGGACAAAGCACGCCCGAGGGCGGGTCGACACGCAGCGTCACGAAAGTCATTCGGGATTAAGAGTTCCAATCGTTCCAGTCGTTTTCAATCGTGTCGGATTACTAATGGTTGCGCTATTCTTACCCTCGCCCGCTTGTGGGAAGGGTGAGGGCACGTCACATCTCGCTATTTCGCACAGTAGATTACAGCTAATAATTGTGAAGACTCTTGCGTTCACTGTAACGATTCTCCTGTTTGGTGCAGGGCTTTCGGGTTCACTTATCGCCGCGGACAAGATCCGCATCGCCTATTCCGGAGCGACAGTCAGCAACGCCATGCTGTGGGTGACCGATGAAGGCAAGCTCTTTCAGAAAAACGGCATCGATCCGCAAATCCTTTATCTGCAAACGACGCTTGGACAGACGGCGATGATCGCCGGAGAAATCGACATGTGCGTTTATTCCGGAAGTCTGCTCTCGTCGGCGCGGTTGCAGGGCGTCGACGTGGTAATGGTCGCCAGTTTTCTCAACAAGCCTCTATATCGGCTGGTGGTTCGGCCCGAGATTCGCACCGTCGCCGATCTCAAGGGAAAGCGGCTCGGCATCACGCGCTTCGGCACGGTTACCGATTCGATGACCCGGCTCCTGATTGGCAAACTCGGGCTGGATGCAGATAAGGATGTCTCCTATATTCAAGTCGGCGATGTGCCGGTTCTTCTGGCCTCCTTGTCCACTGGCAGAATCCTTGACGGCGCGATCATTCAACCGCCTTACTATCTTAAAGCCGTAGCGTCCGGCATGCATGTTTTAGTCAACATGCAAGAGATGGATCTGCCGGTTCAGCAAACGGGCCTGAACACGACGCAAAAGTTTATTGCAAAAAATCCCGACATCGTGCGACGAGCCGTCAAGTCCGTGATCGAAGGAATTCATCTGATGCGTACAAATCCGGCCCTCGCCAGGCGGGCGCTTTCTAAGCGGATGCAAATCAAAGACGAAAAGGAATTGGAGGACACCTACCAACTTCTGAAAAGTTTTATCCAGGTGAAACCGTATCCGTCGCTCGAAGGTTTCAAGACGATCTTCGAAGATCTGGCGAAGCGAGTGCCGGCGGCGAAAACCGCCAACGCGAAGGAATATGTGGATACTCGGTTCATTGACGAGCTGGACAAGTCCGGCTATATCGACGGGCTATACCGCCAGTGATGAACGATCGCAGAGCAGGTAACGGGAGATAACGATGTCGAGAGTAAAAAGACTGGTGATTTGTTTGGCTTCCATTGTAACTTTCGCAACCGCCGCGCTGGGACAAAGCCTG
Source organism: Deltaproteobacteria bacterium (assembly GCA_005879255.1). The sequence goes on from VBKY01000070.1 coordinate 34,537, forward strand.
CCCAAAGTCCGCGCCGCCTACACCTCCATAGGCATCCAATTTGATCCGGTTTACATCATGAAGGAGCTCGACCTGTCGCGGAAATACGGCGTGGATGCGGAAATTCTTTTTGTTCCGGTGAGCTCGCGGGCCGTTCAGGCGGCACTGGCCGGCGAGATTCAGTTCATCACGAGCGCCGGCGTCGCGAACATCAACGCTAACATGAGCGGCGGTGACTTCGTCGGGCTGACCGCGACCCTCAATACTTTTGTGTTCAAGATCATCTCGAATCCGGAGATCAAGAAACCTGAAATGTTAAAGGGCAAGAAGGTCGGCATTTCCCGGCTGGGCGGCGCCAGCGATTTCTCCATCCGCTATGCGCTAACTCGCTGGGGTCTGGTTCCCGACAAAGACGTCGCCATTATCCAAGTGGGCGGCGAGCAGGAAGAGTTTCTGGCGCTGCAAAACAAAGCGGTGGACGCCGTCGTATTATCGGAGCCCTTCGCAGAGCTGGCGAAACGGTCCGGTGCCGCCGTTCTCGCCGATTTGAGCCAGCTTGGCGTGACGTATTCGATGCATGGTTTCGGCGCGCGAAAAAGCTTCATTCAGGCCAATCGGGACGTCGTCATCCGATTCATGAAAGCCTATCTCGAGGGCATCTACGTCTTCAAAACGAACAAAGACCTTGCGCTGAAGGTCCTGAAAAAGTATACGCGGCTCGACGATCTGTCCCTGGTACAAGTGGCTTATGACGAGATGTCCCAGAGACTGATCCGTAGAGTTCCCCACCCGGACCGCGAAGGAATTCAGACCATCATCGATCAACTCGCCAAGACCCGGCCGCAAATGAAAAATCTCAACCCCGGTGACTTCATCGATCCGTCGATTTTGAAAGAAATCGAGGACAGCGGCTTCGTTAAAAAGTTGTATGGAAATTAGCGGCGCGGTTGCTGAGGAGTAATTGTAATTAAATATGATTATCGATGCCGATGCACATGTTGAAGAATCCGAGGCGATGTTCGATCGGTTGGCCAAAGAGTTCCGACCGCGCCGGCCGCTGCCGGTGCGCTTGGCCTCGGACACGGTATATGGAAAATACAACGCGGTCTGGCTTATCGACGGCGAGACTTATCCCAAGTTGGTTGGCAAAGGCGGCACGATCTTTCGCACGCCGACAATCATGGAAGCGGCCTCCTTAAAACGAGAAAGCATCGGCGCGCAGGAATTGACCGATGTCGTGGCGCGGATTCGCGACATGGATAAAGTGAAGATCGACACGCAGATCGTGTTTCCAAGCCTCTTCTTGACCGTAACCTCCGAAGACTTGCGCTTAGAAGCGGCGCTATTGCGCGCCTACAATAGTTTTCTCGGCGAATGCGCGACGGCTTCCAAAAGTCGGATTCGCTTCGCGGCGTTGGTGCCGATCCGCGACGTGGGGGAGTCGATCAAGGAGATCAAGCGCGCCGCGACGATCGGCGCCGCCGCAGTGATGCTGCAAGGGATGGCTTGGGACAAGCTGCTCGGCGATGAAAGCCTGTTTCCGTTCTATCAAGCAGCGGCTGATTTGAATCTGCCGATCTGCGTGCATCTTGGCTGGGGCTGTCCGGCGCTGACCGATATCTTCGATGCATCGACGAATTTCTACAGTGCGATCTTGCCAGTAGTTATGGGTTTTAACAGCATCATGACCTCGGCGGCCTTCGAGAAGATTCCCAACCTCCGCTTTGGATTCTTGGAAGCGGGCGCTGCCTGGATTCCTTTCTTAATAAAACAAGTGCGGCGCGACAACGCCAGACAGAAAAAAGCCAAAGATCCGATCGAATATTTCAAAACCGGCCGAGTATTCGTCACCGCCGAACCCGATGAAGACCTGAACGGTATTACCCAGATCGTCGGGGAGGATTCTTTCGTGCTCGGCTCGGACTATCCGCACGGCGATCCGTCGCGCCAAGAGGACATGGTCGCAGAATTTCGCGAGCGAACCGATCTGTCGCAACGCATGGTGGAAAAAATGTTGTCCGACAATCCGCGGAGGCTGTACGGTCTATGAAATCGATGGAGCTGGCAGCCGCGCGTGGTAGGGCGTTACAGACTCGCATCCTTCACAATCATCGCGAACCCTCGCCGCCAATATAATCAGGTTAAATTGTCGATTCGTCCTTTGCGAAAAAAGAAGGGGAGCGTCATAGACGAACAGTTCCCGTTCAGCACGTTTCTTGGACTAGCCTAACTCTTCAATGCGGCGAGCTTGAAAGTCTATGGGAATACGAGACGGCAAAAGTGTTTTGCACCGAGAGCTCTAAATCTTAGAATGAGGTTTGTGTGGCGACTTCGGAGATTCCGCCTGGTTTTCCGCTGACTCTTGCATTGACCGGAACGCTTTCAAAAAATCCGTGGAAGTAATGATGCCGCATAAGTTTTTGGTGTCGTCAACGACTGGAAGACAGTTAATACGCTTTGATAACATCTTTCCCACGGCATGAGACAATCTCGTATTTGGTGTTACGGTAATCAGATCACGCGACATAAACTGGCTCACAGAAGTACCGTGCAAATTTGGCGTGCGTGCTAACATACGTAAGATGTCCCTGTCTGACACTACACCTACAAGTCTATTAGCTTTGTCTACGACCAGAAAATGCCGAAAAGAGTGGGTCGCCATCAAAGTAATGGCCTCCGAAAACGAATGATGAGGACTCATAGTGATCACATGTCGGGTCATTACATCACCGACCGTGGTTAGTGGCTCGCCGCCGGTTTTAAGCCCATTAGAATTGAGATTGCCTTCCGCAGTATTGTTTTTTTTATTGGCTTTCATCTTCGCTCCTTCTTTTCTCGTATAGGCCCGATGCCCGCTTGTAGTTACATGTATTCCTTTCACGCGACTGCGACCAGTGGCTGCGAACACCCCAATTTTATTCTGCTTTAGGCATTATTTCGATAGTCATCGGAAATTGCTTGTAATTTGGACTGTGTTACTTAATCTATCGGCTGGAGCCTGATGTATTTTAGGACGATTTCGGCTGTACGCCAAAGAGATGGCCAAAGCGAGTTTTGTGCTGTGGGTGGGTAGTAGCTTAAAGCGTGTGGATCGATCGTTGGGCGTAAGCAAGCGACTTCGCAAATATTCACGGCAGAATACCGAAAGGTGTTTAGTTGGTCCGCTACCTGCGCCGTTCATGCCCGCGCTGTGACGGCTACGTCGGTATCGTCCTGCGTGAGCCTGGCAATGGGGTCAATGGCAATGAGGTCGCGTCTTTCCTTTTTCTGTTTTTACCGAGGCGGTCAGCCTTATGCCAACCGACCGTCTCGCCAGAGGGTTGAAGGCAAACCTGGCACTCGAGATGTTGCGTTCCCCGACGCAGGTGCGAAAAGTCACTGCGGTTCGCCGAGAGTTTGTTGTGAAGGCCGTTAAAATGGGACACCGACCTTCCGCTGTCGCGGCATTTCTGCGCTGCACGCCATCGGCGATCTCGAAAATCGTCGCGCGCAGTCTCTGAGGCTGACTGTAGCTGGACTTATGTGCACTCATCTTTCCTATCTGTCAAGCCTGAGACGTTCCCCCGTTTTGCGTTCCCCCGTTTTGAAGGGGCAAACTAAATCCGTTCATGCTAAGCTGGTCGAAGCATGCCCGGCATTGTTCCAACCAACTGCTTAAGGCTATATCCTCTATGCGCGGTTCAACGGCTTCCTCTCGCCCACGCTCCCCCGGAAGAGCTGTCGTCATCGATGTGTTGCCTGTTTTCCTGAAGTCCAAACGTCAGTTAGAATCTGGTCAACTACCGCTTTCATCCCACCAGGTTTGTAATCCGCGTCTCGCATCCGCGCGATGATCAGGTCCCGGAACGGCTCGTAGCGTAATCCCTGACCGTACTTGCCGATGAACCTTCGTAAGATGTCCCGGCCTCGAAACGTTTTCTTCCATTCGTTTGTAGAGAGTTGAGCGTGCACCTCACGATTGAATTGACCGGCCTGTTGCTCAATCAGATCCTTGCGAAGGGTGCTGTCCACGACATCATTGATGCGTTGCCGGCTTCGCGAGATCGCCTCAGAGATCGTCACGGCGGCATCAGTTGTGCCCGGATCGAAGCCCAAAGTGACGCATTCTAAGATCGTACTATTCGCAAGGGATCGTAACCGGTGAGCTACCAGATACGGGACGGTCTCCTGCGCGCAGGCGCAGAGCGCGGCTAGTATCGCGTCATCTGAATCGAGGTCGGGTGGTAACGCGTTGATGTCTCGGAGTACCTGACGGATGAATGGTGGCTCTAATAGGTAGTTTTCGATGTGGTACACATCCCACTGTAGCAGGGCGGGTGCGCGGGGACCAGAACTCGATTCGCCGTCACTATCGGTAACCGCATAAACCTTGACTGGCAGTTGTCCCGCGCTGCGAGCTCGATCGAGAATTTCATATAGATCAGCCACACGTCGCTTGTCGCCGCCTGAAATTGCATTGACGGAGCCACGAAACTCCGGGAACAAAGTGGAGGTCATCCTAACATCGAACTCGGAGTCGCCTCCCCCCTCGAAAATGACTAGCTTCGCCCCGGGACGATACGCCGCTAGATCTCCGATTAAATCAATCACGACTCGGTCAAGATCCTCGTTTGCTTGAACAGGTGAGACCTGGTTAGGGACGTCGGACTGTCCAGGTGGCTGCATGTGATACACGACAAAGTCCTTCTGGCCGACGGCCTCGCGAATCAGCGTGTCCGAGTGTGTCACCAACCAGAGCTGACTGCCCAGAGCGCGGCCAAGATTGCGGTGATAGAACGATGCGAGGCCGCTGATCAAGCGGGGGTTGAGGTGAAGTTCGGGCTCATCAATCAATAGGACTGAGTTCCGTGGGGCTTCGTTGCGAAGGCGTAGATAACCGTACAGCACCTCCTTTTCGCCAGAACTCAGCTCATCAATGTCGTGCTGAGCGCCGTTAGGGGTTCGGACCGGGAACATTAGACGCCCGTCCTCCGTTGGCTGCGGTCCAAGAAATTCCTTGCCAGGAAAGAATGTAGCGAACAGCTCCTTTAGTGTCTCCGTAAGTTTGTCGTCAGTAGGAAGGTCCGCGTTCGCCTGGTGCGCTAGAAGCTGGCGGATGTAGCCGCCAGCCATCTCACTTTTCAAATTCGCATACTTACTGGTGTAGTTGTAAAGCGCATGCTGCCGCATTCGCTGCTCACTGGACTCAATATTAAGATTTATTCCACCGATTTGTTCACGACCATAGTTTCGATTCGGGCCGTGATAATCAATGATACCGATGTGCTGTGTATCATAAATGCTAAAGACGAGTTCAAGAACGCGCGAGGGTGCTGTTTTAATTGCGCCGTCGGGATGGATCGTCAGACTCGCACAATGAATCTGCTTCTCAAGATCGGCTAAAAACTCCGGCATTGCCTTTTGTGTGTGGCGCTCGACTTCTGGTTGGTGCGCTCGAAGTTGCGCAGCTAAGGGCGTAGCGCCAATATAGCGCCAATTGGCTGCTTCAGGCACGACATCCTTCCAAGCCTGATCTTTCAGAAGGGACTCCGCCTCTCGCCGAAGGTACTTCACCTCGCTCGGCGCAAGGACAATATCGACAGCGACCTCCAGGGGTCGACTACGATCTTGAAAGAGTGGAAGAAGTTCGCCCTGGCGCTGATTCAAGTTGATCTGAAATTCCCCGAACCAACTCTGCCACTCGTTCGGTTGATATCCGCCATATACGGACTTCAGCAATCGGATGGCGTCGAACACGCAAGATTTGCCGCACCCGTTAGGTCCCGCGATCACAACCGAAGGCGGCAGGTTCCGAAGTTCAATCCTGGTAATCGCGCGGAAGTTGACAACCGTCAGACTGGTGATCTGCATGTGAATCGCTTTCTAGGATTTCGAACCAAATGTCTCGCGCGTGCGAATTAGGATTATCTGGTTCGTTGTTTCTGTATAACACAACTCAGTTTTTGCAAATAGCTCCATCGTCGCTGGATATAGCGTCCGAAGGTTCAACGAAAGGTGAAGTCATGAGTACGCCTGGACTTTCGGTACCGAGCATCGTCATCGGTGCGCTTTCTCAATCGCGCAATCAAGAATGCGGCCAGGTCTTGCAATCGCACATGTGAATTGAAAGCGGTCTTTCGTTATAAGGAAAGGAAAGCAAATATGAGAAAGGGGCCAGGGCTGGATAACTAAACAAACTCCATCGTCTTGCAATATTTCAATGCTCTCCCATTTTTTGATTCCATCCTCCCATCAGATTCGATAAATGATTAGGTCGTGGCCCTGGAAGCTACGGGGCTTGGACCTAATGAGAGAGATCTATTCGTTGAACGCGCCAAAATCCGAGAATTACGTTTACGTTCGCGAACGCGCTGTGATGGAAGCGCTGATCGAGCGCATCGGCGCGGCTGAAAGGGTCGCGGTGGACACCGAGGCTGACAGTCTGCACAACTATTTCGAAAAGGTTTGTTTGATCCAGCTCTCGCTGGGAGAGGAGCACTACCTCGTCGACCCTCTTGCAAGGCTGGACCTGAGCGGATTCTTGGAAGCGTTGGCCGGAAAGCCGCTGATTCTCCACGGAGGCGACTACGATCTACGGATGATGCGAACGTCACTGGGCTTCAGAGCGCGCCGTGAAGTTTTCGACACTATGATTGCGGCGCAATTACTCGGCATCGAGCAGATCGGGCTGGCTGCGCTCATCGAGCGATTCTTTGGTGTCACGATTGAAAAAGTAGGGCAGAAATCCGACTGGTCGCGCCGACCGCTGAGCGAGAAGCAACTCAGTTATGCGATCAACGACACGCGTTTTCTAGAGCCGCTCGCCGACTGTTTGGCTCGCGAGCTGAGCGAACGGGGCCGACTCGAGTGGCACGTGCAAAGTTGCCGAGCGATGGTGGGGTCGACCGGCCGTGATAAGTCACGCGATCCCGACGGTGCTTGGCGAATCAACGGGGCCGGGCGGCTGACCCGCCGCCAACTGGCCTATCTGCGAGAACTCTGGCATTGGCGCGATGAGCACGCCAGGCGCGCGAACCAGCCGCCTTTCAAGGTCTTTGGCAATCAACAAATATTGGAACTCATAACGTGGGCGGAGTCGCACCCTGGCCTGCCGCTGCACCAAGGACCTAAGTTGCCTCGACACATTCGCCGCTCATTGCTGACTACACTCGAGGAGGCGATCACGCGAGTGGCGGAGATGCCCCAGGCGCAGTGGCCGGAGCTGAGACGACGCGAACAAGGCGAGGCTCCAAGCGCCGAGTGCTTGAAACGGATCGACGCTCTACGTAGTGAATGCGCGCGCATCGCCAAAGAGCTGGGAATCGCCGCTTCGACTTTGGCGCCTAAAGCCGCGCTCGAGGCCATCGCTCGGAGCCGGCCTCGGACCATCGATGAGATAATGGAAAGCGGGGGACTGTTGCGCTGGCAGGCCGAACTTGTGCAAGCGCACATGGATGGGGTCTAGTTGGATAGCTTGAAAATTTATTTGATTTGCTTAGAAAACAAGGCCCGTCTCGGAGTTGGTGGTTCGGA
>VBKY01000298.1 GCA_005879255.1 Deltaproteobacteria bacterium
GACCTGGCGCCCTTCGGTGACGACGAAGCCGGGGCTGACAGTGTTGACACAAATATTCCAGTCGCCCAACTCCCGTGCCATCGCCCGTGTCATCGCGATCAGCGCGCCTTTGGAAGTCACGTAGTGAATGTAATTTGGATTGCCCGTTAGCGCGACATTCGATGAGATGTTGATGATTTTTCCCTTCTTCTGTTTCTGCATGTACGGGACAACCGCTTTGGCGCAGAGCCACGAGCCGCGCACGTTGACAGCCATCGCTTTATCGAACTCCTCGACGCTCATCTCCCAGAACGGCCCTTTCCAGACCGTCATGAAATACGCCGCGTTGTTGATCAGCACGTCGACGGTGCCAAATTGCTTCACGGTCTCTTCCACCATCGCCTTGACGCTGTGCTCGTTGGAAACATCGCACGCCATGCTGACGGCACTGCCACCCATGTCCTTGATCGCTTTAACCATGTGGTCGGCACTAGCAAGATCTGGCAAAGATAATTTCGCGCCTTCTTTGGCAAACGCCATGGCATAGGCCTTGGCAATTTTTCCACCGCCACCGGTGATGATCACTGATTTATCTTTGAAACGCATCTGAATCCCTCGCGGCAAATAGTAAAGAGTGAGGAGTAAGGAGAGTCGGACACTCCTAACTCCTCACTACTTACTCCTTACCATTCACTCCTTCCTATTATTAGCCCACAAAATGTGCGCCGCCGTCGACGTTGAGCAGTTGGCCGGTCATGAAATCGCTGTCAGCTGACGCCAGGTACATCACGGTGCCGACCAAGTCGTTTTCGACTTCGGTGCGCTTCAATGAACGACTCGCCACCCGATTGGCGTTGAAGGCCGGATCGACTTGGCGACCTTCGGTAAGGACAAAGCCGGGGCACACCGTGTTGACGCAAATATTAAAGTCGCCGACTTCGCGCGCCATTGCTCGCGTCATCGCGATCAACGCGCCTTTCGACGTCACGTAGTGAATATAATTCTGGCCGCCATTGAGCGCCGTGCCTGAAGAGATGTTGATGATCTTTCCTTTGCCCTGCTGTTTCATGTATGGGAACGCCGCCTTGGCGCAAAGCCACGAGCCGCGCACGTTGACGGCCATGGCCTTATCGAACTCGTCGACTTCCATTTCCCAGAACGGGCTCTTTTTGACGTTCATAAAGTAAGCGGCGTTGTTGACCAGCACGTCAATGCTGCCAAATTGCTTGGCTACTTCGTCGACCATGGCTTTGACGCTTTTCTCGTCAGAAACATCACAGGCCATGCTGATCGCCGTGCCGCCCATGTCGCGAATGGCTTTCACGACGTGGTCGGCGCTCGCGATATCAGGCAGCGCAACCTTCGCGCCCTCTTTAGCGAAACCGAGTGCATAGGCCTTGCCGATCTTTCCGCCGCCGCCGGTGATGATGACTGCCTTGTCCTGAAAGCGCATGGCTGTCTCCTTTCTAGAAACGTATTGCTTCGGTCAATTAACATCGCCTTCCGGCGAGTGTCAACGAAATAGGTCGCCGCGTTGACACCGGATGCTCGGGCTCCTATGATCTTTCCAAAATCACAGCAAAGAAACTCCCACATGGCCAAACTAAAACTCACCATTGCTTTCGACAAATACGATTACTTACAACCGTTGCGCGATGGTCAAGTCCAACCTGAGGGTCTCGATCTCAACCTGCTCACGGTTGAGAGCGGCATTCGTCACGAGCGCATGTTTCACTACGGCGAATACGACGCCTGTGAGTTTTCCATGTCCTCTTATCTCGTCGCCCGCGGCCAGGATATCGATTGGCTGCAAGCGATTCCGTTTTTCCCGCGCCGCATGTGGGGCCATAAGTTCTGTTTCGTTCGTGCGGGCTCGGGAATCAACAAACCGTCGGACCTAAAGGGTGGCCGCGTCGGTCTTCGGAGTTATGAAAACACACTCGCGTTAGTGACTAAGGGCATGCTGATGAACAGCTATGACCTCGGCGTCAGCGATGTGACTTGGGTGATCGTCAACAAAGAGGCGGTCGGAACAAAGCTGCCATCCAGCATCAAAGTCGAGTTCATCGAAGGGAAACGAAAACTGGAGGATCTGCTTGTCGAGGGAAAAGTCGACGCAGAGGTCGAGCCGGACTTGCCTCAACGGTGGATCCGTGGCGAGGGAACCGTCCAGCGTCTGTTTCCGGAGTTCGAAAAAGAAGAACGGGCATACTACGAACGCACAAAGATTTTTCCGATCATGCACCCGATCGTCATCAAGAAAGAAATTCTCGACCGCGATCCCTGGGTGGCAACCAGCCTGTTTGAAGCGCTCATGGCGTGTCGTAAGGCGTATAATGAATTCATGGAACAGCCGCACCGGCTGAGTTTCGCGTGGGGCCGGTCCTACCTGGAGGAAGAGAGAAAATTCTTCGGCAAAGATCCCTTCTACCAGGGCCTTAAAGAAAACTACAACGATGTGGAGAACCTGATTAAGTTCGCCGATCAGCAAGGTATGCTCGGGCGGAAATTAAGTGTGGAGGAATTGTTTACGGAGAACACTAGAAACACGTGACCGAGGATCGAGAATGGAGGATCGAGGATCGCAATTGCCATCCTCCATCCTCTATCTTCTATCTTCGGTTCGCGAAGCAGGAGATTTCTATGGCCGACTACCGAATCATCGACGCCGACGGACACGTGATGGAGCTCGATAGCGAGCTGCGCGAGTTCATCGGCCCGCCTTACAAAGATCTCGAGTGGCATCAGAGCTATTCATTCTGGCCGGGGTTAACGATGGATGGCTATCTTCGATCTCTTCGGCAGAAAGGCGGCTGGGCCGGCGGCGGCGACGGACCCAAGGCGAATCATTGGCTTGAGTTTCTCGACAAGAACAAGATCGAGCTCACGGTGCTTTATCCGACCCAGGGCCTGACCCACGGCGCGATCCAAGACAAAGACTGGGCGATCTGCATGGCTAAAGCCTATAACGACTGGCTCTATCACAAGTTCATGAAAGTCAGCCCGCGGTTGGTTGGTGTTGCGCTGCTGCCGATCCAAGACATCGCTGAAGCCGTCAAAGAATTACGCCGCGCCGTCAACCAGCTCGGCATGGTCGGCGCGGTATTGCCCGCGGTCGCACCGGCGGGACGACTTTATAGCGGTTCTGAATTTTATCCGCTCTGGGAAGAAGCGCAGAAATTGGATGTGCCCGTCTCGACTCACGGCGGTCTGAGCATGCCGGCGCTCGGTCTCGACATGGTGAACAATTTCACCATTGGCCACACGTTGGAGCATCCTTTCGCGCAGATCCGCCAATTCGTCGCCATGATGTTCGAAGGCGTCTTTGAATTATTTCCCAATTTTAGATTTGGCTGTATCGAGTGCGGCGTCGGCTGGGTGCCCTACATGATGGACCGGATGGACGAAGAGCAGGAACGCAAAGGCCATTACTCGCCTCGTTGCAAGCTCAAACCGAGCGAGTATGTGAAGAAAGGCAATATTTTCTTCGCCGTTGAAGTCGAGGAGTCGGCGCTGCCGCTCGCGGCGCACGTCGGCAACGAGAACGCGCTCATCTGGGCGTCGGATTATCCCCACGAGCGCGACCAGCGCGACTTCAGCCGAGACATTCCGAACCTGATCAACCGCAAGGATGTAAGCGAAGAGCTGAAGCGAAAAATCTTCTGGGACAACCCGCTGCGCTTTTACCCACGGCTGAAAGAACGAGCGGAGAAAGGGGAAAAGAAAGCGCGTGCGGCGGCGGGGTAACCCAAGTCTCGTAGGGTGCGCTTGCGCACCGGTGTTCGAGTGGGCGACCAGCCGGTTGCCCCTACATTACTGAGGGGATCGCGCTCTTTGTATTCTCCTGCATCTCGTGGTGATTGAGAACGGTGCGCAAGCGCACCCTACTTAGCTTCGTGAACTTCGTAGTCCAGCCTTTTTTTGCGCCCTTTGCGTTCTTTGCGGCCAAATCTCTTGATCCGCATTCACTCCCTCTTTTATTCTCCCCGTCGTAACGGGGGAGAAAAATTCATTTTTTGTGATCTTTGTGCGCTCTGTGGTTAAATCTCTCTCTTAATGAAAATCCCGGCTGCGCGTGCTCGTCGGTTTTAACTGCAATCTCGGTTCCCAAAGCTCTTCCGCTACCAAATGCACCACACCATCTTCGGCTTGCAGCTTGCCGGTGATGCCGAGAAAGCTCACTGTTTTGGCCAAGACAGGATAGCGCTGAAAGACACTTTCCCACACCACGACATTTACAAAACCGGTTTCGTCTTCGAGCGTCATAAACACCACACCGCCCGCGGTTCCTGGCCGCTGGCGGCAAATAACCAGACCCGCGTAGCGCACCTTCGCGCCGTTTGGCATCGACGCTACCGTCCGCGCATCCGGAAGACCGTGGCGAACCAAACTCGCGCGCATCGGTTCGAGCGGATGACGGCGCGCGCTATGTGAAGTACGGCGGTAATCCCAGCTGACTTCTTCAAAGTCGCTCAAAGCTGTGAAGCCTGGCTTTCGCTCGCGCGCCGGCAGCGACAAAGATTCTTTCTGCATGTGCGCCAAGCGCCGCACATCCCACAGCGCCGTACGCCGATCGACTTGAAGACTATCGAAGGCACCCGCCTCCGCGAGCGCGCTGAGAGAACCTTCGTCCAGTCCCGTGCGGCGGACAAAATCTTGAAGCGACGCGAACGCTATAACCGCGCGCGCGCGAACGATTCTTTCCCACTCCCCTTCCCCTAAACCTTTCACATATCGAAGCCCCATGCGCACAGCGTAGTCGCCCGTGCTCTCTGGACATGGCTCCAATGTGCAGTCCCAGTCACTGATTTGCACATCGATGCTTCGCACCACGACGTGATGACGCTTGGTGTCCTCAACGATGGTTGCCGGCATGTAAAATCCCATCGGCTGAGCATTGAGCAAAGAACAAGCGAACTCGGGCGGATAGTGACACTTGAGCCAGGCGGTGGCATAGGCAATCAGCGCAAAGCTGGCTGCGTGACTTTCGGGAAAACCGTATTCACCAAAGCCGCGGATTTGCTCGAAGACGCGCTCGGCGAATTCCACCGCGATGCCCTTCGCCTGCATCCGTGTGATCAGCCGCTCGCGATGGCGTTCCATCCGTCCCGTACGGTGCCATGCCGCCATGTCGCGGCGCAGCTGGTCAGCTTCGCCCGGACTGTAATCGGCAGCGACCATGGCCAAGCGCATCACTTGCTCTTGAAAAAGCGGCACGCCGAGCGTCTTTTCCAAGACTGATTCAAGACTTGGATGTGGAAATTCGACTTTTTCTTTAGCCTGACGTCGGCGCAGATAAGGATGCACCATGCCGCCGGTGATCGGCCCGGGACGAACGATGCTAATCTCGATCACCAGATCATAAAAATTTCTCGGTCGCAGCCGCGGCAGCATCGCCATCTGCGCGCGGCTTTCGATTTGAAACACGCCTACCGTGTCGCTTTTGCAGATCATGTCAAAAGTCTCGACATCTTTCGCCGGAATGGTCGCCATAGAGAGCTCGACACCGCGCTTTTCGCGTAAGAGCTTAAAACAGAGATCGAGCTGAGTGAGCCCGCCGAGGCCGAGCAGATCGACTTTGAACAAACCGAGATCTTCCACATCTTCCTTGTCCCATTGGATCACGGTGCGCTCGGGCATGGTGGCATTTTCAATAGGCACCATGTCGTGCACCGGCTCGTGACCAAGCAAAAATCCGCCGGGATGAATCGACAGATGTCGCGGAAAATCCAAAATCTCGTTGGAGAGCTGAAGCAAATGCTCGTGCAAACCACCGGAGGTAGCGAGGCCCATTTGCTCGAGCGCTTCCGGACGGACATGCTCGTAGGACGAAACAAACTTCGCCACCCGGTCGAGAGCGGTCTCAGAAAGCCCAAGAGCCTTGCCGACATCGCGCAACGCGGAGCGTGAACGGTAACGCACGACGTTGGCGACCATCGCGGCACGGTCACGGCCGTACTTTTGATAAACATGCTGGATAACTTCTTCGCGGCGGTCATGCTCGATATCGAGATCGATGTCCGGCGGCTCGGCCCGTTCTTTCGAGATGAAGCGCTCGAAGAGTAATCCCATGTGCACCGGATCGACCGCAGTCACACCCAGGCAATAGCAAACAGCGGAGTTCGCCGCCGAGCCGCGTCCCTGGCAGAGAATACCGTTGGCGCGGCAGAACTCGACGATCTCCCACATCGTCAGAAAATAACCCGGATAATCGAGCGACTCGATGATTTCCAGCTCTTTCTCTATTTGCGTAACAACGTCGTCGGGGATCTCTTCTCCATAACGCCACCGCGCACCGTTGAAGGTTTGCAGCCGCAGCCACTCTGCCGACGTGGTCCCGTCCGGCAATTGCTCCGACGGATAACGATAACGAATCTCGTTTAAAGAGAAGTTACAGCGCTCGGCGATCTCCAACGTCTGGTTGAACGCCGCCGGATCATCGCCAAAAAGCTGCGCGAAGGCATAGGGCGACTTTAGACCATATTCCGTATTTGGCTTTAACTTATGACCGCAGGAAGCTACGGGAATACCGAGACGAATTGCCGTCAACACATCTTGCAACCGGCGCCGCACCGGCGTGTGGTAAAGTACTTCATTGGCCGCCACCAGCGGCATGCCGTAACGCGTAGCCCACTCGCGCAGACGCGCTTCCTGTGCGACTTCTTCTTCGCGCCGGTGCCGCGCGATCAGCCCGTAGAGCCGGTCAGCGAAAGCGTCACGGATTTTTCCAGCGACGTGATCCGGTACAGCTTCACCAACG
>VBKY01000299.1 GCA_005879255.1 Deltaproteobacteria bacterium
AATTTATCGAAAATCGTGGCCAAGAAACCGGCGGCTGGCGTGGCACAATTCGGGAAGGCCACAGGCCTGTGTCTGAGAAGGCTTAAACGGTAGCAATTCTGTCGTGGGCCCGCACTGCGCGTCGCCGCATTTCGTCGCGCAGGCGCGGCCGCCTCACGGTGTTGGGCGCACCAGAGGTGGGTTTCAAAAAAGGAGGTGAAATCATGAGTAGACTCGTATTGGTTAGCATCGTCGTCATGCTGATGCTTGGACCATTAGTCGCAACGAGTTGTAGCTTATTAGGCAAAAAGGAAACGGTCGTCACTATCGCTCAGGTACCGTCGCCGGTCAGGACCGCCATTGAAAAAGTAACCGCCGGCAACACCATCAAACAAATAGAGAAAATAGAATCTGATGGCAAAGTAACCTACGAAGTGGAGTATATAAAAGATGGCAAAGAGCAAGAGGCTTACTTCGCAGAAGACGGGAAAATGGTAAAAGGTGTGCAATAGATCAGAGATGGCCCAGGCGGCGGTGGATATTTCGGTCCTTTGCACCACAGAAGCATCGCTGTCGCTCGGGCCCAGAGTTTACCCGCGCCGCGCCTACCGAGGCGGACCGGCTAATTTTTCTTAGCAGAATGAAAGATTTCTGAGAGCCTTCGCTGGAGCGCCGCATCTCCTTCTGGCAGAAGGTCGAACTTTGTGGTGTCGTCGGTCTTTTTTAAGATTCTCCGCCCTTGCTCGTTTTCGTGCATCGACACCAATATCTTCTCGAGGCGATCGGCCAACGCCGGGGAAAAATCCTTTCGAACGGAGAGAAAGTGGCGTGGAAGCCGCTCGGTTTCCGCCAGGATGATGATGTCCGATCTTTTCTTCTTCTCAAGCCTCGCATAGTCGTCGTCGCTGAAGGCTGCGGCCGCCGCTTTTTTTGTGAGCACCCAGTTCACCAGGTTTTCTTGGGAATAGGCAAACAGATAACCGATATCCGTCGGGGAAGCATAGAGGTCATAGCGGTTTTTGTCGGTGAATTTGAATCCCTTGCGAATCAGGAAAGACTTCGGCAGAAAGTGGCCTGAAGTCGATTCGGGATCTTCGAAAGCTAGGACCTTACCCCTGAGGTCGTCCAAGCGATTTATCTCGCCGTCTCTTTTGGTGAAAATAAGGCTTTGATATTCCGCCTTGCCTCCCTTCCAACGTCTCAGACGTAGCTTGGCAACTCCCTGTACGTTGTTGATGAGATGGGTTGGATAGGGACTCTCCATGTAAAAATCGACCTGCCTTTGCTCAATAAGCCTGGCGAGCTCAAACGACGTGGCAGCAATCACAACCTTCCCCTTGATGTCGGACCCGGAGCTGAGCTTTGCCGCAACGTATCGCACAAAATCGCTGAATTGGTCCGCCATTCGCGTCCGATCTAATTGGGTGACGATTCCTAAAGAGACCGTTTGAGCCTTCATCTTTTCCGGAGCTTGTGCTTCGGCGCTCGCCACAGCAAATCCACAAACGAGAGCAGCAATTGCCGCTAAGACTGAGAGACCACGCGTTTGTCGCCGCATAATTATATCCACTAAGAGCGAAGCGTGGACTTCGAGCTGCATCGAATTTTTATAATAATTGAAAATCACCTTGGCAAACAGAACGAGGACTCCGAATTGATCCAAAAAACGCGCACTGCATCGGTCCACCACCAAAATTCCCGCATCTGACATTTGCATCGAGCATGATGGCAGGAAAAGCAAGGCGGAGTTTGTCCACTGCGCTTCCTAAGGTGCGAGCAAAATGGAGAGGGCCAATGACAGTCAGGCGACAAATGCGTCGCCATAGGGTAATCAAGAAGCCATGGAGCAAACAAACTCACACAGGCCGCAGGTCAGCGCATTCGCGCTGTTCCTCACATTCTCCCGGATTACCCTGTCTGGCTTCGGTGGTTTGATGTTCTGGGCGCGACGCGGGCTGGTCGAGCGCCAGCGCTGGCTCACCGAGCAGGAGTTTATGGACCTGTTGGTGCTCGGACAACTCCTCCCTGGACCGAACGTCTCTGTGATGGTCGGGTACCGTTTCGGCGGCTGGACGGGCGCCGCGGCGGCCGTCGCCGGATTCTTAGGCTGCCCGTGCCTCGTGGTAATCGGCATGGGTGTACTGTACCAACAGTACGGCGCCCTGCCGCACGTGCAGCAGGCGCTCGCCGGCATGTCGACAGTGGCGGTGGGGCTGCTGCTCGCCACCGTTATCAAGTTGGCGACAGTGTTGCCGCGGCACTGGCGACCGTGGCTGTTCGGTGTGCTTGCCTTTGTCGGTGTCGGCGTCTTGCGCTGGCCGCTCCTGTGGGTCATGGGCGGCCTCGCGCCCTGGGCGGTTTTGGCGGCCTGGAAGGCAAAGGAGTGATGGAGCGCCTCGATCTCAGTGCGCTGTTTCTGCATTTCTTACTCCTCTGGTTTGTGGCGATCGGTGGTCCCTCGACGATCCTGCCGGACATCCACCGCTATGTGGTAGAGGTGCATCACTTGTTGACGAGCCAGCAGTTTGCCGAGATCTACACGTTGGCGCAGGTGGCGCCTGGCCCTAACGCTATGTACGTTACTCTTATCGGCTGGCACCTGGCCGGGTGGGCGGGCGCAGCCGCCACCACACTCCCACTGCTGGTGCCAGCCAGCACCCTCACGCTGCTTGTCGGGCACCTCAACGAGCGCTATCCCAATGCTCCGATCGGTCGCGCCATTCGCCGCGGCCTGACGCCGATTACGATTGGACTGATGTTCGCGAGCGGATGGATACTGATGCGCGCGGTGAACCGCGACTGGCGCGGGTACCTGATCACGCTACTCACCATAGCGCTGGTCCTGCGCAAGCCCTGGAATCCGCTGTGGCTGCTCGCCGCCGGCGCGCTGGCGGGTACGCTCGGGCTCGTCTGAGCACTTCTGATGTGTCCAGATGAAATGCTGTCGGCACGATTAAGGAGTGATTCTGTCGCCTGCCATAACGGTGTAGGTTTACTCAACTCCAGACTTCATTTCTGTCCCCGAACGAATTAACGTTTGCCCGCCGCGCAAGTGGTCGCGGCTTACGCAGAAACCGTGAGCGCCAATGCACCTCTCATTCTTTTCTCATTTGCTCTCCACCGCTCTGGACATGTTTTTAAACACCAGCTTCCGTTTCACGCTGAGATAGTCGGGGCTATCGAAGTACTTGTCCACCCATTTGTCGTCCTCCTTAAGGAACGGGTCGAACTCCTTTTTGTGCTCGCCCAACCACTCGCGAAAAGCAAAGTGGTCAAACAGTCGCACGTATTCGGTGAAGTAAACATCGGCCACGCGGTCATCGCCCTTAATGACAAGAGTGTTCTCGTCATTCTTCGAGGTGGAGTTCTCACTGTAATTCGCCGAGCCCGAAATGACGACGGGCACATCGCCGAGCGGGTCTATCAAAATTATTTTGTTATGAAGAAAATTAACCCCGGATTTAAACAGGCTACCGGCGCTTTTCTCCGCCGCCCATTGGTCGAAATCCGAATCGATGTACGAACCGGCCACCACTTCCACGTCGCGGTCGTTGGTTTTGAAGGTGTTATAATCCTTGCGTGCATCCAACAATATATAGCGCAGGTAGGGCTTGTCTTCCCCGAACACTTGTTGAAATCTTTTGTCCACGTTGAACGGGTATATGCAGCAAACCATCTCGTTGGCACTCTCCACTAGGTCGGCATAGTTTTGCAGCATATCGTTCGTTTTACGCGGACTGAAGAATACCGAAATGCCCGCAGGTATCTGGCTTGCTTTCTTGTCGCCTCCATCCTTCAGCACCATCACGTCATTTTGATACGTTTTTCGGTCCAGGTTTTTGTAAACGAGCTTCCAGTATTCGAAATATCTATCAGCTATTTTCGGGTCGTTGATAAGATGGCCCGTGTTGCAGTGGCCGAATATCCCCTTCTCCGAAATGTTTGTGGAACCGGTCCACACGCTGATCGCCTTGTCATTTTTATCGAGCAGCACAAAAAATTTGTTGTGTGCCTGTGTTACCTCATTGTCGCGCACCTGCTTTACTAGCGACGAGGTCCCAGTCGCTTTTAGTGCCGCCCGGTTCTCATCCTCGTAGTTTTTTGCATCGTAGACGACGTTTACGTCCACGCCCTTCTTTTGCGCCTCTTTCAACGCCAAAAGCGTTCCAGGGTGGTGGAACTCATAGCAAGCTCCGCGCAGCTTTTGTCCCGTTTTCGCGCTGGCAATAAAATCAAGCAAACCTTCGTAGAGCCCCCTCGAAAGCCAGCGGTATGCCTTTGCCTGTTCCACTTTGTCTGCCATTTTATCGGGCCGCTGGTTACCGAACTGCTCGGCGTAGGACTGGCTGCCAGAAACCCCGCGGTTAAAGAAAATGCCGTGCTTGCCTTTGATACGCGGCTCGGTAGAAATGGTTATTTCCTCTGTCAAATATATCTGCAGGTTCTTCGGGGTACCCTTATAGGCCGTAACCAAGTAGGTGTACTCCGTGTCGGGCTCGGCCGTAAAATCTTTCCACAAAAAGCCTTGTACGGGGTGAAGGTGGGTGGGATATTTCTGCCCTTTTACTTTTCCCAGGTCTTTCTTTTCGATAGGTATTACTGACCCGAAGAACTTTTGGCCATACAACCATATCCGCTTTTTGCTCTTAGTTGCCACGCGTTCGAATGCAAAACCCAGCAAGCCTGACGGTTTCGCTTTCATGTCCATCGAAATAACAATAGTGTTGGTACCCGAAACGGCGTACAACTCCAGGCTGGAGCTCGTTTTCTTTCGTCTCATGCTGGTCGGTTCCTTATTGGGATTGTGATTTTAGTCGACGAACTTCCCCGGTCGGAATGACCGCCAGAAAGATCTCTACGTTTCGATCGCTCCATCGACCAGGTTCAAAAAAGTTTGGAACTGATAGCCGTCGCTCACTTTCCGTGACGCACAGGCGTGAACGAGTTCATCGGCCTATACGGGCGTGCCTTTGAGAGTCCTCGCGGGAGGTTTTTGCAACCTGCTAAGCGTTATTGCAGCGGCTCGATCTTGATGATCGACGCGCCGAGGTTATTGCCGATCCATAGCACCGGCCGGCTCGCCGAGTTGTCGATGTTGACGCGGCGAATATTAGTGGTGCGTGGCAGCAGGTACTCGATGAACTCCTCCGTCTTGGTGTTCAGCCGCACGACCAGGTCGTTGCTCATGCCGCCCGTCCAGGCGTAGCCGTCCTTGTCCAGAATCGCATCATAAGGATTCGTCCACGCGGTCGGCATCGCCCACTCGCGCGTGCGCTCTGTCTTGGTATCGAACATGCCGAGCATATTGCCGCGATACTCCGCGAACCACAGCCGATCCTGCGGATCCATGTGGCCGCGGCGGGGAGCCGAGTTAGGCGTCGGCGTCGGGAACGGAGTCACATTTAAAGTCTTGGCGTCGACCCTGATGATGTATTGGCCGCCGAAATTCGTGCCGTAAAAATTATTCTTAGAGTCGGAGATCACGCCGTAGGAGCCGAGCCGATCCGCGGGCGGGCCGTTTTTCGGCAGCCCCCGCGAATAGTCGACCGTGTACCACTCGCCGGACTTCACATCGAGGCGATACTCATCATCGCCGCCGATCCAGACTTTGCCGTCAAGATTGATATGCGCCGGATCGACCATCGCAAGCCGGGCCTCATTGTTTTCCATGAACTTGGGCGCGTTCCAGGTCTGAAATTTTTGCGTCTTGCGATCGAATTTGGCGATGCTTCCTTGATACATCATGCCCAGCCACACGTTTTGATCCGGATCGAACCTCAAGTCGAGGGCGCCGGCAGGCGCCCCAGGTTTCGTCACCGGCACGGCGTACTCGACTGCTTTGGCGGTCTTGGGATCGAGCTTGCCGAGATACTGGGAGCCGAAATCGGAATACCAAATCATGCCTTCGGCATCGATGGCGGCGTCATGTGGCATGGCCTCCGGACGCGGCAGGTCGTACTCGGTGATGATCACCTGGGTGGCCATGCCCTTGGGCCGCGGCAGCGTTTTCAGCGGATATTCCCATTTCGAAACCTTACTCAAATTGATCGTGCTCAAATACTGCGCGAACTTGGTCATCTGCTGCAATTGGTTTTGCGACGGCTCGCGCGCCCCGGGCCGCACTTGCGGGCGCAGCGGCGAGCTGCCCTGGGCGTAGTTGCGCATGCGCTTCAGCAGTGGCACGAACTCCTCCGCGCTGTAACGCGACCGCGCGATACGCTCCACGGTGTGGCAGCCGACACAACTCAGGAAACCCTGCTTCTGTTCATCGGTGCCCGGCATGCTGAGCAGCCACTCGCCGTTGGAGAGCTGAGCGGCAAGGTCCTGCGCCTTGCGAAGCTTGAGATCGAGCTCGGTCGTTTTCTCGGCCGTCACGTCCGCCGGCTGAGAATTCTCCAACTCGTATCCCACCGCGCGAATGCGCAGGGAGTAACGCCCTGGTTCGAGCTTCGAGCTCGGGAAGCTGTACCTTCCCTGAGCATCGCTCACCACGGTGGTCGTGACCGTGGAGCCATCCCGCTTGGCGCTTACCAGCACTCCTCCCATGCGTCCTTCTTCCTGCGAGCTGACCTGTCCGGTCAACGCCGCACCGGGCGAACTTGCCGCTCCAATTACTTTGGACGTCGCAAAAAATAACGTAACCGCCGCAGTTACCATCGCTATCGACAGAAAAGCTTTTTTCAGCATGGCACGCCTCCCTTGACGGCTTAGAAACTCATCCTGGAGATTGGCGAAAGTTGGCTTCTCTTAACACTCTGGTCTTGCCCGGGTCAAGTAAGCGCCGGGCAGAACCTGATTCCGCGTCAACCTGAGTTATTGACTCGTGCGACCTGCGGAAAAGTTCGCCGCATATCTTATGACGTGGGTGCATCGCTATCTAACATCTGCTGCAACTCTTCCAGAAAGGCGATTTGACCCGGCACAATTCTGCGTTTTGCACTCTCCAAGGTAAACCAACTCGCCCGATCGACTTCGGGGTACTCTTGGCGTTTGCCCGAGCGCGGCGGCCATTCCATCGAGAAGAGATTACTTTTGATCGCTCCGGCGTCACAATCGCCTTCGAGCGCCCAGGCATACACAAGCTTGCCGCTGCGTTGCTTGAGCGGGGCAAGAGCCATGAAGTTTCCCTCCATTGAAAATCCGGTTTCTTCTTGGAACTCTCGCGTGGCGGCGCTCAATGGCTGCTCATCGTCGGCAAACTCGCCCTTCGGGATCGACCAGGCTCCTTCGTCTTTTTTAGCCCAGAACGGGCCGCCTGGATGGACCAGGAAAACCTCAACCGCGGAGTCTCGAATCCGATATAGGAGCAATCCGGCAGTTTTTTTGTGCGCCATCATTTTTAGTTTAGCACATGGCTGGTGCCCGCATAGTGGAAATTCAATGTCTGTGAAGTGGAGACGAGGTAAGCTTCGGCTTTCCAGTGCTTACATAATCACAGCTGCTCTTTAACCGGAAAGGCGAAGATTTCGAAAATCCGTTCAAAGATACTGCGAGAATGCCAATCTTCGTAGGTTATTTTCTTCGAGTATTTCAAATCCTCTTGAAAAGACTCATCGAGGCGGCGCGCCACTGTCGCGTCGTAAACCGTAAGGTTTAGCTCCTGGTTTAGGGCAAATGATCGATTATCAAAGTTGGTGCTGCCGACCGTTGCCCAGATGCCGTCGACGACCATCGTCTTGGCGTGCATCAGAGCTGCCTGATATTCGAATATCTCAACCCTTCCGAGCAACAGGGCACCATAGTGGCTGCGGCTGAGCGGTGGAAATCATTGGAGATTTTCCGTTCTACTGAGCTTGCCGAAGTATGAGCCTAGTCGAAGCATTCCTAGGATTTTCAGCAGAATCACTAGCCCGGCTAACTTTGAAAAAGCGAGACTGCGCTAATACAGGGGGGATTGCGCCTTGATGCGCTGATTCAATCGACAAACCCTCGCATGGACACCGGAGTCACCAGAATCGAGACCGAATAGGCGGTCGAAATGCCGCAACCGACATGTCTAGGCTCTTGATCCCTTGGCTATACTTCCTGAGATAAGCCTTAATCCTGTTGCTCGGCGGAGGGTCGCCTGAGATCCGCGCATCGCCCACGATGACGGCAACATCGCCGCCATCATCGTCCGTGTTGAAGTTTAATGCGACTCTGCAATTGTGGGCGAGGTGGCGCAGCTTGGCCTTGTCTCTTTCGC
>VBKY01000300.1 GCA_005879255.1 Deltaproteobacteria bacterium
ATATTGGGCTCCCGGCGAATGCCGGCACTATTCACGAGTACCGCCGGCCGGATGATTTATATCCGGAAAGATCGTTGAGATGAAGGTTCGCAACTAGACTCAAGACACCGGTTTGGTGTAGTTATGCACGGCGTTGATTCGATATGTCCAGCTGTCCCAGTAGATGCCAGAAGATAATTATGAAAGTTAAGACTGCGCTGTTTTAGCGCCATCGAGCAATGGGAATGCTGAGTGTGCTCGTGATATTTGGATTTGGCGCAAAGCTTCACGGAGTAGAAGCAGAACGATTCACGGCCGGCCCCTTCGAAATAGCGACTGTGATGAAGCGCATCGGCGCAGTGATCCGAACCGAGAGAAGGTGACCATCGAAGACTGGCCGTTCAACCTCTGGTTTCATTTGGAAAGCGCCGACTTGTCGCTCTATGCGGAGGTAAGCAGCACGAAGTCCACCGCTCCCGCCTACGAGATCATCAAGCGCATCAGCAAGCGCTCGACAGCGAGCTTGCCAAGGGCCGATACCAGTCGGACTTCGTCGGCGACGATCGCTCGAAGTGAGATGCGCGATGATTTGAAGTCGCGTTCTTCGTGGCTGAATTCCTAAGCAGGGGCTTTCAATTTTCTTAGTGTCCGAAAAGCCGCTTGAACGCGGACCCGACGCCTTCGACTGCGCTGCCGGCGCCCTCCATGCCTTTTCGACCGAGCGTGCCGAGTCCTTCGGCGACGTTCTGAATGCTTACACCGAGTTGTCCGGCCATCGCCGTTGCGACGCGCGTGGACAAACTTTCGTTTAGCGAGAAGTGCGGATTTCGCGTATTGCCTTTGAGAGTGAAGTCGACGTCGATGGCGTTGTTATTGTCCTTAAGAAAACTGATCACTGCATTGCGCGGCAGCCCCATGAACGTGTCGAAATACCCGCGGGCCGGCGCGAACTGCAGGTCCTGGAGAATGACCTTGCCTTTGCCGTCTAAATTGTTGTTGCGGACCTCGGAGGCGAGCTTCAAATCAAGAGTGCCTTTGGCGACCTGGGCCTCGTTTCTTTTGACGAGATAAGGTTGGAGCGCCACCAGGTCCACCGCCTCGAGCGCGATACGCGAGGAAGAATCCTTGGCGCCCGGACTGACCCAGCCGTTCACCTTGGCGCGGCCGTCGCGCTTTATTCCCTTTACAATGCCCGTGAGATCGAAGCGGGTTTTCTCTGCAGCCGGCGCGGCTACGTCCTGGATCTTTGCCTGGATCTCTTCCATCCTCGTTCTCAGTGGCGGCCGACTGACGGTGGTGTCATAAAGATCCAGGCTGCCATTTTTGAGTTCGATCGTCGAAATCATTACCGCGCGGGCGCTGGCTTGACTTGACTCATCATTCCTTTGGTTTTTCTCCCGTTCCGTCAGACTGGGAACCATGATCAATTTACCGGGATTGCGCAGAACCGATAGGTAGGGTTTTTCAATAACGATGGAAGAGATGCGGATTTTATCGGTGAATAGCGTGCGCAGGTCAGGAACAATCGTCACCCGCTCTGCCTCGAACGTGCGCGCCGCCGGCCAGCCTTGCGGAGCGTTAATACTGAGCCCCAACAACTCGATTGAGAACCAGTTGACTTTGAGTTCGGTCAAGCGGCTACCGGGCCCGAGCGCGTCCACGACTTTGTCCTGGAGCAGGCGCACCCCCATGCGGTAGCCGGCGACGACGGCGATTGCCAGGATAACGGCGACGGCGATAACGATAGCCTGCCAGCGCTTCATAAAATGTCCATATTTTACGAGCACGGGTGTTGCGCTGCAAACTGACGGGGTCAGTAAAAGGTCGAGAGTCTTTCCTTAATCACTCGCGAACAGAGTACGGAATGTGTTATGAGCCGAGCTGAGATTGAAGCATCACGACGATGCGAAACTTGGGCGAGATATTATGGAGTCGGAAATTGAGTTTGCGAACCCTCCAGCGGTAACGCCGATAAAGTTTGGCATCTTCGACTGGATCGATCGTAACCGGCTATCCCTGCCTGAGCTCTATGAGCAGCGCTTGAGGCTCGTAGAATGCGCCGACCAAAAGGGCTTCTATTGCTATCATATCGCAGAGCATCACGCGTCGCCCCTGAATATGACGCCATCCCCCGGCCTCTTCCTGGCGGCCGCTGCCCAGCGGACCGATCGTATTCGGCTCGGAACGCTGGTCTATGTGCTGCCAGTCTATAATCCGCTGCGGCTCGTTGAAGAAATTTGCATGCTGGACAACCTGAGCCGGGGAAGGTTGGATGTCGGAGTGGGCCGGGGTATCTCGCCCGTCGAGCTATCCTTTTTCAACATTGATGTTCAAGACTCGCGAGAGATGTTCCGAGAGGCGCTCGACGCGCTGATCGCGGCGCTCGCCACCGGCAGACTTTCCTACCAAGGCCGCTACTTCTCTTTCAAAGACGTCGAGCTCCAGATCGAACCCTTTCAGCGTCCGTACCCGCCTTTGTGGTATCCGACCAACAGCAGTGACTCGATGACATGGCTGGCCACAGAGGGATTCAATACCGTGGTTCATTACCAACCGATGCCGGTTATCCGTGAGCTCTTCGATCTCTATCGACGGCTGTGGAATGAATATTCGAACAATCAAACTCGCCTCAACGCCCACGTGCGCGAACCGATATACGGCATCTCGCGCCACGTCTACATAGGTAAGACGGATACTCAGGCCTGGGAGGACGCCAAGATCGCACTGGCCCAGTTCAACGATAATACGAGTTACCTCCAATCGATCCGCGGCGACAACCGGAGAAAAGAGCACCTCAGTGACTTCGAAGCGCGCCGGGCGGAAGGACTGTATATTGCCGGCTCTCCGGACACAGTGCGCGAAGAAGTCAAAAAGCACCTCGATATCACCGGCAGCAACTATTTTGTCGGTTCCTTTGCCTTCGGCAATCTCACCACCGAGCAGGCGATGAATTCGATGCGCCTGTTTGCTGAGGAAGTAATTCCGACTTTTCAGCGATGAGTTGAAAAGTTGCGCGGCGCCTCCGAAGATCGTTGCTTTGTTCCGTGTTTGAGCCCGTTGACGCAACATGGGCGGTTTTGTTATGCCCAGTTGCGATGGAGATGGCGTTATAACAGAAGGGAGGAGTCATGTCGGCTAAAATTAGACATCTCGCTCTTTACACTGAGAATCAGGACGGAATGGCAACTTTCTACAAAAACGTGTTTGGCATGAAAAGGATCACAGAGAGCTTTAACAATCCTAATCACGGCCACATCAGTGATGGCGTGATCGGCCTCGCCGTTCTGAGAAGACGTCCCGGTTTCGCCTCGGCGCTCGATCATTTCGGCTTCGAGGTCGAGGACGTCAGCAGCATTCTAGACCGCCTCAAGGAGAAGTACCCGAAGGTCTTGGTCACCAAAGGACTGGAGCAAGTGGCGTTCGCGGTTTTTCGAAGTCACGATCCGGCTGGAACGCAATTCGACATTTCATGGAAGCAACATCCGAAAGTTCAAGAGGGTTACAAGGACGACGGCTGGAAGCAACCAAGACAGATTAGCCATATCGCGATCAGGGCTGCAGAGCCGGAGCGGGTCGCCGAATTCTATCACGAAGTCTTTGCGCTCAAGGAAGGAAAGAATTTCTACGATGAAGACACGCTCTGCGTGACCGACGGGACGGTCGATCTCCTGATAAGACGAACCAGTAACCATTCCTATATGAGCATGAGGGAGGGCATCGACCACTTTGGCTACGCGGTTGAGAGCATCGAAGACGTAAAAAAAGACGTTGACGAATTTGGTCGTGCCAACCCGCGTTCCGCACCGAAAGAGTTGGCCGGCGGCGTATTCGGACATATCACACAAGAAGATATCGACAGCTGTAAGATCGGCGAGTTTGCGCTTGCCGATCCCGACGGTCTTCTCTTGGATCTGTCGACGCGTCCGGCATAGGCCTAAGGGAAAAGCAGGATTCACCGCCGAGGCACATAGTACGCAGAGATTTTTCATTTCAGACTTTCCCCTCGGCGTCCTCAGCGCCTCCGCGGTGAACTAACCGAAACCTTCGCGCCTCCGTGCTTCAACGAAAACGGCAAGATCATGAGCCGCGCTGCACGTAATCTCAATCTATTCCTAATCACGGTTTTGTTGTTCGGTGTTCTGTCTCCCGCCCACGCACAGACGCTAACTCCGATCCACATCGGCGTTTCGACCAATTCAGCAACTTGGTTCCCACTGTATGTTGCCTGGAAAAAAGGGCTGTTTCGCGAGCAAGGTCTCGAGTTGTTGCCCGTGTATATGCAGGCTCGCACCTCTCTGGCGGCTCTGGCGTCGAAGCAGATTGGCTACATAACCCAAACGGGGTCTTCGCTAACGGCGATCGCGCGTGGCCTGCCGGCCAGACTCGTCATGGTTTTTACTGATAAGACGCACCACGTTCTGGTCGTCAAATCTGATATTAGCTC
Organism: Deltaproteobacteria bacterium; assembly: GCA_005879255.1. The sequence continues at coordinate 4,424 of VBKY01000300.1, forward strand.
TCCAGCTCAGCTGCGCGGCCGCGTGGTGGCGATTAGCCAGCCCGGCGGGACGATCCATCGCGAATTGCTGATGATCTTGGACAAGTTCAAAATCGACCCGAACGAAGTAAAAACGGCCAGTCTGGGGGATGCGAGAAACAGCCTGACGGCTCTCAAGGCAGGCAATGTCGACGCGGCGATGTTGATGACTCCTCTCGAGTTGTACCTCGAGAAGGACGGCTTCAGGCCGTTGGTTTATCTTAAGGACATACTGGAATTTCCTCTCCTCGGCATCATTGTGAACAACGACCTGCTGCGCGATAAACCCGACCAGGTAAAGAAAGTTCTCACCGGCGCACTGAAAGGCATTGCCTACACTAAGACTCGTCGGGAAGAGGTGGTTCCTCTACTGAAAGATTTCATCGGTCTAGAAAGTTTAGAGATGGCCCAAAAAGCCTACGACAGATTAAGAGACATTTGGCCGGACAGCGGACAACCAACCGAGAGGGGCTTAAAAAATGTCGCCAGCATGGCGGAAGTTCCAGCCGCTGTCCCTATGGAGAAAATCGTCGACTGGACTCTGTTAAAGGAAGCATCGGCATCTCTCAGAGCAAAATAACCCCGAACAATCACAGCAATTCCGGTTCTCCTGTGGGGAGGGAGTATCCACGTACGCGTCGATGTAGGGGCAGAGCCCTGTGTCTGCTCTCTCCGACGGGCGACCACAGGGGGTCGCCCCTACAAAATATTGCGAAACTGAACCAGCGCAGGCGCGTGCGCTGTCTTGATTTTTTTCTCCAGACCTATTTCCAATTTCGAAAACCGGAAGCATGCTTTTGCCAGCGCTCTGGTTGACGGCGCTGTTTCCTTTCGGTTACGCTTCGAGCCGCAATTAAGCGTACCAAGGGAGGCAATTGAAATGGGCCAGTTGAATACTGCCAAGAAGATGGATGTGCCGAGCGAGCATTGGGATCGGCTCTTTGCGCCAAGCGCGTGTCTCGTGATGATCACCACGGTGGACGGCGAAGGTCGGATCAATGCGGCGTCCTTCGGCACCTGCGTGCGCGTGTGTCACGATCCGGTGTTTATCGCGTTCACGGTCGGAGCGGCAAAGGACACTTACAATAATGTTCTGGCGAACGGTGAATTTGTCGTCAATGTCCCGCCGTTTGAGAGAGAGATCCTCGAGAAGGTTAGAGTCGTGGGTCTGGAATTTCCGCCACGTGTAAACGAGCTAGAAAAAGCCGGGCTCAAGGCGGTTCCGTCGAAGATCGTAAAGCCGCCGCGCATCGCCGAGTGCCGGAGCCATTTCGAATGCCAAGTGGAATGGACCAAGCAATGGTTGCACCGGCTGATGGTTGTCGGCAAGGTGGTCGCGGCATCGGTCGACGAGGGCTGCGTCGACGAGAATGGATACGTCGTGTGGGAGAAGCTCAAGCCGGCGCATTATTGCGGTCACGAATATCAGAACGGGTTCGTCGCGGCTCACGAAAAAATGGATGTCGATATGATTTATAAAGAGCCCGTCGGTGAACGGAATGTGTAACCGCGCGTTTAAAGTCGTTTTAGGTGGATTGGTGTCTCTGGCCTTTTTATTGGTGGTTGCATCGATACCCGTTTACGGCGCGACGATCGCCGAAGTCGCCGAGAAAATAAAATCACTGAAACAACAGGAAAGAATCAACTATCTCTTCAAAGGCGCGCAGGCCGAAGGAGAATTGTTTTACTACGGCACTTTGCCGATAGACGAGTTTCTTCCGCTCGCGAGAGTCTTCAATCAGCGCTATCGCTCGATGGCGCTGCAACATTACTTTTCGCCGCGCGATGGGATTCTCAGCCGCACGCTGACAGAGGCGCGCGCGGGCAGACACGCGGTCGATGTGATTCAGGTGGACCTGAGCTACGGGTATCAGCTGTTAAATGCAAATCTGGTGCAGCCTTTCACGATCGCCGGACGGGAGCGTTTTTTTGATGGCACCTACGATCCTGGCGGCTCTTGGCACAGCATGTACTATTTGACCACGGCGCTGATTTACAACACCAACTCTGTCAAGCCGGAGCAGGCGCCGAGGAGCTACGAGGATCTGCTTAGCGCCGCCTGGAAAGGAAAAATGCTGTTCGATCCGGAAGCGGGCTATATTCTGGCGGCCATGGAAGAGGCCTGGGGCCGAGAAAAAGCGGTGGCGTACCTAGCGAAGCTTTCCAAGCAAGACTTGAGTTATCGGCGCGGCGGAACGTTAACCACTCAGGTGGTGACCTCGGGTGAATATCCCGTCGGTATCGCCATCAATGGCGAGACGTCGGCGGCGATCCGGGAAAAGGGTGCGCCACTCGGTTTCAAAGTTCTCGCGCCGACGATCGTCAAACCCGAAGGCTTGTTCTTGGCGAAGAACGCGCCGCATCCTCACGCCGCTTTGCTTTTTGCCGAATGGGTGCTGTCGGAGGAGGCCCAATCTTTTTTGGCAACGACGTTGGGCAAAGGGAGCGCGATGAAAGGGGTGCGCAGTAAGTTCAGAGAGTTTCAACTCCAACCGGACTTTGTTGTGAGCCCCAAGCTCGGCGCGAAGCTGCAGGATTACTTGCAGGACTTTCGGAAGATCATGAATGTGCCGTAGCCGGCCGCTGAAAAAGACTCATATGCTTCGTTGCGCTCGATCGACTCGCTCCAACGTACTGATTACGTACGCCTCCGCTCGTCGATTCTTCGCGCGCCTCGCCTCTGAGATCTTTTTGAGCGGCCGGCGAGACTGTTTGTCGAAATTTTGAATATCCTGGATTGGGCAGAGAGCGTTGATAAGTCACAATCGATCGTCATGAAGCTCGAAATCGCTGAATTTCCCGTGAGCAAGATTCGCCTGGGGCATCGCTTCAGCTACGAGAATCAAATTCTCGACGTCGAAGAAGGTGCGTTGATCGATCTCGTTCAGGAGGATCCGCGGATTACGGATGCGACGCTCGCGGTCGCAATACCGGGAGAGAAAACTCGCGTCACCGGTATCCGAGATATTGTCGAGCCGCGACATAAAGTTTCGGGCAACGGCCAAGTTTTTCCTGGCGTGTTAGGTGCTGTCGAGAACGTCGGAGACGGACGAACCCATCGTCTTTCAGGCATGGCGGTGGTTGCGGCTGCGGAGTATGAAGGCACGATTCGAGCGGGGACGACGGTGCCAAGGAGCGCAATCTTGGACATGGCGGGTCCCGGAGCGGAAGTGTCCCGGTTCAGCGCGTATTTGCATTTGGTCATCAGCTTCAGAATCGTTCCGGGCTT
>VBKY01000301.1 GCA_005879255.1 Deltaproteobacteria bacterium
TGTTCGCTGCCCCCGGTCCCAAAACGCCGCGCACATCTCCCTTGCCGAATCGTTCTCGGTCCTTGGAGTCCTTGGCGCTTTGCACCGAGTGAGCATAAGCCATCCATTGCGCGACGCCGCCGCCCGCCCCCGGCATGATGCCGACAAAAACGCCGATCACCGAGCAGCGAAAGACCAGCCAAAAATGCCGAAAAGTGTCCTTGATGCCTTCCATAACGCCGCTGCGTAGGTTTTCCGCAGGTCCTTCCCCGGCAATGGAAGTGCCGCGCACGGCCAGATCGATGATTTCGGGAATCGCGAAGATTCCGACCAGGACCGGAACGAAGTCGAGACCTTCCCAAAGGTACATTATGCCCATGTCGAAACGCAGCGAGCCGGACTGGCGCTCCTGACCGATGGTCGAAACGAGCAGACCGAGGAGACCCATCGCGAAGCCTTTGATTTGTCCGCGCGCACCCGCGCCACTGAGAGAAGTGATGCAGGAAATGCCGATCACCGATAACATGAACAGTTCCGGAGAGCCGAAGGTAAGGACCAGCGGGCGCACGATGGGAATCGCGAGGGCCAGAGCCACTGCGCCGATCAGCGCGCCGAGCAACGAGCTCATCAACGCGGCACCGAGCGCGCGGCCCGCTTCTCCCTTCTTGGCCATTGGGTAGCCATCGACGACGGTGGCGGCCGAAATCGCTTCTCCGGGAACGCCGAAAAGGACTGAGGTGATGTCGCCGGTGGTGGCGGCGACCGAATGCATACCCAGCAAAAACGCGAACGCCTCGGCGGGACTCATCTTGAAGATGAATGGGATCATCAAGGCGAGAGTCGCCGCGCCGCCGATGCCCGGCAGCAAGCCGACGCAGAAGCCGAGGCTCATGCCGACAAGCATCAGGCTGAAGGCTTTCCACTGCAGAACAAGAAAGAGACCGTCGATGAATGCGTCGAACATTGGGTTTGCTACTCATTGCCGCCGCGTGCGAGGACACGTCATTGAAATCGGTGACGGCATACACAGATAAGATTCGCGCGAATATATTGGATGACAAAATGCCAAGTCAAGGGACGCGGCAAGATCCCTCCCTGCGTTCGGGATGACAAATAGCCCAAAATGTCATTCCGAGCGGAGCGAGGAATCTTTCTCGATTTAAGATCCATTATAGCTTCTACGTGAACCATTGACGGCCTTTTTCCACCGCGAGCGCGTTGACTCTGTCGGAGCGCCGATGTTAAGAGAATTGAAATTTTGCTGCAACGCGCAGAGAGGAACATTCTATGGCGAAATTGGTTTTGGCCGCCGGCGTGCCGCATCCGCCACGGCTGGTTTTCGAGATGCAGCAAGCGCCGGGAAAAACCAAGGGCGAAGCGTTGATGAAGCAGGTGCGCGAGCAAGTCGAGAAGACCGAACCCGATCTGATCATCGAAGTGGACAGCGATCATTTCGTCAATTTTTTCTACAACAATCTGCCGTCGTTCTGCATCGGCATGGCGGAGGAAGCTCAAGGCCCGCAGGAGACATGGTGTCCGATGCCGCGTTACACCGTGCGCGGCCATGTGCCGCTGGCCAAAGCCCTTTTCAAATACGGCGTCACTGAAAAGTTCGATCTCGCCGCGGCGCACGAGCTGCGTTTGGATCACTCTTTGGTCGTACCGCTGCACTTTCTCAATCCTGGCATGACACTCCCCGTCGTGCCGATTTACACCAACGGCTTCGCTGCGCCGTTGCCGCTGGCAACCCGTTGTTTGGCCTTGGGCCGCATGCTGCGCAAGTTTATCGAGGCGTGGGAAGGCAAGGAGCGCATCGCATTGATCGCGAGCGGCTGTTTTGCCATGGACGTCGGCGGACCGCTACGAGGCTGGGTCGATAACGAGTGGGCAGAAACAATCTCGAAGCTGCTTGCGCGCGGTCAGTATCCGACATTGGCGCGGCGCGCCACCGAAGAGCGCATCAACGCCGCCGGAAACAATAGCGGCGAGCTGCTCAACTGGATCACGGTCGCCGGGGCGCTCGGCAACACCAAACCGCTTTTTTTGGAAGGCGACGAGGGCAACGGCTACGCGGTGTGGAAATTCGATTGATTTTTCTCTTTCAAATGGTTGAAACTAATCGCGTTGGGTCGCGAAGATTTCGCGAAGATTTCTCTGCTCCCTCGCCCGCGTGCGGGAGGGTAGGGTGAGGGTCTGGAGACTATGAGCGTCTATCAAGTTAACAAGATTCTTTATCTAACGGATAACGACGTCGCGTTCCGTAAGCGCATGCAGGAAGAGCCGGAAGCCGTGCTTAACGAATTCACTCTCAGCAAAGAAGAGCGGGACGCTTTGACTTCCGGAGCGGTGGGGAAGCTATATCAAATGGGCGTCCACACTTTTCTGCTCAATCATTTATACCGATGGGAGCTTTTCGGCGTGAACCGGGACAATTACTTAACCCGGATCCGCGAAGGCATGGCTTATGACCCGCGCTTCGAGCAGGGGAACATGCCTGTCCAACGATTCATTAAAAAATGAAGTTTGCAGCTATCCTGTGGTGGTGAACGGTTTGAACTCAGTGAAATTTTTGTTCAAGGCGGTGTTTCGTTCAAAGGTTCAAACCGTTCAATCACTGCGGCTTTGATTCCCCGCAGCTTGCTGCGTAAAGAGCTATTCTCAGACCCCTTAGAGTCCGTCATTCCCGAATGCTTCTATCGGGAATCCAGAACGAGACCGGAACTGGACCCCCGATTACCGCCTTTGGGATTAATTTGGCTCTCTATGTTCTGATGCCCCGTTAGCTTGCTGCGGGCTAGTTCATTTCGGAGTACTGATCGAGATCAACTGTCACAAATGGCAATTAGCTTTCGGCCTTAATGTATTTGCCCATTTCTTTCAAAGTCTCCGGCGTCTGATTGAGTAATGCGGTGAAATCTTTCTGCACCTGCTCGTGAGAAATGTACTGCATATCGATTTTCGCCTTCTTCGCTTCCGCTAAGAGTTCCGGATCTTTGAGCACTTTGGCAATAGCGTCGCGCAAGAGCGCCACGCGATCCGCAGGCGTGCTCGGCGCGGCCGCGAAAGCGCGACCTATGGCGAGCGGCAGGGCCTTGATCGACATCAAGGACTTTCCGAGCGGGCTCGTTGCCAAATCCTCGTCCACCGGCAGGTTTTCAAATCCTGGCACCGCCACCCGCCCGCGAACGAGCGGACGGACCGCGCCACGGTCTGCGGCGAGTTTGATCGTTGTCCCGAGTGCCGAATACGCGTCGACTTCCTTGCGCTCGACGGCCAGCAGAACGTCGCTGTTGGCCGGGTAGCCGGAGACCAGTTTTAACTTGAGCCCGGCGAATTCCTTCAAGAGCAAAGGAAAGTCGTGCGCGTTAGACCCCGGCCCGGTGGTGCCGGCGACCAGCTCTTTGTCGGCTTTTTTTAGCTCATCGAAACTCTTGTAAGGCAGATCCGAGCGAATGGAGAACATCACGCCATCGGCACCCGAAGAGCCGAGCCACTGAAACTTACGCACGTCGAAGCGCACCTGTTCGACTTTGGAAAGCTGCGCGATGGCGACATTGGGATTTGCCGCGAGGATCGTCAAGCCATCCGGCTTGGAGATGTTGAAAACATTATTGGTCGCAAGCAGATGCGCCGCGCCGGGCACATGCTGCACGATGACGGCCGGTTTGCCTGGAAGATATTTTCCCAGGTGGTGCGCGACCACTTGCGCGGCAATCTCGAGGCTGCCACTTTTCGCTCCGATCGTGACTGTAATGGTTTTCCCTTCATAAAAGTTGGCTTGTCCCCAAAGCGGTCCAACCGAAAAAATCATCCACGCTACACCACCGAGTGCTTTAAACATCCACGTCTTTTTCATTTCTGCCTCCTGTTATAGATCTTTTAGACGAACAAAAACCGTCCGGCATGGCGGCCTGCGAGGTATTTCGTCGTATGAGCGCCCGCGCAAACGTAAATGATTGGGGGTAATAGAGTCAAGACGTCCAGTGCTGTGGTAACCGATTAGCCATGGGCGCGGCGAGGCGTGATAGCAGACCTTAGATTTGACAGCGGCGGGACCATCAGTTACGGTTTTCAGAAATTTAGCAGGCAAAGCAGCAGGGTTGAGCTATCGTCGCAAACACAAATGAGTGACCTGATCAGACAGTACAAACTCGAAGAGTTCGTCGTTGAAAAGGAACCGTTTTATGTTGCAACAACCGACGAGGTGGAAATATTCGAAGCCGCCTACCGTCAACGGATACCGGTATTATTAAAAGGCCCCACGGGCACCGGTAAAACTCGGTTCGTCGAGTACATGGCGTGGAAGCTTGGCCAGTCTCTGACAGTGGTCAAGGATCAGGCCAAGCGGGGTTCACGCGGGGCGCAGCTCAATGGCGCGGTGCCACTAGTGACCGTGGCTTGCCATGAAGATCTCACAGCGAGCGATTTAGTCGGACGCTACCTGCTCGACGCCAACGGCACCCACTGGATCGACGGCCCACTTACGCGCGCGGTCAAAGCCGGTGGCATTTGTTATCTCGATGAAATCGTCGAAGCGCGCAAAGATACCACCGTCATCATCCACCCGCTGACCGATCACCGGCGTTTGCTTACGATCGACAAGCTTGGCGAAGTGGTCGAGGCCGCAGACACTTTTCTGCTTGTCGTGTCTTATAATCCCGGTTATCAGAATGTCCTCAAAGATCTCAAGCATAGCACGCGCCAGCGCTTCATCGCGCTGGAATTCCAATTTCCGGAACCGGAACGCGAAGCTAAGATTATCGCCCATGAATCCGGGGTCGAAGAAGAGGTTGCTCGGCAGCTCGCCAAGATCGGCCATAAGGTGCGTAATCTGCGTGAGCACGGGCTCAAAGAAGGCGCCAGCACGCGCGTGCTGATCTACGCGGGACGGTTGATCAAAGAAGGCATTGCCCCGCGCCGCGCGTGTCACGTCGCAGTTACCTGGGGAGTTACCGACGACCCGCAAGTGCAGCAGGGTCTCGACGAAGTGGTGGCGGCAATATTTCCTTAGAAGAACAAAACGAGAATTAAGCGCAAAGAACGCATAGAACGCAAAAATAATCTCTATTCATGATTAAGGTGCTAGCCAGAACAGATTGAAGCGAGCATTTCACCGCGAAGGCCACGAAGAACACAAAAAGATTTAGGGCGTGGTCTTATCTTGCCCGACTTTGTGTCCTTTGCGTTCTTTGCGGCTAATCGTTGCCATGTCGGTTACTGATTCACCCGCTGTTGAACTGGCGCCAATACGCCAGATGCTGCGGCTTTATTGCCAAGCGCTGACCGGGCGGAGTGTCGATCTCCACGACCTCAAGCCGCTGATCGACAAGAACATCGGTTGGTCGAGGGACGACGTGGCGACTAGCGACGGCTCGGCGATTTTTTTACCTGCATTTGTAAGACGGTTCGAGGCTCCATCCGACAACTTCAACTTTTTGAAAGTGATGCTCACGCAGCAGGCGGGGCATCTGGAGTTCGGCAGCTTTGAGTTTCAGTTCGACCGGCCGTCGGCGAGGTTCGATGATCTGCGGCCAAAGCTGACTGCGCCGCCGGAGTATCACGAGCACGATCATGGTCACGAAGGTCACTACGATCGTCCGAACGTGACGGAACTGACGCGGTTTTTTCGGCTTTTTCCCAACAAACGTTTGGCGCTGGATGTGTTTTCGATCATCGAAAGCAGCCGCGTGGAAGCGCGTATCATGAGCGAGTACCGCGGCATTGCGACGGCGTATCATGAAATGCGCGGCCACGCTTTGAGACTGCGCCAAGAATTGGTTTTCCTGCCTGCGCGTGAGGCGCTGCTCGAGTTCATGATTCGCGTAAGTTTGGGCCAAAAAAGCGGGATGAAAGTCCCCGTGAAACAGCAAAAGGTGGCTCGAGAGATTCGTAGGATGGTTCGATTGATCAGCGATTATGGCGCGACCGTGGAAGACGCCGCCGAGGCGACGCTGCGGATTTACGCTCGACTGGCAAAGATCAAGAATGACTATCTCGATGAGGATGAGTTCGCACTTTTTGAAACCGACAGGGAGAGTTCAAGCCGGTCAAAACGTTCAATCAGGTCAAACCGTTGGGGCGATAACGATGCGGATGCGGCAGTTGACGCGCTGCCGCGACTCACTGGCCGGCAAATGGAGTACCTTTCGCCTCAAGGCGTGGACTATCGCGGCGAGTTCAGGCCGGAGCTGGCGCAGTTGTTAACCCAAGCACAGATCAATGCGCGCGAGGAGCGCAAATCATTGACTCCCGAAGAACTGGCGGATCTGCTACGCAGCCAAAGAATGCCAATACCGCGCGATTCGGAAGAAGAGGGCGAACAACAGGACCCGCAATCCGAGCAAATGGTGCAGAACTTAATGCGCGAACTCGAGCGTCGTGACCCGCGGATGCAGAGCGTTCACCGGCGTCCTTCGGCGCAGGCCGACGACGATACGGGCCCGCTGACGGCGTCGCAACCTGGCACGTTCGTTTATGACGAGTGGGATGTTTTCGTGAACCGATACCGCAGCTGTTGGTGCCGGGTGTACGAAAAAATCATGCCGGTGGGCGACCTGAATTTTTATCGGGAGACTTTGTTGAATTACAGGCCCCTAGTAAAACGGATCCGTGGTGAATTTGAACTAGTCGCGCCCGAATTATACCACAAAGAAAAACGACTGCCGGATGGCGCGGAGCACGATCTAGACGCGGCCATCGAGGCGCTGACCGATTTGCGCGTCGGTGTAACCCCGGCAGAGAAAATCTTTTGGCGCCAGCGAAAGCTCGAGCGCGACGTGGCGGTGGCGTTTCTTCTCGATATGAGCGGCTCCACGGGCGAGGCCATTGGCAGATCAAGCGGGGCCGCGCTTCCGGAGCAGGACGTGCGGCAGCAGCGGCGCATCATCGATGTTGAAAAAGAGGCTATTGTGCTGATGATGGACGCAATCGAAGCGATCGGCGACCGCTACGGCGTTTACGGCTTTTCCGGTCATGGACGTGAAAACGTCGAATTTTACGTGATCAAGGATATCGAGGAAGAGTTTAATCCGGAGATTGCGAAACGTTTTAGCCGGGTCGGCCCGCTGCACGCGACGCGAATGGGCGCGGCGATCCGTCATTCAACTGCGAAATTACGGCAGCAACAAACGCGCTCGAAGTTTCTTTTCCTAATCAGCGATGGGCGACCGCAGGACCGCGACTATTCGCAAGACAGCGCGGAAAAGGTGTACGCCGTGGAGGACACGCGCATGGCGTTTGTTGAAGCACGGCGAGAGGGGATCCATCCCTTTTGTCTGACGGTCGACAAGGAGGGGAATGATTATCTGCGTGCCATGATGGATGACTTCAGTTACGAAGTGCTCGCCGACGTGAGTCTGTTGCCGCACCGATTGCCGCAACTGTACAGAAGGTTGACGATGTAACGATATAAATAACCCGTTCAAAACGTTCCAATCGTTCCGGCAAGAGGAGAAATGCTTGGCGAATGTAATGCACCTGCAAACACAGATCTAATTTTCGCGCATTAGTTACCCGTTCTCCTCCCGATCCAATCCCGTCATCTTTAGTAACGGCCGATCGGTGACTGAAAACAGAATGGCCGGTTCGGTTTGCGAGAGATTCTTATGCGCGTGCCAGCGCCAGGCCGGCAGACTGAAGCTGTCGTGCTCATCCCACTGCATCTCCACCGGACTATTCTTGTCGACGATGGTTACGCCGCGGCCCTGTACCGTGTGATAGAGCACAGTTCCGGTGTGTCGGTGGAAGCGGGTTTCTTGTCCGGGCTGGAGCATCTGGATGTGGCAGGTCATGGTGAGAAACGTGTGGCCGCCATCGACCGGGTTTTTGTATTCAATAAATAATCCGTCATAGGGATCGTCGATTCCCTGGTCGGCGAGCTCTTTCAATGCTTGGAGCGCTTCGCCCCACTTATAATGATAGGGAACTCCCGCTGCGCCGTTGTATTCCACCTTGGGTTGGCGCGCGGGCCCGTAGAGGCGGCGGGACGCGCCGTTCGTCTTGGTTAGCGGCTGTTGTTTTCCTTCGGCCCATTCCTCGCGGAAGCCAGAGGCATCAAGAAAACTCACGACGCCGGCGTCCAAAGCGTCGATCCAGATGATCGGTTCTTTGGAATTGTTCACGTGATCGTGCCACACCCAGTTGGGCTGGATGAGCAAATCGCCAAGCTCCATGACCATGGGCTCGCCGTTGGAAGTGGTGTAGGCGCCGCTGCCTTTGACTACAAACCGTAATGCCGTGTTGGCATGACGGTGTGCGGCAGCGGTCTCGCCCGGAAGAACGATTTGAAATCCCATGGACAATGTCTTGCTTCCGGTTTGTAGCCCGACATTGCGGCGAAACGCGTCTGGCCCGATTCTAATCACTTCCGTCGTTTCCATGAGAACGGGATAGATCTCTTTCCAGCGCCAGAGCTTTGGCTGCATGCGTTCCGTCTCGTGGCGCATCTGCCAATATCCGCGCAGACCCATTTCCGCGAATTTTTTGTGGAGTTGCTCGCGGTCTTTCGCTTCATTTGCAGCTGTGGTGGACATCGTAAGCCTCCGTTCAAATGGCTCAATCTGAATGAACCGTTCAAATCGTTCAACCCGTAATATGAGAAGTTGTACCAAAACCTCAAAGGCGTGTGCAAATTGCCGCTTCTGACACTTTGCAAGGGGCACGGTTTCCGGATATGTCTTTGAGAAAATCAGAACAAGGGAGGATCGTTATGCTTACGGCGAAAGATGTTCAAGGCGTAATGGCGATGATGCCGTCTTTTTCGACCAAGGATGCCGGTGATCTGAGTTCGAAGAACACGATCGACGTCGACAATCTCAGGGCCGGAGTGGACCGGATGATCAACGATGGAATCGATGTGATTACCACCACGGGAAGTTTTGGCGAGTGCTACAACCTGCATTGGGACGAGTACAAGACTTTGGCCGTGGCAACCGTCGATGCGGTGAAGAAGCGCGTCCCTCTGTTCATCGGCGCAACCAGCCCGAATGCGCGTGAAGTTGTCGAGCGGCTGAAGTTCGTCCAAGACATCGGCGGCGACGGAACGCTGCTCGGCGTACCCTATTACGACGCGCAGTCGCCCGAATACATGGCTGACTTTTACACTCAGATCGCGGAGATGTTTCCCAAGCTCGGCTTTCTGATCTATCACAATCCGGTCAACCACAAAGTGAAAATTCCGGTCTCGGTATTTCCACGGCTGGTCAAGTGTCCAAACATTATCGGCATGAAGGACAGCCATCGCGATACCCGGGAATTTGTCCGTTTGATGGAAATTATCCACGGCAAGATCAGCGTCATGACGAACCAGGCACAATACTTTCCGTTCTATAGGATGGGTTCGGCCGGCTGCTGGTCGATCGATGCGTGGATGGGCCCATGGCCGGTGTTGCATTTGAGAAACCTCTGTCGCGAGGGAAAAGATCAAGAAGCGTTGCAAGTCATCGCCGAAATCATGAACGCGGCTGGAGGCGAGCGGCCGGGAGGAAACGAAGGCGCGACGGCGAAGCTGCCCATTGAATTCGCCGGTTACGTTAACCCAGGACCGGCGCGCACTCCAATCATCAATTTTTCCGACACCACCATCGAACGCGCGAAGAAAAAGGCCGAAGGATGGAAAGCGCTCTGTGCAAAGTATCGGCCGTTGGTGGAAGCGCGACGCGCTCAGGTGAAGGTGGCATCTTAACGTCGTTCAAAGTTCAAGGTTCAAGGGTTCAAGGTCAGGTCGGAATCCGATCGGTCGACTTTGAACATTGAACCCTTGAACTTTTGAACAAATTTTCTGTCGGAGAATTTCATGAGTTCTGTTCCCCTCATTCCGAAACAGGCCGCGATCGCCGTGGCCGACATGGTCGACAACTGTGCCAAGGTCAAGCCGGGCATGAACGTCCTGATCATCGCCGCCAACGATGGCCTCTACGGCGGCGTCAATATCGTCGATCAAGAGACCATTGCTTGGATTCAATCGGCGGTAGTCCAGCGGCGTGCGGACGCTACGGTGGTTTGGTGCGATATTCCTTCGCGACCGGCGATTCTGTGGGGCGAAGGCACCGACCCAAGCAAGGCCTGGCGGGTGCCGCCGGTTGTCGCCAATGCCATGCGTACCGCCGACGTGGTGATCAGCAATGCCGTCGACCTCACCTACGAAGAGGAGTTGAGAGAGATCCCCGACATACTCGAAGAGCGCAAGACCCCTTTCGCCCGCAACATGGCGACGACTGCGTCGCTGCTTTCGAGCAACTGGGGACTAACGCCGTACGAGCTGGTTTCCGAGATACGCATTCAAGCCAACGCGCTCGCCAAGCCGGGAGCCAAGTGGGTGATGACGCATCCCAACGGTTCGCATATCGAAGGCTACGTGGTGAAGCCGGAAGACATGGACGACTACGCGCATTACCGCGATATCGGCGGTTATTGTCCGTTTCCCGAAGGCGTGTGGTCATCGATCCGCGCCCGCGATGCCGAAGGCGTCGGCATCATCAATGAAGTGGGAGTCATCTGGGCGCGGCATATCGGCGTGCCCTGTCCATTCAAGCAGCCGGTGAAAGTTTTCATCGAAAAAGGCTACATCAAGAAATTCGAAGGCGGCGCCGAAGCCGAGACCTTGACCCGCTTCTACCAGTTTCTTTCCAAATATCTCGACGAA
>VBKY01000302.1 GCA_005879255.1 Deltaproteobacteria bacterium
CGTGGTTGAATGCGCGCGCACCTGGGATTTCATGGATCCGTCGGAGCGACAATACCGGCCGATACCGCTGGAAACTCGCGAAGAAGCTGGGGTGAGACTTCAGTTCTGGGTCATCGACGGCAAAGTGAAAGGTTTTCGCTTTCCCGCCTTCTCGGCGGAGGAATTGGCGAAACGCCAACAGCAGGTCGGCCGCAAATTCGCCGACGCGCAGGAGTCTCGCGAGCTCGGCAACGTCGATATGCGCGTCGAACACATGGACAAGACTGGGATCGACGTCCAGGTGCTGCACAATACCATGTTCATCGAGTCGGCTACTTCCCGCGCGGCGGTCGAAGTTGCTCTGTGCAAGAGCTGGAACCGCTGGCTGGCGGATATCTGGAAACAAGGAGAAGGTCGTTTGCGCTGGTCATGCATGGCGCCGACGCTGAGCATGCCGGATGCGCTGGATCAAATCCGCTGGTGCAAAGAGAACGGCGCCTGCGCGGTTTTGATGCGGCCGGTCGAAGGCCAGCGTTTGCTCGCCGACCCGTACTTTTATCCGATCTACGATGAAGCGCAAAAGCTCGATATGGCGATCGCCATTCACATCGCCAACGGCAATCCGTGGCTCACCGACTTGTACGATCATCCGGTTAGAATCGCTTCGACCTTCCACCGGTTCAGAATACCGACCGTAGGCGCGTTCAACGACATCATCATGAGCGAGATTCATGAGGTGTTTCCCAAGCTTCGTTTTGGTTTCATCGAGGCCAGCGCTCAGTGACTGCCGTGGGTGATGCATGAAGCGAGGAATCGCTTCAAAACACTCGGCAGGAAGTGGCCGGATAACGCGATCCGCGAACTTGGTATGTACGTCACCTGCGAAAATTCCGACGATATAGCCTATATCGTGCGCGAAGCGGGTGAGGACTGCCTCGTCATCGGCACCGACTACGGGCACACCGATACGTCAAGCGACGTCGATGCGATCAAAGTATTCAGAGAAAGACCCGACGTGTCCGCGGATGTGAAGCGCAAAATTCTGAGCGACAATGCCCGAGCGCTCTACTCTCTGTAAGCCGGATTCAACACCGAGCCGGGCAACTCGATCGTGCGCTTTTATATCAACATTCTGACAACGTACTTCCCCGAGATCGATCCGCCCTATGATGTTTATTACCAGCAGATCCTCGAACAGGTGCAGTTGGCTGAAGAGTTGGGCTGGGAATGTTTTATGTTCAATGAACACCACTTTCTCGGCTATGGCGGACTCGTCGCCAATCCCGCCGTGCTGCTCGCCGCAGCAGCGGCGCGGACCTCCAAAATCCGTCTCGGTCCGTGCATAGCGATCCTGCCGTTGCGTCATCCGCTCCACAGCGCCGAAGACTATGCGATGGTCGACGCAATTTCCGGCGGCCGATTGGAGTTCGGCATCGGCTCAGGCAACACCGAGCTGGACTACAAGGTGTTCGGCGTCACGAGGGAAAACGACCGGCAACGGCTTGATGAGGCCTTCGAAGTCATTCTAAAAGCATGGACCAACGACCGGTTCAGTCATCAGGGAACAGCATGGCAATTCGGCGAGATCACACTCTACCCGAGACCGATTCAAAAACCGCACCCACCAATCTGGGTCGCCGGGACTTCTGCGCAAACGTTGGAGTGGGCGGGGCGCCACGGCTTTCACATCATGACGGTCGGTCACCCGCATCCACCCGAAAAAGTGCGCCCGGGTGTGGAAGCTTGGAAGAAAGCTTTAATCGATCAAGGAATCGATCCGACGGAGCGTCATTGCCAGTTTCACGCTAGAACTCACGTCAATGAAAATGCCGAGCGGGCGCGGGAAATTGCCACCGCCGCGATTACCCGCTATGACGAAATCTCGCGCATCGGCAGAAGATCGTTGACTGTGGCGCCGGCGGAATATAATTGGGAGATGATGCTCGCCACCGGCCGCAACAATTACGGCGAGCCCGATCAGTGCATCCAAAACATTCTCAACGCAGCTAAGAATTATTATTTTGATACGCTCACCACAACGTTTAACTTCGGCGGCATCCCGCATGCCGAGATCGTCAAGTCGATGCGCCTCTTCGCCAAAGAAGTGATGCCGGCGTTTCGTTAAAGAGCAAGAGAATTGCCCGGCCTTATTCGCTCATTCTCGTCGAAACATTCCTTAACGACCCGCGACTTGACCTGTCCCTTCTCGCCGATGTAATGCGCGTCTTGCAACTTGTTGACTAAGAAAAGGAGACTGTATGAAAACATGCCAAATCTCACGGTTTTATTCGCGAGTGAGGATTATGCCTTATGCGCTTCTAAGCTTCTCCATTATCACACGCAGTTCTTCATCATCGGCTGGAACACCAACCTGGTCAAGAAAGGCAAAGAGCCCAAGTTCATCTGGTCCAACATTAGCCCGTTTACCGTACATAACAGGCAGTTGGCTACCTATGGATGGTTTCGGTCAAAATGGCACCGCCAAGGTCACAACTGTTCGGTGATTGTTTACTTCAAAATCTCCTTCATCTTGGCCACCAGAGTCGGCTCCAGTTTGAACAGCTCCCTGACTTGTTTCTCGATCTCCGTGCCGTCGATCGGATCGAGATCGAGCTTTGCCTTTTGCGTGTCGGCGAGAAATTCCGGATCTTTCAGCGTATCCATGAAGGCTTTTCGCAGAAGCCGCACGCGGTCTTTTGGAGTGCCGGGGGGCAGCACGTAAAAGCGGTTGAGCACGCCGTTGACGCGAGCCGAGGTGAGAATCATTTTCTTGGCATCTTCGGTTTTCGCTAGATCAACCGCCCAGGGAACGTTGGGGACTTCCGGATGCGGCTTCAGGTTTGCTTGAACTAGCAGGACGACCTCCCCTCTGTCCATTTCGGTGCGCCAGGTCGATTTGAACGATTCCCAGGAATTGCATGCGCCTTGAACTTCGCCGGCGTTGAAGGCCAAACGAACGGGACCGGTGCCTTTGTATCCAGAGACCAATTGGAGTGGCAGCCCCAAAGTAGCTTTGAGCACTTTCGGAATGTCGTCCGTGCCTCCGCCGGGGGCAACGCCGCCGATCTTGATCACCGTGCCGGACGCCTTCCATTGCTCGATGCTGGTGATGCCCGTGGACTTCGCTACGCCGATCATGAAGTTATCCTGCGCCGGCACGCCGAGAAATTCGAACTTCGGCGCATCGAACTCAACTCCCGGTAATCCGAGAATCTGCTGAAAAGAAAGTCCACCGACGAAATTACCGATAGTCAGGCCGTCCGGCTTCGCCGCTTTGTAGACGTAATTGGCCGCAAGCAAACTCGCCGCGCCCGGCATGTTGTCGACGACGGTCGTCGGATTGCCGGGAATATGCTTGCCGATGTGACGCGCGATCACACGCGAATAGGCGTCGAAGCCGCCGCCGGGCGCCAGACCCACAATGAGCCGAATGGTTTTCCCTTTGTAGAAATTTTCTTGGGCGAAGACCAGCGGCAACGTCTGAACGGCCAGAGTCAAAACGAAGCTGACAACGGACAATGAGCGACGAACCGTTGAACCCATAGAGACCTCCTCGTCGGTGGATAGATCGGCGAGCCACTGGCACGTTCTGCGCGTTTAGCGCCAAACGTTGATTCCCTCATGCGGCGGCGATTAAAGCAAGTTTCGGGTGAGCAAACAACTAGAAAATCATTGGCGAATTGGCCGAGCGAAAAGGACCGTTAGGGCGGAGAGACGGCCAATTGCGCGCGCATACGGAGCAACATCAATTGTCCAGTCTATGGCGTTCATAGGAGAATTCTATTTGACGGCAATGGCAGCGTTACCTAGAATAATTACCTACGCGGATATGACGTGGAGTTTATGGTGATTCAGAAACTTATGAATTTTTTGGAGCAGCAGTCCCAGAGAACTCTGGTTGCTTTCGCAGTCTTAATAACGGTTCTTTTGGGCGTTTTCGACCTACAAACGGGAGTCGAAATCCACTTTTTACTTCTGTATTTAGTGCCGATCTTCGTCACCAGCTGGTTCGTTTCCCGGGAAGTGGGAGTCTATCTCGCGCTTTTAGCGACTTTGATATGGTTCGCCGCCGATTCGCTCGGCGGCCGCTCCTATTCTTCCGCTTGGATCGCGTACTGGAATCTGCTCATGCGCACGGCTGTGTTCGTTCTGTTTGCCATCACCCAGGCACAATTACGCTCAAGACTCGTTGAGTTATCGCATCTCGCCAGCCGCGATTTTCTTACCGGCCTGCCGAACGGGCACGCCTTTTATCAGCTAGCCGCGAAAGAGATGGACAAAGCCTTCGGACTGGAACCGATGACTTTAGTTTGCATTGACGTGACCGGTTTCAGGTGGGTCAATCACCGTTTTGGTTATCCGACTGGTGACCAGATGTTGTGCACGATTGCCCACGCCATCAGACAACACGTGCCACGGCCCGATTTAGTCGGTCGCCTTGGAGGCACTTCGTTTGCGGTTTTGTTACCCAACATGGCTTCGGATACTGCGCACCTCATTCTTCAGCGGGTTCAAAACGTCTTGCATGAAGAACGACGCAAGTATGCTCACCCGCTGACCTTCTTTATCAGTGCCATCGCATGCACTA
Source organism: Deltaproteobacteria bacterium (assembly GCA_005879255.1). The sequence continues at coordinate 4,568 of VBKY01000302.1, forward strand.
AGGCGCCGAGAACCGTCGCCGAGCTGATGCATGAAGCTGAGTCGCAAATGACGCGTATCAAAGGCGGCTATAAAGATTCTTTGCAAATCGCCAAAGTTGACGACATGCCCGCGCTAAATTGATTCTCCCGGCAATTGATCAGGAAATGTTCGCGAGCCGGGGCATCGTCTCAGTCTTTTGCTGATTTTTCCAAAGCCGCTCCCGCAAAAAATCTCTGCTTGGGATTTATTCTTCGCCGCATAACGCTGGCGCTTCGTTTTTTCCGTTGCCCATGGGATAATCCCATTATCTGTCGGGCCGGACGTCAGGCTGCCGACCCATAATATTCACAATGCATTTGGCTTTATTAAGCGCCTCGCCGTTGTGGCGGTCATTGCGCCATCGCAATTATCGTCTCTATCTCATCGGACAGCTGGTTTCCGTGTGTGGTACCTGGATGCAACAAGTGGCCCAGAGTTGGCTGATCTACCGTCTCACGGGATCGGCGACACTGCTCGGACTCGTGGGTTTCGCCACACAAATTCCGGTCTTTGTGCTAGGCGCTATTGGTGGAGTCGTGAGTGACCGCTACTCATCCCATCGCGTTGCGCTCTGGACGCAAACCGCTGCGCTCTTGCAGGCCATCATCTTAGCAGTGCTGACGTTAGCAGGTTGGATCCAACCGTGGCACATTATTTTGCTTGGAGTCGTCTTGGGTGTCGTCAATGCTTTCGACATGCCCGCGCGCCAGGCGCTAGTTCATCGACTGATCGCGCCGGATGATCTAGCGAATGCCGTTGCGCTAAACTCCTCGATGATCAACGCCGCTCGGATCATCGGACCCGGTTTAGCCGGTCTCGTCGTCGCCAAACTCGGCGAAGGCGCGTGCTTTCTCATTAACTCGGCGAGTTACCTGGCCGTCATCGTCGCGCTGTTGGGGATGAAGCTGCCGCCGCAGAGAATGATTCAGACGAAGCCACTCTCGATCGTACATTCGCTCGCCGAAGGATTTCGCTACGCGCTGCGGATTACTCCCATTCGTGACGTACTTTTGCTGCTCGGCGTCGTCGGGGTGATGGGTATGCCTTACATCACCTTGATGCCGGTCTTCGCCGCAGACGTGCACAAAGGCGGCGCGGACGCGCTGGGATTGATGATGGGTGCGGTTGGTTTGGGTGCATTGATCGGCGCTCTTTATTTAGCGTGGCGATCATCGGTCATCGGATTGGGTCGCGTCATCGTCGTTGCGACTATCGGCTTCGGTCTAGCCTTGATCGTGTTTACCGTTTCCAAGTTATATTGGCTATCGCTGTTGCTTCTCATCGCTGTCGGAT
>VBKY01000739.1 GCA_005879255.1 Deltaproteobacteria bacterium
ACAGTAAGGCTTCTCTCTAAAATGCGTGTTTCCTTCGTTTTCTTTTCATGGAGAATCTTGACTCCGTCGTCGGGGTAGCCTTGCATGCGTTGCGACTTAGTGCAGATGCCACCCACTTTGATCGTGATCCTGAGCAGCGTTAAACTTTTATAATTTGCTCGTTCCCTTCAGCCTACGCCACGTCACTTGGCCTGCACGACCACGCGACCGGTCATATAAGGATGCACCGCGCAATTGTAATCGTAGGTTCCGGGTCGATCGAACCGACGGCTAAAGGTTGCTCGAGGTAGCAGGAGATCCGTGCCCTTTGCACCATCATGATACGCGAGCCCATGCGGGGCGCCGTCGTCGTTGGTCCAAGTGACACTCTCACCGGGACCTATCGTAATCTCGGTCACAAACGGTAAGCGGGTTTTGCTAGTGGCACACCGTAAAAGCTTCAAACCTCTATCGCTCAACCGTTGTAACCTTATGACTATTTCAATCTAAATTTATTCCCGAAACCTACCCTCGGCTCGGCACCGGCGTTTTACTCTGTTCGCCCACCAGGGGGAAAAGGTTACTACCTGTTCCCCCTGATCACAAAATCTTCAATCCTCGTATTCCGCGGCGAACCTATGTTGTGCCTCGATCTTCTGGGCCTGAATCTCCTCCTTCCCCAAAGGATCATGGTCGCAGGGGCCATAAAAATCGACGATGTCATCGACATCCTTAAGGACCGGTTGAGACGAAGCCAAAGTTTCCTCACGAATGGTCTCGAACTTCGTGTGGCAGTAACTGCCTTCGCTTGAGATCTCTTTGGAGATCACGCCCTCAGCACGCGCCGATGTTCCGCCCAAACCGATAGCTCCCCCTAGAAACAAAACCCCAACAACTAACTTCATGTTCTTCATGTCTATCACCTCCTTTCCGGTCAACTCGCAGCCTCTACTCTGTCTAACAGGAGCGAAGGAGAAAAAATTCCCGTTAGAACAAATTTTTTAAATCCGGTCGCCATGGAATTCCGCAATGCGAAAATCATTTATCAACTATGTGTACGATGAGAGGAGCTTCAGCAAAAAGGAAGGACCGCTTCTCCAATTTCAGTCCGATACTCTTCTTGCAGCTGAGCCGTTTGAGCCTTTACTCGAAAAGACTTCGTTAGAGCCGGAGAGACGTCTCGGTTTAGCGATTTTGGAGGATACCGTTGCGTATTATCGGAGGTGTGTAGAAAAGCGGAATGGGCGAGCACATAATAATTAATCTCGGAGTCGCGGTTTAGTCGCAGTCCACCCGAAAATTGTCACCATGTAGGAGTCAGCGCGAGCACTCAAATCGATATCGATGTGTGCGTCAGAGCCTTGATCCGCGTAGGTATAACTTTGGATCGAATCGATTCTGGGCTCCTCTTTAACACGTCGATTGTAGTTCGTCGACGAAGCGTGTGAACAGATTGCCAGCTTCTTCTCTGGTGTCGATCAGGGAGCTGTAGCATGAGACATAGCTCACAATGCGATCCACATCGCATTCTATGTCCGGAATAGGAGGTTTGAGTCTGTCCTTCTCACGGTACTCAGTTTGTGAACCGCGCAGCGGGCCCATAGCCTCATTCCCGTCCGAGAGAGCTAAAGCGAGACGTCCCAGAGCGCTAATTTCTTGGTTCGTTTGGCCTTCGTGTGAATCGCTGAGTTGAACTTGTTGCAACGCTTCTTGCTCTACCCCGATAAGACGGGCAGCAAAGAGTCTCGCTTCGGACTCCTGTGGAAAGAGAGGCGCTATCGATAAGAAACCCATCAATAACAATTGTGCGCGAGTTTTCATTTTTACCTCCCAACCGTCTAACTGGACCGCGGATGAAACATCGACGATAACATCGCTCTTATGAGTGACAGTTTAACATTTGGCTGTTGCTGGTTTCGGCCAATACTTCGTTCGGGAATAGGTATTCTTCCCCTGCTGGACCGAAATCAACCAGGATCAGCTTCCGTCCCAAATTCTCGACGTCCCTAACGATGGTCCCTTGTCGTGGTAAAAGAACACCTGTTTTCTGCGACCGGATAAGTTTTGTAGTTTTAACTGAATCCCCTGTTTTCATCGTCGCCTCCTGACGGCAACTTCTGCAATCTTTCTCGCCGTGGCCTTCATCGTCCTCTCATTATGTACTACCGTGCTTTCGAAGTTATATTCCCAAGGAGCCAGATTTTGACTTGCAGCGGGGGCTATAGAGAGCGCGGTAGAAGACGCCGCAACTTCCAACAAAGACTTGTGCCTTTTATTTGGTTTCCGGGAATAAAACGGGTAGGGGAGCAGTATTAATTCTGAGGGAAAAAGGTAGACTGGCGCGGT
>VBKY01000296.1 GCA_005879255.1 Deltaproteobacteria bacterium
CCTGCGGCCTTTCAAAGTGGGCGACTTCGTTACCGCCGGGGGAGTCACGGGAACCATCAAAGAGATCGGCCTTTTTGTCACCGCGATCAATACGCTGGAGAACGTCGTCAACTTGGTCGGAAACAATAAGATTTTTTCCGACACGATTCAAAATTTCTCGGTAAATCCGTACCGCCGGGTCGATTTGAAAGCGCAACTAGCTCACTCGGTGGATCACAATGAAGCAATCAAGCTGCTCAAAGAGCGCGTCGGTAAAGTTCCCAACGCTTTGCCTGATCCCGCCCCAGACGTCGAAATCCTTGAGTTCAATTTCAACGGCCCAGTGCTCGCTGTCCGCCCCTACTGCCACACCGATCACTACTGGCAAGTCTATTTCGACACCAACAGAGTCATTCGTGAAAGCTTCGGCGCCGCCGGATTTCCAGTTCCGGAGCAGCACTTTGTGATTCGCAATTCGTCCTAACATCCATAAAAAACTACCGCGAAAATTCGCCGCGGCTTCAGCCGGCGAGTTACAGAGTCATCGTGTCCGTTAAAACGTGACCCGTGAATCAACACGAGCACGATCACGAAACCACGAACACCAAACGCCCCGAGGCGATTAAACACAACGACGCCTTATGCGGCGTTTTCAACAGCCCTGCAGGAGTTGACGCCCTCCCGGGGCTCGTCGTATGTAGGATTCATCAACTGAACACCGATAGGATCACTAACCTATGTTGAATATAAAAGTCGGAGTGACCAAAAATCCTCGGTTCGAACCGCTCATCGACGGGAGTATCAAGCCGACGAAGTTCGATCTCGATATCGTCGTCACGACACCGCCGGAACTATTTTTTCGCAATCTCAAGAACGACGAGTTCGATGTCTTCGAGATGTCGCTCTCGGAGTACCTGATCACGCGCGAACAGGCGAAAGACAACCGTTGGCAATGGTCTGCGTTGCCGATTTTTCCTGCCAAAGCGTTTGTTTGGCTCGGATACTTCGTCAACACCGCTTCCGGCATCGCCGGCTTAGGCGATTTCTGCGGCAAGCGCATCGGCCTGCCCGATTACGTGATGACTGCCGCACTATGGATGAGAGTGTTTCTACGCGAGCTCCACAACATCCAGCCGGATGAAATTTTCTGGTTTATCGGCCGCATCCCAGAACTAAGCCACGGCGGCATGCTGGGCGTAGACACTCGGCCGCCGGCCGGCGTTGACATAACTTGGTTAACCGCGGCACAGAGTTTCGATATCATGCTCGACCGCGGCGAGATCGATGCGGCTTACGGCTTTGCGCCGCGCCATGATCCGAAACTATTCAAACTGAATATCGATCGCTACGGCGGCACGCTGCTCGACGGAAATCCGCGGCTTAGGAAATTGTTTGCCGACGGCGGCCGCGCGGTTGTCGAGGCCTTTTTCAACAAAACCGGCCTAGTTCCGGCCAATCACGTCATCGTCGCCCAGCGCCGGTTGCTCGATGACAACCCCTGGCTCGGTGGCGAACTCTACAAAATATTTAGCGAGAGCAAACAAGCCGCCTATGAGAGATCGAATTTCGCCGGTCCCGCTTATCTCTACTTCGAGAGCAATGAGCGAAAGACCCAAGCAGCGACTTTCGGCGACGATCCATTTCCATTCGGCATCAGCAAGAATCAGAAAATGCTCGAAATGCTTTTTCGCAACTCACACGCCGAAGGTTTGACGCGAAATCTCGCCAAGATCGAAGACGTTTTCCACCCCGCGCTGTTGCACACGTAGCATCGAATCGGAAGGAGTATCCATGGCAAATTCATTTCCGACCGTCGATGCCGATGGACACCTCGAAGAAAACCACATCGATTGGAAAGAACGCTTGCCGGATAAATATAAGAACCAGGCGCCCGAGCGACGAGACAGCGGCAATGGTCAACTACGGACGATCATAGAAGGCAAAGCTTGGCCGCGACCGAGTGGTCTCGGCATCGGCGTCGGCGGCCCCTACAGCCGGCCACATCCGCGACGCCCGGGAATGACGGATCCCAAAGCTCGGCTGGTAGATATGGACGGCGAAAGAATCGATGTCGCCGTTCTCTTCGGCGCCGGTCTTGCGGGAACGTTGCCGGCGTTGGACGACGCCGGCCTCGCCGCTGCGCTTGCGACCGCACGCAATACCTGGCTCGCCGAATATTGCGCGGAAAATCCAAAGCGGATCAAAGGCACGGCCGCACTTGCTCAACAGGACATCGGCGCATCGGTCGAAGAACTTCATCGCAGCGTGGCGAAACTGGGCTTCGTCGGCGCGTCGCTTTTTCCCAACGTTCGCGGCCGCCATCTGGGCGATCCCTACTATTTCCCGCTCTACGAGGAGGCGGAACGGCTCAATGTCCCCATATGTGTCCACATGTTTTTGGGACGCTACGGCTCGGATGCCACCGGCACGGAGCGCGTCGATAAGTTTTTTTACACGCACCTATTCGGCCATCCGTTCGAGCAGATGATCGCGCTGTCGGTCATCATCGGCGAAGGCGTGCTCGATCGCTTTCCCAAACTGCGCTTTGTGTTTCTCGAATCCGGCTGCGGCTGGGTTCCCTACTGGTTCGAGAGAATGGACGAGCATTTCGAAGTGCTCGGCGTCCAGCTGCCCGCTCTGAAATCCGAGCCGAGCAAACTTTTGGAGCGCGGACAACTTTATTTCTCCTGCGAAGCCGATGAGAAGGAGCTCGCCCACGTCGTCGATGTCATCGGCGACGACTGGATTGTCTTTGCTTCCGACTACAGTCACTTCGACAGCCGCTTCCCCGGCGCCTCGCAACCCATCGTCGATCATCCCAAGCTTGGCACTGCGACGAAGCGGAAAATTTTGAACGACAACGCGCGACGCTTGTATCCGCTGGAGTGACAACTCGTCATGAGGTCAAAACACCTGCGATCTTTTTGCGCTCTTGTAGTATCGGTCCTAGGCGTCGCAGTCGTCCTAAAGTCCGCCCGCGCCGAAAACGTCAAGGTTGGCATCCCATCGCTGACGGTAACCATGCTCCCTCTCCCGGTAGCCAAGGAGCGAGGTTTTTTCCAACAGGAAGGTCTGAATGTCGACTTCGTGCTGATGCCCGCCGCGCTCAACATCAAAGTGCTTCTCAGCGGCGACATCCAATACGCCACCACGATCACCGCCGGGGTGGTCGCCAACATCCGCGGCGTCAACACGCGCGTGGTCATGTGCTTCGTCGATCGCGTGCTTTTGGATCTGGTGGGTATTCCCGAAATCGGCTCGATTACCGACTTGAAGGGGAAATTACTGGGAATCTCTTCGCGTGGCGGATTGCACGATGTCACCATGCGCCGCATCTTCGCCCAATCAGGGATGGATCCTTCGCAGGCGACCTTTATTACGGTCGGCGGCCAGGGCGCGATGCTCGCGTCATTGCAGTCCAAGCGAATCGCGGCCGGCTTAATCAACCCGCCGCACAATTTTCTGGCTTACCGCGAGGGACTAAAAAATTTGGGTTTTGCCGGGAACTTCGTGCGCATCCCCAGCACCGGTATTGTCACGATGCGGGAGACGTTGGAGCGCTCTCCGGACCAGGTGCGCCGCATGCTGCGAGCTTTAACACGGGCGCGCGCGTTCGCGAGAGAAAACAAAGCGGCAACCGTGGCGATACTCAAACGATTCGTCCAGTTGAACGACGAGGAGCTGGTCGCGAAGATCTACGATTACCACAAACAAGCCGAAACTCTCGACGGTCGGGTCGATTCCGGGTTAGCGGCCGATACCATTCGCGACAGTCTCCAAGCCGAAGCAATCACGAAAGAAGTACCGGTAAATCAAGTTTTCGACTTTTCCTATCTGCCGGCGCGCTAGTTTTTTTCAAACGCAACAAATGTAAAGTTCGCTAACTTCTGATTCTTCGTGCCCTTCGTGGTGATCTAGCAACGGTGCGCAAGCGCACGCTACAAATCGCCGTCAAAAGGGGGAGACAAAGAGGGGGTTCGAAAAAAAAGGGCGGGTTTGAAACCCGCCCCTACACTTTCTTTCTTTGCGTTCTCTGCGGTTAAATCCTCTTGATCCGCGTTCGCCTCCTTTTTCTTCTAAGCTCCATCTTACTTGAACTCCGGCAGCACCTTCTCGGCGAACAAACGAATATTTTTCATTGCCATTTCCTGCGGCATGCCGCCGAAGTAGAACGTGCCGGAGATCGTCGTCAGCCCGACTTCCTCGCTCCATTTGCGAATGCTATCGGCAACGCGCTTGGGATCGCCCGCAAGCACGAACCCCTGTTCCAGTTGGGTCTGCGTATCGCGCTGCAGCAGCAGTCCCTGCTCCTTGCGGTTGGGATCGGCGGCTCGATGAACGTCGTAATAGGAAGTGATATACGGCCCGGCCTCTTCCATCGCCTTATCAAGGCTGCTCGACACGTAGATGTGAAACTTTCCAAGGATGTCGGTTCCCATCGGATCATGACCGCTCTTCGCCAATCCGTCGCGATAGGATTTTATGAAACCCGGGAGCATATGCGCTTCGCGGTAGAGGTAAGGCAAGGTCATCAAATGAAACCCGTTTTCGCCGGCCCAGCGAAACGAATCCTCGGAGCGGGCGCAGCCCACCCAGATCGGCGGATGCGGCCGCTGCACCGGTTTGGGGTACACCGGGACGTTCTGATAATTGAAAAACTCGCCGGTGAAATTGACCGGCTTGTCCGACCACGCCTGCCGCATGACCTGAACGCCTTCGTACATACGGCCCGTGGATTCTTTCTGGTCGACGCCGAATTTTCTGTATTCATGCCCTTCGCTGCCCTTGCCAACGCCGAATTCCAATCGCCCGTTGGAAATGACGTCGACCATTGCATACGATTCGGCGACGTCGATCGGGTTGTGCAGCGGCAGAACGTTGATCGCAACGCCGAGACGAATCCGTTTCGTCGTGCGCGCGACCGCCGCCATGAAAGTTGGCGGATGCGGCAGCGTGCCGCCGTACATGGCGAAGTGATGTTCGGTGACCCAGATATGCTCGTAGCCGAGCCGGTCCATCTCTTCCATTTGCGCGAACATTTTTTGGTAAAATTCCGGCAGCGGCCCGTCCCAGTCCGGTATGTACGTCGGCAAGTAATGGGAGCCAAATTTAATCGCTTGATGACTCATCAAATCCACGGCCTCCAAAATTTCGTCGATCTAGATATAGGTTGGTGAAGTACTGCTGCTCAGCTTACCCGCCCGTGGCTATGGCGGGCGAGAACAGCGTCGGTCCTTCGACCTCCGCTTCAAGGGCACGAAGCGCGGTTTGAATTATTTCTCGACGCAGGCGCGCGTCAAGCTCCTTGGACAAATTCGGGTCACCGCATGGATGTGGAATGCTCACGCCTTTGACGATGCGGTTTGCGCGCACCTGCTGCGCCACCGGAAACATCGCGCTAATCAACGCTACGGGCAGTCCCGCCTTCTCGAGTTCCTTGCTCATCACAGCGCCGCTGCGACTGCAGGTCCCTCACGTGGCGACAAGAAGAATTCCTTCGACGCCGTCCTTTTTCAAATCCGCGGCAATTTCCTGACCGATGCGGCGCATGACCGTCGGCGAACCTTGATTGCCGGGGATGACATAATAGGCGGGGTACAGTTTCCCCGGACCGATCGCTCCCTCCGCTTCCAGACTGCGGAGCGCATCCAGTGGAACGCCATAGTGGGGATTCTGATTCATGTAGGCGACGTTATATCCGCCATGCACCGCCTCCCATTTCCCCGGTTCGAGCTCTTTTAGTTCGGCGATGTTGTATTTTCGCCAGTACGTATTTCGATAAGTCTTGAACTTATCCGGATTGCCCCAAGGAACCACGCCGCTCGTTGTCACCAAGGCGATGTTGCGGTCCTTCACCTGAGCCAGTGCTGGCGCAGGCGGTGCATCGTCCCAGACCTCCATCGGCAGCTCGCTTTCGAACGGCTGGTTGTTTAGTTTCCTCAGCAACATGTCGAGCGCGCGCACCGCGCCACGTTGATCGGTTTTCTCAAGACGTCTGATGCCGCGGCCGATGTAGCCTTCCTTGCGCGCGGAACCGATCTCGTCACCGCGAGCCAGACGAATCGTCAAGGTTGCTATCCGCGACAGTGCATCGGTCATTCCCGCTATCGTCTCCGCCGTTGGTAAGCAGTACAGCCGCGAATTAGCGAACTCACGATAAACGCCGACGCCGGGATTCTCTTCGTGCATCGCCGTCACGCAGGGAATTTCCATTCGATTGGCAACCTCGTTGCAAATTTCGACACAACTCAATCCGTAACGCCCGGAATTAAAAGCCGGACCCGCCACTAAAACCTCCGGCTCGGCGGCTCGTACGGCGTCCAGTATCGTTTTGATCGCTGCTTCCTTGTGCTCGTGGAAATAATTGTCGCCGACATGAATCGTGCAAACGATCCTGGCTTCCCTGCCGAGCGCCGTCTCCAAAGCGCGCGCCGCACCAGCGCTGCCCTCGATCACGCCCACAGGCAGCCCGGCCTTTTCCTCGCCGCCGAGGCCGGCGAAAAATTGATTGACGACATGAACGATCTTGATCATAACGATCTCCTTAACAGCTAAACCAGTTTGAACATTTTGAACGATTGCAATTCATATTCAGTCTATTCTCTATCCTCGATCCTCTATTTTCGATCACCCAACCCTCCATTACTCCATCACTCCAGTACTCCAACCTTGAGGCTTGCTAGTACTCCGCACATTTCCACATCCCTTGGCCCCAAATATCAGCTCCGCCCATCATGACATCTCTCGCTTCCAGTGATAAGGCTCCACGCGACGCCGCGCCAGGGAAGGGAAAAATTTTGACCTGATCATAAGGACCGATGACCTTGTCCACGGCCGGCAGTTCCAAAGTCTTGTCGAGACTGCCGGTGCTCACCACCGCGTCGGCTTCCGGAAGATAAAAAAGCACGGGGCTATCCTTGCCTTCTTTGCCACCGTTTTCGTAGGTAACGAGTGTGGTCTTGATACCGTTTCGCTCGCAAGCGCGGATTGTCAACATGACATCGACAAAGGCGTTGCCGCCGCCGATCCAGGTCACCAGCGCGCCCTCAGCGCCCATCGCTTTGGCCAA
>VBKY01000071.1 GCA_005879255.1 Deltaproteobacteria bacterium
TGGTCCGCCCCAGCGGCGCGCCGCCGTTCATGCTGCTCGGTTACCAAAAAGAGCAGGAGCTGATCGGTAGCTGGGAGAAAAAGTACGGCGTGCAGATGTTTACGTCCGGGCAGAATCACGTGCATGCGCTGCGCACCCTCGGTATGAAGAAGTTTGTCGGCGCGACGTATTTCCCCGAAAAGATGAACAACATCTTCGCGCGTTATTTCACCGATGCAGGATTCCAAGTGCTGGCGATGGAAGGCATCGATTCGCCCTTCGCGGCGGTTCCAAGCGTACCGCCAGAACAAATACTTGAATTCATGAAGCGCATCGCCGACAAACACAAGGACGCCGACGGGATTTACATGCTCGGCTCGGCATGGAAAACCGTCGAGATCATCGATCGCTTGGAAAAAGACACCGGCTTAACCGTCGTCCATGCCGGCCCCGCGCGGGCATGGGAAACGCAATTGCGCCTCGGCCTCCGCCATCCGATCCCGGGATACGGACGATTGCTGGCGGAGATGCCATCCTAGCTGCTAAATCTCGCGATCGATTGCGAATATTTGTTGACCGTATCGGACCGAACGCATGACGAGGTGACAGCTGTGGTCGGTAAACTTTTAGTAATGCTTGTCGTAGCAGCGTCGTGTGTCCACGCCATTGGCACCGCTTTCGCGCAAGACAAGATCCGCATCGCCTGGGCCGGTGCCAGCCCCGCCAACGCGGCTGTCTGGGTGCTACAGGAAAAAAAGTTGCTGCAAAAATACGCAATCGAGCCTGAGATCATCAGCATCAGCGCAAGCCCGATCGTTTTGCAGGCTTTATTAGCGGGTGAGATCGACGTCTCCGCAACATCGGTCGCGACGCTAGTTAGTTCCCGTTTAGCGGGAGCGGACACAGTAATGATACTCGGCATGGTCCGCACATTCGTTGATCATATTATCACCGCGCAAAACATCACCAGCGCCGAGCAGCTGAAGGGCAAGATCGGCGGTGTCAACCGGATCGGCAGCACTTCTGATCTCGGCCTGCGATTTGCGCTCAGACGGTTGGGAATAGATCCAGATAAGGACGCGAAAATCATTACCGCCGGCGGCAACCCGGAGCGTTTCGCAGCGCTGTCGAAGGGCGTGATCAGCTTCACTATCATCCCTGAGCCCTTCGTGCGCCAAGCGTTGCAGCTGGGGTTTCGTGATCTTTTCGATATCGGCTCGTTGAAGATTGCTTTCTGGTGGAACAGCGTGCTATCACGCGAAGCGATCGTGAAAGCGAAACGGCCGCTGCTTTTGAAATTCTCCCGCGCGATGATCGAGGCGATCCACTTCAACAAAACCCACAAGGAAGAGGCAAAAGCTATTTGGGGAAAATACCTGAAAATCTCCGACCAAGAGGGTCTCGAACGCGCCTGGCATGCTTACACGGCGGCCTATCCGGATAATTTACTGCCCACACCCGAAGGGGTGAAAACTGCGCTCGATGATCTCGCTCCGCGCGATCCCAGAGCGGCAGCGGCCGACCCTCGGCTTTTCGTCGACGCGAGCCTAGTGCGGGAGATCGAAGCAACCGGTTTCGTTAAACAGCTTTACAAAAGATAGGCGGAGGCGCGAACCGTAAGGGCACGGCAAGCCGTGCCCCTCCATTGAATATCTTTTTGCGCTCTTTGCGTTCTCTGCGGCTAAATACTTTGTGCGCTATATGCTCTTTGTGGTTAATTCTTTTCTTCTCACCTATGCATACCGCGACATCGTCTGTGGTCGATAGTCATCTGGAGCCTTGGTGACCACCAGCTCCGGCTCGATGCCGTACAAGCGCCTGGCGTTGCCACCGAGCATCTTTTCCTGGACGTTCTGCGGCACTTTCCACTTGTTCATGTTGTCGATCGCCTCCCAAACATCCGAGGCGTCGAGATGCGGCATGTCCGATGACCATAGGGCGATGTCCTCATACAAATCCCACAACCGCAACGTGATGATTTCATCGCTCTCGAAGGCGATGAAGCAATGTTTGTAAAACACCTCGTGCGGATCGCCGACCTTCTCGCCCAAGTGTTTGTACAGGTCGAGATAAGTCTCGGCCTTCTCCAACACCAGCGGCAGCCAACTCGAGTTGGATTCGAGAATCGCTACTTTCAAGCGCGGAAACTTTTCGAGCCAGCCCGTCATGAGCACGACGCCGGTCCAGGTCATCGCCTCTGCGATAAAACCATAGGCCGCATCACCGGCCTGCTTGGAGCCCATGATCTGCATGATGTTGGCAACGAACTGTCCCGGTGAGTAGACCATCAGATCTTCGTCGCCGAACAAACGCTTGCGATTCGCACCCATCCGCTCGCCCAACTCTGGTGACATCGCCTCGCCCCTCGATGGGAACGTGTGCATGCCGAGCACGATGCCAAGCTCCTCGAATTCCTTCCACAACGGATCGAACTCGGGAAATGTCGGATATTTGCCCTGGGCGATGATCGGCCGAACCAGAGCGGATTTGAAACCGCGTTTGGCCACGCGCCGAAGTTCTTCAATGGCGCTGTCGACGCTTTGCACCGGCAAAACCGCCGCCGGATACAGCCTTTTTTTGTCCGCGCTGCAATAGTCGTGGGCCCAGTCGTTATATGCCCGCGCGCAGATGTATGCCGCGTCGGCATTCTCGACCAGGGGCAAATACACAAACGTCGATGGGAAAATCATCACCTGGTCGATGCCCGCGGCGTCCATGTCTTTGAGTCTTGCGTGTGGATCTCTGGCGCTTTTGTTTCTGCCGATTTTTTCATCCCATTCTTTGGTTCCCGGTTGCGTCTCGCCGATGAGCTTCTTGGTCAAACCAGGGTGCCAAGTCTCGCCGGGATACTTCCACTTGTCGGGATCTCTGAAGCTGATCTTCCCATTGCGCACGAGGAATAGCCGGTCCGCGTCGCGATAGAAATGCGTCTTAGCGAATTCGCGATTGTTCTGCGGAATATATTTGTCCCAGATCTCTGGTGGCTCGTAAATGTGGCTATCGCAATCGAACACCGGAAATTGTTTTGTTCTACCCTTCGCGTCGTACGCCATGACTTCCTCCGTAAGACATCTAAATTTTTCAACTGAGAAAAATATGCCGCTGGCTGTTTAACTTTCTTTTAAGAAATCTCGCACCATGCCATGAACTTTCGCCGGCTCGGTATAAAAGTAGCTGTGCCGCTCGCCGGGCAGGACAATGAGCTTAGAATTGGGAATTCCATTGGCGAGAATATCCGCGCCGCTGCGGTGTGACATGTCACTGACGACAAAATGATCGTCGTCGCCCACAAAAATCAGGGTTGGGACTTTGATTTCTTTCAGCCGTTCGCTCGTATCGTGTTCCTGGCGCGCCAGCACATGGCGGAAGTAGAACTCTACCGGGCAGAGGTTGGCCATGCGCACCTGGAGATACTTTTCGATGAGGTTGATGTGATTGCGCGCGTAGATCTCCGTCCAACCCACGACAATCGTGTGCTCACGCACGTATTTTTCGTAGCCCATCTCGACCATCTCTTTGGCAATCCGCAGCGGAATCCCCCGGTCACCCGGATGTGCCGCACCGCTGGACGCAAGGATGAGTTTACTGACTTTGCGCGGATGATCGAGGGCAAGAAGTTGCGCAACCCTGCCGCCCATGGAGTGGCCGCAAACAATCGCGCCCTCCAGACCAAGATGATCGAGAACCGTCGCGGCATCATCTGCGAACATCTCTGTGCTGTATTTAACCGAGGGTTTGCCGGACAAGCCCGTGCCGCGGTAATCGAGGATAACGACTCGGTGGTCAGGCGCAAACTCCGGAACCTGGTAAAGATTCCACACCGCGCCGTCGCATGCGGTCTCACTGAGAAATAAGAACGGCGTGCCGTGGCCGGAGACTTCGTAGTAGATGTCGACGCCGTCTTTCGCTTTGACATAAGGCATGATTCAGGCCCCTTTGGGTTAGCAATAAACCAAGACCTGCCTTCGTGACAAGTGCGTTGCCCGCGAGTTTGGGATTTTAGCTTTTGAGTCTTCTGCCTAAGACGTTTCTCAGATTATCTATTGACAGGTAGCTCTGCCTTAACTATTCAGGACGCAGCTCAATTGTTTGAAGGGAGTAATGCAATGGCAACTCATTACGTAGACAGCGACGGTCATGTGATGGAAAAGGTTGATGAAATCGCGGAGCTGATCGGCAAAGTCAATGGCATCGAGGGCGAGATCAATGCGCGGCGCATGGTGCCGAGTCTTGACCGCTTTCATACGCCGCGGCTCCAGCGCCGCACTCCTGGAACTTTCGACCCTTCCATCGGACCTGAAAGATGGATGGAGTTTTTGAATAAGACGGGACTCGAATACAGCGTGCTTTATCCAACCGAGGGGCTCGCCTATGGCCAGATCTCTTTCGTTCAATGGGCGGTCGCTTACGCCAGAGGCTACAATGATTGGCTCTACGAAAAATACTTGAAGTTCAGTCCTAAATTCAAAGGCGTCGCGCTGATTCCAATGCAGGACGTGCCGAGCGCCGTCATCGAATTGCGCCGCGCCGTCAAAGAATTGGGCATGCTGGGTGCGATGCTGCCGTCGAACGGTCTCAGATTTCACCTCGGCGCTAAGGAATTTTGGCCGGTTTACGAGGAGGCGGAAAAGCTCGACTGCGCCCTCGCGGTGCACGGCGGCTGCTACGGCGATCTGGGTTTTAACTCTTTCGGCGTTTTTCCTGCGACTCGTGCTCTCGGCATGCCCTTTCCGCTGGCCATCGCCGCCACCGGCATGATCGTCGAAGGTATGCTTGATCAGTTTCCGAAATTACGAATTGGCTTCCTCGAAGGCGGCACGGCTTGGATACCGATCGTCATCGACCGATTGCAACGCGAGATGGAATACGGCGGTCTGCAGCTAAAACGTAAGCCGGAAGATTATTTTGCCAGTGGGCGTCTTTTCGTCGGTTGTGAGGGTAATGAAAAGGCGTTGGCCTACGCCATCGAACGAGTCGGGCCCGCGCCGTTCATGTTTGCCTCAGATTTCCCGCACGAGATTTCGCTGAGCAACTGCATGGAAGAAATCAATGAGATCCTTGACCGCACAGACCTCAAACAAGATCACAAAGCGGCAATTCTGGGCGACAACGCCCGGCAGTTCTATAAGATATGATAAATTTAACCGTAAAGAAGGCAGAGAACGCAAAACTGTAGGGGCGACCGGCGGTCGCCCCTTTTTGTGATCTTTTTGACGAGTCTTCTTTATGCCTCAGCACGTAACGTTCAAACCACACTCGCGGAGGGAACGATGCCGAACAAATACGTCGATTGCGACGGCCACGTGATGGAGAAGGTTGACGAGATGATCAGTTATGTCGGCGAACCATTTAAAACCACAGGCCATATGAATCCCCGGCGTATGTTGCCGAGTCTCGATCGGTTTCACACGCCGCGATTGGAAGAGCGCAAACCCGGCACGTTCGATCCCAACGTCGGCCCGGAAAAGTGGCTCCGGTTTCTCGAAAAGACTGGGCTCGAATCGAGCGTACTTTATCCGACCGAAGGATTGGCTTACGGCCAGGTTGCTTTTCCGCCATGGGCGATCGCCTATGCAACAGCCTATAACAACTGGCTCCACGCGAAGTACCTTAAATTCAGTCCGCGCTTGAAGGGCATCGCTTTAATTCCCCTGCAAGATGTTCCGGCAGCGGTGACGGAGCTGCGCCGCGCGGTCAAAGAGCTGGGCATGGTCGGCGCGATGCTGCCGTCCAATGGCTTGACCCCGCATCTGAGCGCCAAACATTTTTGGCCGGTGTATGAAGAAGCCGCGAAGCTCGAC
The DNA here is from genome assembly GCA_005879255.1 of Deltaproteobacteria bacterium. The sequence goes on from VBKY01000071.1 coordinate 5,781, forward strand.
TGCGCGCTGGCCGTGCACGGCGGCTGCTACGGCGATCTCGGTTTCAACACTTACACCGTATTTCCTGCTACGAGAGCGCTCGGCATGCCGGTTCCCCTCGCCATTGCTGCCACTGGTATGATCGTCGATGGTGTGTTTGACGAATTCCCTGACTTGCGCGTCGGCTTTCTCGAGGGTGGCACGAGTTGGATTCCCATGGTGATCGACCGTTTGGAACGAGAGCTGGAGTACGGCGGCTTGCGTATTCAACGCAAACCCGTGGACTACTTTACCAGCGGCAAACTGTTCGTCAGCTGCGAAGGCAATGAGAAGGCGCTCGCCTACGCCATCGAGCGCGTCGGCCCCGAGCCCTTCATGTTCGCCTCGGACTTCCCGCACGAGATTTCCCTCGACAATTGCATGGAGGAGATCAACGAAATCGTCGAACGCAATGACCTGAGGAATGAACACAAAGAGGCGATCCTGGGAGCAAACGCGCGTTGCTTTTACAAAATTTAACCCGTCATTCGCAACCGGGAATGATTAGTCGCGGTGCCCTCATCAAGAGGAGAGCACAGATGCAGCAACGTCTCTTGCACGCTCTAGCTCTCGCAGCAGTCGTGATCGCCACCGTCGAACCGGCCACTGCACTCGACAAAATCAAATTCCCCTACTCACCGATCTCGTATCATAGTCTTCCCTGGTTGGTAGCCTACGAGGCTAAGCTTTTCGAGAAGCATGGACTCGAAGTAGATCCGGTATTCGCCGGCGCGTCGTCTTTAATCGTGCAGTCGATGCTGGCGGGCGAAGCGGATCTCGCGGGCATGGCCGGGCCGGCGGTGATCTCCAACGTGCTCAAAGGCGGCGACGTGATTCAGGTCGCTGCGCTGGTCAAATCATTTAGCGTTCCGTTGTACGTGCAACCGGCGATTACGCAAATAGCACAATTGAGCGGCAAAGGAGTCGGCGTCACGCGTTTCGGCTCGGTGTCGCACTTCACGGCGAAGGCGATATTAGACCGCTCCAACGTCGCCGACGCGGTCATCGTTCAAACCGGCGGTTACCCGGAATCGATGACCGCGCTCAGCACCAACGCTATCGCTGGCGCCATGATTCCAGCGCCGCAAAGTGTGGTGCTCCGCGAAAAGGGCTTCCGCGAGCTCGTCAGCATCAAACAGATTCGCGATATGAATATTCGCTTTATCGAGCAGGGAGTCGTGGCGCGACGCGCTTTCGCCGACAAGAATGCCGATATCGTCAAACGTTTTATCGAGGCCGTCTACGATGGCTTGAAAAAAATCCACGAAGACAAAACTTTCGCGACTAAAGTTCTCGGCAAATACACCAAAGTGACACGGCAGAACATGCTCGATGAGAGTTACCAGGCCGGTATCGATGCATTCGCCAAAGATCCGCGCGTGCCGCCGGAGGTTTTCAAAGATCTGGCCGAGCAGCTCGTCAGTTTGAAACTGATCGATGCGACAGCCGCGCAAAAGACACCGCTCACGGCCTATTACGATAACCGCTATGTTGATGAGTTGGAAAAGTCCGGGTTTTTCAAACGTCTTTGGCAGTGATTCAGTGACGAATAGCAACGGAGAAGCCAATGAAGCGTTCATCACGCCTGCGCCGGTATAGAGTCGGAACTGCCATTCTCGCGCGCATCCGCACGCTCTTGCTTAGCGTCACCTTGATCGCTACGGCGGCGCTGTCTATCGCTTCGGCGCAAACCGCTCCCCCCATCCTGGTCGCCTACGCCGGCCAAAACGAAACCGTGGGACCAATGTGGGTGGGCATCGAAAAAGGAACATTTAGAAAATATGGGCTCGACGTTCGCCTCGTCCAAATGCGCAACGGTGCGCTCAGTATGGCCACGCTCTCCTCGGGACAGGTTCAATACAATTACGGCTCACCCGGCAATGCGCTAAGCGCCGCGGCGGGCGGCATGAAAATTCAATGCGTCGCCTCGCCGGTGCAAAAAATTCCTCGCGAGCTGGTGGCGCGCAAAGAGATTCGCACTTTGGAAGATTTGCGCGGTAAAACCTTCGGCGTGCAAAGCATCGGCGGCGGCTTTTGGCTACAGACGATGATCGCTCTAGATCAGCTCGGGATCGACCCGGAAAAATACGATCTTAAAATGCGCATCCTCGGCGACACGGCGACGGTCACACAGGCTTTGGGCTCGGGCGGCGTCGACGCCACCGTGATTCCTTATAGTTTCAGCGAGGCGGCAAAACGCGCAGGCGCCAACGTGCTCGCCGATATCGGCAAACTCAACTTTCCCTATCAAGGCACGACAATTTGTTTTTTGCGCGAATCGGCCGCGAGCTCGCCCGATCAAATCTCGCGCTTGCTCAAAGGATTGGTGGACGCGGTCGTGTTGATTCACGATCCCAACGCCAAGCCGGAGATCGTCGAAATCCTGCGCAAGGCCTTCCGCTTTCCGAAACCGGAAGATGCCGAAGCGTCCTACAAAGTTCTCGCCATCATGGCCACCGTCGAGCTCATGCCCGATCCCGCCGCGTGGAAGATCGTTCAGAAAATCGTTGCGAAGATCAATCCAAAAGTCGCGCAGGTTGATTTCAACCAACTCGTCAATCCGGTTTTCGTGCGCAACCTCGAAGACAGCGGCGTCCTGGCCGCCGCGCGATCGAAGATCCGATAAAGCGAAACCCTGGATTTTTTCCGCTGTTCAACCGGGTACGGTAAGCCGCACCCCTACGTTTCAGAGCTGAAAGCGTCTTGTATCGGTAACCCCGCGTGGTTGACCTCTTCGAATTATATGCGCGCTTTACGCGCTGTGCGGTGATTGTCAAATCCGCCAACGTATTTCGTTAGCGGGCAAGGGACTTTGCGAAATCTTCGATCGACCTATTAAACCGCTCCGGTTGATCGACGAAGAGCGCATGGCCCGCCGCTTTGAAAACTTGCACTTCAGTCGCCGGCCGGTTTTTCTTGAGATTCGCGGCTTGCGCCGCAAACTGCGGCGTGACGGCATACAGAAGAGGTTTTTTGAAAGCCCGGGTGATCCGTCTCCAGTGGAGACGCTCAAAGGGATAATCCAGCAATGCCAGGCTGTCTTCCAACGCCATTCTTTTTGCCCCGCGCACCAGCTCGCTTATCTCTTCTTCACTGCGCGGCTTGGCAAAAATCGCTCGCATAAACTCATGCAACACCTTGTCGCGGTCCTCGCGTAAGCGCTGTTTGAACGTGCCGCCCGGCGGCGGCGCCGGTTCTTCGCCGACCGAGCTGTCGACTGGAACTAGACCGGCTAGCCGAGCGGCGCCGTACATGTGAATGTACTGTAGTGACTCGATGCCGCCTAAAGACCAGCCGACCAATAGGATATTGGGAAAAAGTTCAAGGAATTCTTTAAGATCTGTGGCACGCCGTTCTGCCGTGTAGCCGGTAGCCGGGACATCCGACTCCCCTTGACCGCGCGGGTCGAGTGCCAGCGTGTGGTAGTTTTGACCGAGGGCTTCCAGCTGCTGTCGCCAAATCGCCGCGGGCATGGACCAGCCCGGAACCAGCGCGATAGCTAGCGGTTTTTTTCCGGCATATTCATGCCCGGCTTCGAGATAGGATAAGTTGACGCCGTCACTGGTGCGAAAAGATCTTCGCATAATCGGGCCGGCGCCGCAGCTCGCTGCCATGATCAGCAGCACCATGCTGAAAGACAACCGCCGCAACACAGGAGCGCCTCGTTAGCGGTGCGCAACGATAAGACCGGATTTTTGCCCGCGCCAATGATATCCGAAAGGAAATGGCAATGGCACCTGTTCTTGCTGCGAGCTGTACGCTGCCTCAAGATCCTTTTGATAAGCGTACTTCATTGGGCGGATGGGCTTATTGTATCGGCCGTATAGCTTCACCTGCCACGGGTTCTGACTAAGGTAGCGGTACGGGATTCCAGTGTCGTCTTGCACGACAACATCGGCCGCATCCAAGAGCATCGCGCGGGTTTTTGAGAATTGGTTGTCGTGCAGCAGGTAGGATGCCGATTTCAGGAGGACCGTTGCCGGCTTATACTGGCTGGCCCAATTTAGGAAATCAGGATAGAACTCGAGCGCCTTGTCGGTCGCATCAAGAGCAACGTAATAAAGTTGCTGCGTGCCGGACGCGCCGGGGTTGGCGAACTCGATGAGCACGGCCCGCATCAGCACCGGCGGCCGCTTGGCATCTGGGGCGTCATAATCCTGGGTGAGCTGTGGGAAGAGGTCGAGCGGCTCGATCCGCACGATGCGGCGGTTCATGAGCGCCATCATGATCGACATGACCGGCACGGTGCCGCGAATCCACGGCGTCGTAAGCTGCTTGGTCATATATGACGTAATAAAATAATTGCGCTCGAAGATATCGCGGAACGCGCTGCGCACATCTTGCAACAACTTGGTAAATTGTACCGGCGTCACCGATTCCAAATCCGGCATCGTTCCCGGTCGCTCGAGACTAAAAAAGACGTATCGCCCATGGTCTGGGAAAAGAGTGTAGGCATTGAGAAAGTCGGGGCCGCTAAACGGATAAAGCAAAGTTTTCTTCTGAGCGCCCGGTATCTTGATCTCGTGGCTGCGCCAAGTCTCCATGGTTTGAATGCGCCCGCGCACGTGAGCCCAGCTTGGTATCATCCACTGCTGATGTTCTTTGAACGTATCCGATTCGACGAGTCGTTTGAGCGCGGGGTCCAGCGGGTTTGGTGTAATGCCTGCAAGAATTTGAGCCGTCGCCGTAGCACGACGATTGAACTCCATGCTGTCTCCGGAGTTGGCGAGTGCCTGCCCCGCCGAGGAGAGAACCACCACCGCGGCTATGGCAATGAACCGAAGTGCGGCAAAAGATCGATATATAAAGCGTTTATAATTCATATGTTAAAACATGGAATATAAATAAAATCCTTCTATTCTATAAAAGCAATCATTTACAACCGTTCAAGCCTCCATTACTCATGACTCATCGAATTTGACGATTGGAATTACATTTTCCTCAGGCAGCGCACTAAATAAACTATTTTAACCATTTAGTCTAACGTCTTGCGGTGGCAAAGCAAGGCCAATTTTAGAGCTCGGCAAAAACGCTCACTATCGCGCGTCAAGAGACATCCCGTCGACAAATTGAAAGACTTTCCAGATGCCATGCATTGCGGTAAGAAAACATCCACGGGAGGATATCACGCAGCGCAAGAGCCGCCTCGGGAGTGACGAAACTCCGGCGTCAACGAGTTAACTCAACGACCCGAATAAGGAGCATAAGTTGTCAGGCTGGAAAGCACGCATCGGCTATTTATCACCATCGGTGTTTGAAACGCCTTCGGATTGGGACTTGATATTGCCCAAAGGCTTTACCATCGTCGCCTCCGGGCTGAACGTTCAGGCGCACACGGAAGAGGAATTCAACAAAGCCATCGATGCACTCGGAGCCGGCCTAGGAATATTCGCCGCCGAAGAATGCGATGCGATCCTGATGGGAGGCATTACCTTGGGCACGCAGTGTGGTTACGCCGCGGAACAGGACGTTGTCGCCAAATTGTCGAAGCAGGTCGGCCTACCAGTAAGCACCGCGATGAGCGCCACGGTCCAGGCGCTCAAGCATTTGCACGTCCGTACAACCGTCATCGCCACCGCGTACAAAGAAACCATTAACCAAGCGGTCAAAAAATACTACGAAGATGGCGGGCTAAAGGTATTGGCGATCCAAGGTTTGGAAGTCGCCAGACCAGTCGATCAAGCTAAACTGCCGGATTACGCTTCCTATAAAGTCGCCCGTGAGCTGTTTCGTCGCCACCGTGACGTCGAAAGTTTGCTCATCCAAGGTCGCTGGCGCTCGCTTGCCTACGTGCAGGAATTGGAAGACGATACCCAACGCCCGGTGGTGTCGAGCACTGCCGCCTCTCTGTGGTGGGTAATGCAAACGCTCGGCATGAGAGTATCTATCGAAGGCTACGGGAAGCTCTTGCGTCAATGATGCAATGGGAGGGACGGCATGCCGTGCCCCCTACCGCCGCAACTCTGCTGCCTGCGACTCCTCTGCCAGCTATCCGATGAATTCGTTTTTTACTTTGTTCAGCGTGGGCTAGAGAAATTCTGAGGAATTCGCACCGCTAAAAAACGAAACGGGCAGCCTTCCTAGAGAGGTTGCCCGTTTCTTGACGCCATCGCGTCAACTTAGCTTTTAAAGATTTTTACTTCACTGCGGCCCGCTCCGAACGATTCGCTCAGCGTTATATCGGTCTAGCTTATCGTTAGTCTGGTTGCGAGTCCGCTTTGGGGAAGCCCAACCTGCTGATTGACCCGAATTCGGGTTCGCACCATTTGGTGCTCAACTTGAGGGCTTGATTCACACAGCTCGCTGCCCAACTGATAAACTGACCGCGTTGCTGGCGCCCGCCGATGGCGGGCTTGAATAGCCCGGCGGATTATCTTGTCCGTTCATGAACACCTCTATTTTTTCAAGAGTCGAGAACAGGCGCGCTCTATCCCCGCTCTTTCGCCCCTTCGAAGTGGGCTATCTCAACTACTAACGCTGGGTAGAACTCCTGTCAAGATCTTTTTTTGAATTTTTTGCAATGCGTTACTATACCGTCCTAGTGATCACGACTGCACTCGTCACGAGTCACCTTTCCAACTCCGGCCAAGTAATTTTGAACTAAGCCGCCTGTCCTGTCATTATTCACGGAGATACACCACTCTCGGCTCGCGACTCTCGGGAAATCGTTTCTCTGCATTGAATGTCGCCTGGCTCAAATCCGTGCCAGTGATCAGCTCATATAATTTTCCCATTGCCGCCGGGCTGTTGAGCCGCTGCAAACCCGTCGCTCGACCCATCTCTTGAATCTGATTTGCCATCGACGCCAACGGCATTGGGATTTCCAATTTTGCAGCCATATCTAAGGCCTGGCGAAAATCCTTATAACTATTGCTGAGCGCGCCACCATCGTTATTATTGCGCTTCATAAATTCTTCGAGGCGAGCACACGAAGCTTCCGAACCGGTCGTCCGCAAGAGCTGCAGAAACAGTTTGGGATCGCTGCCCTGCGCCGTCAGCCATGAGCAAATCTCCGCAGTGATGATATTGTTGGTCGTCGCGTACAAGATAATCGCAATCTTGAACGCCTTGGGCATCCACGGTTCCGGCAGGCATATGATCGTGTCGGCGACGTCATTGAGAAATCCGACCGCGGGTCCAAGTTTCGCCTTTTCTCCGCCGACGACAATTGAAAATCGCCCTTGAGGAATCACGACGGCAGGAGCGCCGCTCGCGTGAATTGTGCCGCCGATGAAGGTCACCTGTTTTTCTGCAAGCCTCTGTTGCAATTCGCGCGCACAGTCAGGGTCGGTGCCGCTCAGATCGATCAGTGTCATGCCCGGTCGAAGACTCTTAAACACACCGCTCTCGCCGAAAACGACTTGGCGTAATTCGACCGAAGACGGCAACAGTGTGACCGTCATATCGCCCACCGCATCGGCGGCTGAATTCGCTCCGTTCGCACCTCGCCGCACCGCGGCGTCGACCGCCGCACCATCAATGTCGAAAACATTGAGCCCGTAGCCTTTGAAAAGAATGCGTTCCGCGACCGGGCGACCCGCGTTACCGAGACCGATCAAGCCAATCGTCTGCATTTGAGCTCCTCACCCCAACAGTCGCCATGCTCTAATCAAAGCAAAAAATTATTACTCCATCACTCCAATACTCCAAAGCACTTTCTGCCTCCGCTTCACGTGCTCTTACCAACTTTTCTCAATGCCTCTTCGACAATCTGATGCAACGCCTTTCGTCCGCCCTGATCGTTGTACTTGGAAGAATTGAGCATGAAGTAGTGCACACCCTTTTGGGGTATATCGTCGGCGGGCAAATCGCTCTTCGGGATGTCGATGCGCAGCGAGTTCACCTCGGTATATTTTTGCCAAGCGCTCTGTCCTTCCTTCGAGAGTATCCAATTGACAAACAATTTCGTCGCGCTCGCGTGCGGCGCTTTGTTCATCACCGCCATGCAGCACGAGCCACCACCCATGATATCGCCTTCCTTCAAGGCGTGGGGCATCAAATCGACGGATAACCCCTGTTTCTTGGCTTTCATCACCGGCTGGCCGCTGCCGATGTAGAAGAGAATCTTTCCCTGCGCCAGCCAATCCGTCCCCTGCTGTAAATCCCGCGTCAGCAGAATGTCGGTTTCAGTGAGAATGCGCGTGATAAATTTCGGCCCTAGCGACGGTGTGTAATAAAAGAACATGAAGGTTTCCCCGCCACCGCCGGCAACTCGCGGATCAAAGCTGCCAAGCTTGCCTTTCCATCTCGCTTGGAGCAAATCCCACCAAGATTGGATCTCCTTCGGATCTACGAATTTCGTGTTGTATGATCCCCGGCGGGTGCCGATCTCGCCGGAGATAATCAGCGCCGCATTGTTTTGCGGGTCAGCAAAATAGAACTTGCCGTCAAACCAGGCAGACAGATCGCCGACCTCCGGTAAAATAAGCAGTGGCTTGAGCGCCGCCAAGGTGCCCGGAGCGAATGACGCGTAGGTCGAAGAACCACCCATCAGCAGATCGGCGAGAAATTTTCCGGCGCGGCGCTCGGCGACAATCCGTTGCGCGTGATCCGAGCCTTTGCCCGGGACAAAGCTAAACTTTATCTCTGGATAGGACTTCTGAAAAATCGCCCAGACCTGCTGATAAACCGGATTGTGCGGTCCATAGATCGTTACCTCACCTTCTTTCTTCGCGGCCTCGACGGTCGCCTCCCACTGCTTTTTCCAATCGGATTGGGCATGGACGGCGGCAGAAACGAGCTGCGCCAAAAAACCAATAAGAGCGATGTATCGTGTCGATTTCACGTTTCGTGTTCTCTCCATCACTCTAATATGCCCCCTTCCGCTAACTCTCTTACTTCGCCTCACCGGTGCGCACGCATTTCCGCCGCAGTGAACGGTCCCGCGCCCATAATCTGATGCACTTCCCATTCGAGCAGATCGAAGGCGCAAAAACCGGCCGCCGTGTAGGGGTCGGTCGCAGCGATTTTTTCCGCTTCGTCTTTGGTCGAGGCGCGGATCACGTAAACCCCGTATTTGCGATCGGTGGTTGGACCGGAAAAGAGAATTTTCCCCGCTTCATGTTGCGCCTTCATCCAAATCAGATGCTGGTCCAAGCTGACCGTCCACTCTTCCCGCGGCTTGATTGGACGCCGCAATACTAAGTACCACATGGTTATCTCCTTCGGTCTGTGCCCTTAGCCGTCGAAGTATTTAACACGGCGAACTCGCCACGCCACACTCACCGCGTCATTCCACACCCGACACTCGTCCCTCGACACTCCTCACGTGACGGATACGCTCCGGCGACTGCCCCTGTCAAGACAAAATTGCAGCGACTGCAACCGGGTCCCTTAACTCAGACGATTCTTTGTGTATAATAGGCGGGTTTTATATGCATTAATCAGAAGGAGAAGCCATGCACCGATCCGCTACCGGTTTTATTGCCATCTGCCTTTTCATTCTTTTGCCGCCAAGGTTACAAGCCCAGGACAGTATCCGTGATCTGGTCGTCAAAATACATGCGATTCACCAGACCCCTGACCTGCTCCGCCCCTGGAGCAAAAACAGCCCCCAGCAGGTAAAGGGTTCCGGAGTCGTCATCGACGGCAAACGCATCCTTACCAATGCGCACGTGGTCAAATACGCCAGCCAGATTTACGTACAACCGAATCAGTCGGCGAGCTACATTCCCGCACGAGTCGAAGCCATGACACCAGGGATGGACTTGGCGGTTTTGAAGCTCGACGACGAATCCTTTTTTGAAAAACGCGGCGCCCTGCCATTCGCCCAAGAGTTGCCCCGGGTCAAGGACAACGTGAATGTCTACGGCTACCCGACCGGTGGAACGGAACTCTCCGTCACGCAAGGCATTGTTTCGCGCATCGAATACACCGATTACTACTATCAAGCGACCGGATTGCGTATCCAAGTCGACGCAGCGCTCAACTTTGGGAACAGTGGGGGTCCCGCAGTGTCCGACGGCAAGTTGGTCGGTCTGGTCTTCAGTCTGATTCAAAATGCGCAAAATATCGGCTACCTGATTCCCGTCGAAGAGATTCAGCTTTTTTTAAACGACATTGCGGACGGCGTGTATAATGGCAAACCGCAGATGTTCGATTTAGTTCAAACCGTGGAAAACGATGCGCTGCGGCGCCGGCTCGGACTTCCCAAAGGCATCAACGGCGTTATGGTCGCACAGCCCTACCAAAATGGCACAGAGTATCCCCTGCAAGAATGGGACGTCATCACACAAATAGGCGGTATGCCGATCGACAGCGACGGCAAAGTCGCGATCCGTTATGACCTTCGTCTCTCGGCTTCGTATCTCGTGCAAAAGTTTGCCAAGAACGGCCTGTTGCCACTTACGGTTTACAGGGATGGTCGGCTTGTCCAAATCAATTTGCCGGTGCAGCCACAAAGGGAGTTGGTCATCCCTTATCTCATGGAGGCGCAACCGAGGTTTTTTATTCTCGGGCCCTTCGTTTTCTCCCAAACAACCCAAGACTACCTCGATCGCCTCGGTAATCAGCGCCCAGCGTCTTTCGGCCGCCAGCCTAGTCCTCTGATTACCCGGCGCTACGATAAACCCGCATTTGAAAACGAAGAGCTGGTCGTGGTTGCCTCGCCATTATTCCCCCATCGTATTACCAAGGGTTATGACGACCCCAATCGCGCCGTGCTCAGCGAGGTAAACGGTGTTCCCGTGAGAAACTTACGCCATCTAGCCGAGATACTTCGCGATAATCGCGACGAACAGATCAGCTTCAAATTTGCTGCCTCAGGCGTGCTGACCCATGAGACCATGGTCTTCAATCGCGCCGATCTGATGGAAGCTACCGGGAAGATTCTCGAAGAGAACGGCATTCGTTACCCGTACTCGCCGGATCTGCGCGCGGTTTGGGAAGCTCCTGTGGTCACTAAAAAGTCCGCGCAAGCCACCTGCTGTGCGCCCGCGCACGCCGCTAACTAACGCTATCGCCCCTTGCCCTGAGGGGGCGCCATCGCTCGTGCATTATGAGTCGCGAATGGTTCGGCTCTGCAACTAACATCCTCGCGCGTACATTCCTCGTTATCGCCACTGTCTGGATCTCAACGACCGACCCGCTCGCCGCCACGCCGGCGGAATATACCGTTGAAACTTTCATGCGCGGCTTGGATACGCCCTGGGCCATCGACTTTGCACCCGACGGTCGGATCTTCATCAGCGAACGTCCCGGTCGCATCCGCATAGTGGAACGCAGCAAGCTTCGACCGGAGCCTTGGATGTCAATTGATGTCGCCTCCGCAGGCGAAGCCGGACTTCTCGGCCTGGCTATTGATCCAAAATTTTCGCAGACCCGCTTCATCTATGTTGCCTATACCTATCGCACCGGCGTCTTTGCGTTGCGCAACCGGCTTGTCCGCTTGCGCGACGATCCAGACACAGGGAAAGGAGTGCTGGACAAAATCCTAATCGATAACGTGGCTGGCGCTAATAATCATGATGGCGGCCGAGTGAAATTTGGTCCCGACGGAAAACTCTATTGGACCACAGGCGACGCGCAGACGACGCGTTACGCGCAGAGCCTCAAATCATTGAATGGGAAAATTCTTCGACTTAACTCGGACGGAACTATACCGACGGATAACCCTTTTCCTAACTCCTACGTTTTCTCCTACGGACACCGCAATCCTCAGGGCCTCGCCTGGGAGCCCGGAAGTGGACGCCTTTATGCGACTGAACATGGCCCCAGCGGTTTCCAAGGTTGTTGCCGCGACGAAGTCAATTACATCGAACCGGGCAAGAACTACGGTTGGCCGGACATCCGTGGTGACGAAACTAAGCAAGGAATGATCTCGCCCGTTATTCAAGCCGGCAGCAGCGAGACCTGGGCACCCGCCGGCGCGGTGTTTGCCACCCACGGCCCGTGGTCGGGTTCGCTTCTCTTCACCGGGCTGCGCGGGCAAACGCTGTACCGACTGGTGCTGGATCCGTCGAATCCGCACAAGGCGACCAAGCTTGAACGCCACTTTTACCGCCAGTTCGGTCGCCTGCGGGACATAGTGGAGGGACCGGACAAGGCGCTCTATCTTCTGACTAGCAATCACGACGGCCGCGGTAGCCCGTCGCCGGATGATGATCGGGTGATCCGTTTGAGCCTTAAATGATGGTCGCATCCAACGTCCATAACGATATTGCTAGCACGCACTATTGGTGGGTGGTAAGATAGCCCTCGACCCGATACCGAGGAGTGATCAACGCCATGTCGAAGCTCGGTCCTGTTATCTTTTTTATTCTCATCATCGTCGTTGCCTTCGGTGTTGTCAGTTTCTCCTCGGAATTCTTTCTCGGCCGACCCCTCATGGATGTGGTTCGAGACTTTTGGTTCGCGCTTTTCCGGAAGTAGTTAGCGGGCAGGTCTTATTGCGCCGCTTCTTGTGACGAATTGGACTGCCCATCCAGTTGTGCCATTGGTCGGTTGTCGTTTAATTTTGATTTCAACGACGCATCAATGTAGGGGCAAGGCCCCGTGCTTGCCCTGTTTCGGGCGACCACTGGGGGTCGCCGCTACAAGATTTTGCGATACCTAAACTACAACGCATTGATCCGAACGACGCGCTGATATACGATCGCCGCGTTTAATGCGGAGATGCTATGCGTAAGCGAATCTTTACTTGGTTGGGAAAAGAGTTTGTCGAATTGAGCGGCGAAGCTAGGCCGGCGGTGAATGCTACCATTGAAGCGCAAGAACTCTTTCAGGGAATCAATCGTGAGCTGCAGCAACATGATTTGTCCCTTGACAACACCGTGCGTAGCCGGCTGTGGGGACGCGACCGCCAAAGCCGCGATTTCGGCAGCAATGAACGAGTGAAGACCCTGTCCGGCAAAGCGCGCTCGGCGAGCTCGAGCTACATCGCACCGAGCCATTTTGATTCAACGGCCAAAGTCGCAGTGGATCTGCTCGCGATGCGCCCATCGGAACCGAACCTGCGAAAGCGCATCGTCGAATACAATCCACCGATCGTGCCCATTCGCTTTTTGGTTTACGACTCCATAGTCGTCCTTTCAGGTGTCACGACGGTCCTGCCAACGCTCGAAGAACAACTCGACAACATCCTCCCTCGCATTGCCGGCTCGCTCTCCGATGCCGGAAGCTCATGGGAGAAAGTCGCGCGTGTCTCTTTTTACCTCCATCGGAGCCAGGCCTTGGAACACCTAAAAGCGCTCTTCGCGCGACGCGTGACAGCGAAGATTCCACAGATGGAATACTGTTTTGTCGACGGCTACTCATCCGAAGGCAAATTCTGTGAAGTCGAAGTCACAGCCACAGTATAACCATTATGGCAACCCACAAATGCAAAGTCGCAATACTGGATGATTTTGAAAAAATCGCCGACACGGTGCCGGCATTTCAAAAGCTCAAGCAGCGTGCTGACGTGACAATTTTGAGAAAGCGGCTGGACAGCTCCGAGAATATCATCGCCGTCCTGCGCGATTTCGACGCCATTTTGCTCATGCGCGAACGAACGATTCTTGGCGACAAAGAATATGCCCAGTTACCTAAACTGAAATTCATTTCGCAAACCGGTCGCACCAGTCGCCATCTAGATTTACCCAATGCCACTCGTCGCGGCATTGCCGCCACCGCAACCGCCGCCGACAATGGTATGTCGACGGCGGAGTTAACCATCGCGCTGATTCTCGCGCTCCTGCGCAAGATCCCGCAAGTGAATCTGCGTATGCGCGAAGAGATTTGGCCTGCCATCACCGGCAACACGTTGGAAGGCAAAACCATCGGTGTTTTCGGCTTCGGTCGGATCGGAAAAGAAGTTGCGCGCATCATGAAGGCTTTTCCCGGCACACGCGTGCTCGCCTACTCGCGCACGCTGACTACGGAGCGGGCCGGGGAAATTGGCGCCGAATGCGTACCGATGGAAATTTTACTGCGCGAATCAGACATCCTGACCGTGCACATCAACTCCAACGCACAGACTCGCGGCATTATTGGCGAAAAGGAGTTCGCACTGATGAAGCGCGGCGTCCTCCTCGTGAATACCGCCCGTGGTCCGATCGTGTCTGAACCGGCCATGCTCAAAGCGCTGGAAACCGGACAATTGGGCGGCGTCGGACTAGACGTTTACGACATCGAGCCCCTGCCGATGGATCATCCGCTGCGCCGCTTCGACAACGCGATCCTTATGTCGCATCGCGGCTACGCGACGGTGGAAGTTATGAGCGAGCGCTACGAGCAAGCAATCAACAATATCCTCGACTATCTCGACGACAAGCCGCTTAGCTTGATCAATCCAGATGCTCAGGTTCGACGCGACTGGTAAACCCTTCTTCGCTCACGAGTAGTTAGAAGTGAATGATCGGCGGGACAATCTCAGCGACGACGAGCTCGCGCAAACCTCGACAATCACCCTGTTACATTACAATCAGCACGCCGAGAGTTTTTGGGAGGGCACGCGCGACCACGATGTCAGCCAGAATCGCGACACGTTTTTGCAAAGTCTCCAGGGCACCGGACCGTTTCGAATACTGGACTTCGGCTGCGGGCCCGGCCGAGACCTCAAAGTCTTTCGTGAATTGGGACACGAAGCGATCGGACTCGAGGGCGCGGAACGCTTCGTCAAGCTGGCGCGAAACCATAGTGGCTGCGAAGTGTGGCGCCAAGATTTTCTGAAACTGAATTTGCCGGCGGAATACTTCGACGGCGTCTTTGCCAACGCATCCCTTTTCCACGTGCCGAGCCAAGAGTTGCCGCGAGTTCTTAAGGAGCTCTGCGTAACGCTCAAACCCGACGGTGTTTTGTTCAGCTCCAATCCGCGCGGCGAAAATGAAGAAGGTTGGAGCGGACAACGTTACGGCTGCTACTACAATTGGGACCGCTGGCAGCAGCTCGTTAGCGCTGCGGGCTTCGCGGAAATCACTCACTACTATCGGCCACCCGGACTACCACGCGAGCAGCAACCTTGGCTGGCATCGCTATGGCGAAAAGTCCGATAACAGGAAGGATCTCTCACTTCGTTCGAGATGACAGTGGGCGTTTCGTCATTTCGAGCAAAGCGAGAAATCTTTCATGGCCTAACTCGTGCCTCCCGCCTTCCACCTCGCGCCTCGCCAGCCAATTGACACGCGCGCTGACTATCGATTAAGGTACGGTTAAAATTGCAAATCTGTAAACGACTAACGATTCAAGGAGGAACCACCAATGGCCATAGCAAGCGACCTCATCATTTCATCCGATTCCCATGTCATGGAACCAGTGGATCTTTGGAAAAACGGCGTTCCGGAAAAATACCGCGAAGCAGCGCCGCTGTTCCCGCCCCACCAGGTCGGCGAGGGCTTCCAACAACACGCCGGCGGCTGGGACCCACACGCGAGAATGAAAGAGATGGAAGCCGACGGTCTTAGCGCTGAAGTGCTTTATCCGACCTTGATGCTCGATCTCTTCGCTCTCGATGATGCCAGTCTGCAAGAAGCTTGCTTTCGCGTCTACAATGACTGGCTTATCGACTACTGCAGCGTCAATACCAACCGGCTCATCGGCATTCCGGCCATTCCTGTTTATAACATCGATAACGGCATCAAAGAGCTCGAGCGCTGCCACAAAGCGGGACTCAAGGGCGCGATTATTTGGCAAGCACCCCATCCCGATCTCCCCTTTCACTCCAGTCATTACGACAAATTCTGGGCCGTGTGCCAGGAGCTCGATACTCCCGTGAGTCTGCATATTTTGACCGGCCACAGTTACAACAAAGATAAGAATCGAAAAGGCGTCGAGCGCTACCGCGGCAGCGTCAACTTGAAGCTCATGGATATCGCCAACGCGCTCTTTGAGTTCGTTTTTTACGGCGTCCTGGAAAGAAATCCGAAGCTCAAGATCGTCTCGGTGGAAAACGAAAGCGGCTGGATGCCCTGGATGTTTCAGCAGTGGGACTATTATTACAATCGCTTTAAGAAACAAAACCCTCCGCCGTTCACGCGCAATCCGAGCAGCTTCGTCAAAGATCAGATATTTGCCTGCTTCTTCAACGATCACGTTTGCGGCGAAAATCTAAAATATTGGGGCGAAGACAACATCATGTGGTCGAATGACTTCCCGCATCCGAATTCTACCTGGCCCAATTCGCGAAAAATCATCGAACGTGACCTTGGCCATCTATTGCCGGAAACCCAGCGCAAAGTGGTCTGCGGTAACGTCTCCCGACTCTACAATATCGACGCGTCAAAATTGCCCCGAGTGGAGAAGCAAGCTGCGTAAGGAATAACCGAGAACAGACGGAGCGTTAAAGGGGGAGTCGCAACTTGGCTCGCATAAGGAGAATACTTCACGCGACTGATTTCTCAAAAGCGTCGGCTCGTGCGTTGAACGAAGCCATTAAGCTGGCTAAGCAAAACCGCGCCGAGATCCTAATCGTCCACATCATCGAACCTACGCCCTACGTCGCCGGCGATGAGCTTGGCAGCGCCGAGATTTACACAAAACTCGAAGATATGGCCAAACGCGACGCCGAGGCGTCGATGTCGAAGCTCCTCAGGCGGCTGAAGAAATCGAACATCAAAGCCCGGGGTCTTTTGTTGATGGGGTCGCCCCACGATCAAATCGTCAAAGCCGCGAAGAGCAAGAAAGTCGATATGATCGTCATCGGCACTCACGGTCGCACAGGCTTATCGAAGCTTTTCATGGGCAGCGTCGCCGGCAAAGTCATTGCGCTGGCGACCTGCCCCGTCGTTACCGTTCGCGGAAAATAATTTGTAACGATGTCGGATCAGTACTCGCTCAACGACTTCATCCGGGATCTCGATCGCATTACGCGCGCTGAAATTTCGCAGGAGAATATCATCGCTGCAACGAAGCCGTTACTCGCCAAGCTGGTGTGCCGACGGGATTGCATCGATGCCAAATTCAAAAAAAGAGGCGCCACCGCATACGGCCGCTACATGCTTCATCGCGCGCCGCTGTTTAATATCTCTTCGGTGGTCTGGGGACCGGGTGATAATGCCAAGGCGCACAATCACGACACCTGGGGAATGGTCGGCGTAGTGGAAAACGAGATCCAGGAGACGCGTTTTTGCAGGAAAGACGACGGTTCGCATAACGGTTGCGCCGAGCTTGAAGTTACAGACGTATTCATGAACAAGGCTGGAATGGTGTCTTGCTTGGTCTCGCCCAACGACGACATTCACGAAATGAATAACGTCACCAACGGCGACACAGTGGAAATTCACGTCTACGGCAAGGATCTCACGAACATGCCTCGCCTGCGTTTCGACGTGGCGAACAAAACCGTTAGGACTTTCGCCAGTCCGAAGTACGACAACTGCTGAGCGCTCGCCGGCTACCGCTCTAACTTGAGTTCCCACTCCAAATAGCGCTGCATGTCCTCTTTATTACCGCGCACCGACGGCGACAAAACGACATCGTTAGGCTCGACCAGGCACGCGTCGCGTCCTGTTTCCAGTGGTAAACCCGCCGCCGACCACGCACGAACTCCGCCGCCGAGCACCGAGACATTCGTATAACCGATCTCAGTTAGCGAACGCGCGGCAAGCGTCGATTGTCGACCATCGGGACAGCTCAGAACTATCGGCCGATTCTGATCGGTAAAAAACTCCCGTAGTTTGATGTCAATCCAGCCACGAGAAATCCACTTAGCGCCGAGCACATGAGCCGATTCGAACTCAAGGCTCACGCCGACGTCGATAATCAAAGCCGAGGAATCATTCAGTCCGCGATGGAGCGTTTGCGCATCGACATAGCGCGCCGCTCGTTTTGCCGCTTCAAATCCCAATGGCTCGTTACGTACAGCGCCTTTAGCGACATTCTCACCGCGTTTTGACCAAGCGCGTAGGCCGCCCTCCAGGACCGAAACATTCGGGAATCCCATCTGCCGATACCAGTAGGCCGTCATCACAGCTCGTGCAGATTCATTGCTGATGAAAATGATCTGGGCGTTTCTCACGGCAACGAAATCATCAGCCCGCTGCACGGCTTGTCCGCCGGGGACATTTAATGACCCGGGCACATGACCGGATTCGTATTCACGCTCGGAGCGAACATCGATAAGATAGGTTACGCCGTCGTGAATTCTCGCGAGCGCACTTGAAACCTGCCGCGGCGAGATCCATGGAATGTTCTCTTCGCTCGCGAGTTGGCGCGCCAACGACTTCGGCTGCGCATGGTTATGGAGCGGAGACGACGGAGTCGTGCGTGCCGGATTCCTTTCCAACTCCATGCCGGCAAGCACCCAGCCCATCGTGCCGTTCTTTGAGCGAGCGGACATTGGTCAAACCGAGCCTGCGCATCTTGGCCGTGCCGAAGATACTGCGTGTTCGTCCGGCGCAGTTTACCACCACGGTCGTATCGGGCTTCTGCTTTAACTCGTCGGCCCACAAAATCAGATCGCCGCCCGGCACGTTTATTCCATGCGGAATACAGAATCTGCCGTACTCTTCCGGCGTGCGCACATCCAGAATAATCAAATTGGCAGAGCGTGCCTGTAAAGCTTTCAGTTCCTCCGGCAATATGTCCGGAATACTCCGTTCACGATGAACTCTCTCGCCGAAAGCCTTGCTCGGCACATTCACCCCGCTAACCGTCGCCCGGCCGTCTTTCCGCCACGCCGTCAGTCCGCCGTCGAGAATTGACACTTGCGCATAGCCGAGTTGAGCTAAGGTTTTCGCCGCGAGAGACGCCCGAGTATCGCCTTCATCGTAGACAACGATCGGCACGGTGGGATTCGGCACGAGTTGGCTGATCCGAAATTCGATCTGGCTGCGCGGCAATGACGTCGTGCCGGCAATCTGGCATTCGTTGTATTCGCCGCGCTCGCGGACATCGAATACGGCGTACAGCTCGGCGGAGGACATCAACTCGGCAACTTCCTGGCAAGAAATTAAAGTGTTCATATGACTCATGTCTCCAGATCAAGGTTCTTCGTGCAAGCGGCTTGCACTATGGACAAGATTTGTTCTACTTATGCCAGCGACAAATACAAGCGCGATATCCTCTCATCGATCGAGCTAATCGGGAGGATGCGATGGCAACCATTCATGAACATTTCAGCGGTCTGTTTATTCCACACGTCACGCCCTTCGAAAGTTCAGGCGCTCTCGATCTGGAAAGTCTTACCCGCCTGACCCAACATTTGTCATCGCTCCCCGGCGTGGCCGGTCTGGTTTCTTGCGCACGCATCGGTGAAAGCTCCGTTCTGAGCATCGAGGAGAAACGCCGCGTCTATGAAGTCTCTGGAAAAGCCGTGCATGACGCCGGCAAAGTGCATATCGCCACCATCGCACCGCAGTCAACGGACGAAGCGATCAGCCTGATGCGCGACCTGGAAAGCTTGCCGGTGGACGGCGTGATGATTTTTCCGCCGCTACTTTTCGCCTGGGGAAAAGTCGATCCCAATCTGAAAGTCCGTTTCTTCGAGGATCTCGCGCGCGAAACGAAGTTGCCCATCGTGCTTTTCCAGGTGCCGGTCAAAAGCTATTACTACGACCCAGAAACCGTTTGCCGCATCGCCCGCCTCGAGAACGTCCTAGCGTTCAAAGAAGCGTCGTTCGACATCAATCTGTTTACGGAAACTATTCAGGCGCTCAAGCGCGACAAAGCCGCTATGCGTGTGCTCACCGGCAACGACCGCTTCGTCGCCGAGAGTTATAAGCTCGGCGCCAACGGCGCGCTGATCGGCGTGGCCAACGTCGCAACGGAAAAATGGGGCGCCATGGACATCGCCGGACGCGCCGGAAAATTCGACGAAGCCGCCGCGATCCAACACGAATTGGAATTGGTGAAAGAATTGGTCTTCAGCGAACCGATCGTCGAGGCCGTGGCGCGCATCAAAGTGGTTCTCCAACACGATGGGCTGATCAAAACAGCGAAGGTCCGCCGCCCCCAGCTCGGAATTTCCGAGGCGGAGCAAAAGCAGCTGCTCGACAGCTACCGTGTATTGAAGCGGAATGAATTTCGCAGCGCCGAGACCGGAGCGGAAAGCAAGCGCCGTCAAGCGGTGGCTTAGTCATCAAATAATCAGCTCGAAGAGAAGAATTTAACCAAGAACAATTTTTCTAATCTTCGTCTCGTAAAAATTAAGCGATCAGTTTACCGGTTCGCTACTCCGTCCGGGAATAACCAACGCAAACAACGCAATCGTCACCGCCAGTAATACCATCGCGCTCAGCGCCAGTGACCAGTGCACGCCGATTAGTCCGCCGACCACGCCGACGGTCACGCCGCTGAAGGCCCGCAGGCCATTGTTCGACATGTTAAACAAACCGATCAAGCGCCCGCGTAGTTGGGTCGGTGCCTGTAGTTGCACGAGAGTTTGCGCCATCGAAAGAAACGTTAAATTGAGCAGCCCCGCGCAGAATAGCAACGCGACCGCCAGCACATAATTCGTGGACGCCGCGAAACCGCCGATCGCCAGACACCAGAGGATCGAACAAATCGCCGCGTTGCGTGCGTTCGCCCTTAGCAGGCCGGTGCCTTCCAGCAGGAGACCGCCAATTGCCGCTCCGCCGGCATTGGCTCCGAGCAAGATGCTATATGCCCAATCTTGTTTTTCGTGTCCGAAGTCATGGGCGAATTCCGGCATTTGAGCCTGGAAGGCGTTGCCCACAAGCAGCGATGTCGCCCCACCTAGAAGAATCATGGAAAGAATTGTCGGATTCGCGGCCGTCTCGCGCATCAATTTCAGCGCGCCGCCGAAGCTGAATCGCGGCGCTCGACCACTTCCCGCGTCATCGCGGCCATGACCGGTATAGGGCAGGATAAACATGAAGACGATCATCGGCACGTACATAAACACGTTGATAAAAAGCCCCGCCAGAGCCCCGAAAAGAAGCATCGTTGCCCCGCCTACGGCCGGTCCGATAAGCACCGCGATATTGCGTCCCGTTGAATTGAGCCTGACCGCGCTTTGTAAATATTCGCGCCCGACGATGTCATGAATGATCAGTTGGCTGCCGGGGCTGCCCAACACACCGGCCATGCCATGTATCACCAAGAGAACACAGGCGTGCCATAATTGAATCGTGTCGGTGAGAAACAAAATCGCCCAGGTAAGCGACACGCTAGCGTACATGAGCTGAGCAGCCTGAATCACGCGCCGGCAGTCGTGCCGATCGGCGAGTGCGCCAAAGTAGACGGAAAAAAACAAGAATGGCGTCCAGTGGCTAATCACGGCAAAGCCGGCCAGCACCGGCGAGTGAAATTTCTGATAGAGCAGCCAATAACTGATCACATGCTCGATGTTGTCGCCCATTTGCGACAACATGATCACGAAAAAATATCTCCGATAGTCGCGATGGTGCAGCGCCGCGAAAGCAACTTTGCGCTCGGGATTTAACGCTGAATCGATACTTGAAGAAATCGGTTTTGCGGTCATGCGAGCTTGTGCAACCTATCGAGAGGATAAAGAACCTTTGCAGACTAGAGCAGTGATTCGTCGGAATTTTTTTTCTTTGGCATTTTTCCCTTTTAATTTTGCTTTTGTCTTATCCGCCGCCCTTTTGCCTTGGCTCTCTGCTCTGAGCGCCTTGCCTTTAACTGAACTCTCCTTGCCGCTGACCCGGCATGGCGAAGGCAAATAGAGCGACTGTAATCGCCAGTAGCACCAACGCGCTCCCGGCGAGCGACCAGTGCACGCCGATCAGTCCGCCCAATACGCCAACGGTCAAGCCACTAAAAGCTTTCAGCCCCATACTTGCCATAGCGAAAAGTCCGATCAGTCGGCCGCGCAGATGCGGCGGCGATAGCATTTGTACGATCGTCTGCCCCATGGAAGAAAAGGTCAGGTTCAACACCCCCGCCGTAAAGAGCAGCAACAGGGATAGAGAATAGCTGGACGAGAACGCGAATCCGGCGATCGCGACACACCACAGAATCGCGCTGATCATGGCGGTTTGCACGCGCGGCGGAAGCCAGCCGCGGCCCTCGAGCAGGAACCCGCCGATCACCGCGCCGGCGGCATTGGCGGCCAACAGTGCGCTGTAGGCAAAGTCGGCTTTCTCCGTGCCCAGATCGTGCGCGAACTCCGGCATCGTCGCCTGGAAGGCGGTGCCGACAAAAAATGACACGCAGCCGGCCAGCACGACCATAGTGATGATCGGCCGGTTACCGGACACCTCGCGGATGACTTCGAAAGCGTCACGCCAACCGAGGGCTCGGCGCGCCGGCGCAGCGCCTTCGCGGCTATGACCCGTGTAGGGCACAGCCCACAACCAAACGGTCAACGGCAGGTAAATGAGAGCATTGACCACAAGCCCCATCGCCGGACTCAATAAAAGCATCAGTCCACCGCCCACCGCAGGACCAAAAAGAACGCCCAGTTGTCGACTCGTAGAGTTGAGCCGGACGGCGCTTTGCAAATGCTCCGTGCCGACGATGTCGTGGATCAAGAGTTGGCTTCCCGGGCCCCAGAGCACACCCGCCATTCCGTGAATCACCAGCAAAACGCAGGCATGCCAGATTTGAATCGTATCCGTATAGAACAGATACGCCCACGCCACCGACACTCCCATGTACATGATTTGCGCAACTTGGATGACTTTCCGGCAGTCGTAGCGATCGGCGAGCGCGCCGAAGTAGACGGCGAAAAGCAAAAACGGCGTCCAGTGCACCAGCACGGCGAATCCGGCAAGCGTCGGCGATTGAAACTTTTGATAAAGCAGCCAGTAACTAATTACGTGCTCGATATTGTCCGCCATCATCGCCAGCGCCGTGCCGCTGAAGTAATAGCGAAAATCTTTGTGTCGCAGCGCGGCGAAGGCGACTTTTTTGCTCGAACCGGGCGTGGTTGGATTGGCTTTGTCACTCACGGATGCCACTGTTGTCTCCAAAAGCAGGTGGGGTTAACCGATGACACTAACGGATAACCCGCAGCGAGGCAAACGCGATCCGCAGAGTTTGATAGACAAAAGCCGTCGCTGAGTTTTTCGCTCAGCTGAGCTCTTCCGCCCTGGAGCCCAATGAAGCGAACGCGAACAGAGCCACGGTCACGGCGAGCAGCGCCATTGAGCTCAAAGCCAGCGACCAGTGAATGCCGATCAGACCGCCGATCACGCCCACCGTTACCCCGCTAAATGCGCGCAAGCCGTACGCCGACATGGAGAAGAGTCCGATCAGCCGGCCGCGCAATGCCACCGACGCTTCCAATTGTACGATCGTTTGCGCGATCGAATAGAAGGATAGATTCAGAGCTCCAGCGATAAACAAGAGAACGAGAGACAAAGGGTAACTCTTCGAAAAAGCGAAGACGGTCATCGTCACGCACCAGAGAATCGCGCATGTGATCGCCGATTTCACCGTCGGCGGTAACCATGCTTTGCCGTCGAGCACGAAGCCGCCGAACACCGAGCCGGCAGCGTTGGCCGTCAAGAGCGCCTGTATGCGAAGTCCGCTTTTTCAGCGCCCAGGTCATGGGCGAATTCCGGCATGTTCGCTTGAAACGCATTGCCGACGAAAAGTGACGCGGCGCCACCTAGCAGGATCATGGTCACGATCGGACGGTTCGCGAAGACTTCGCGAATAACCGCCGGTGCATCGCGCCAGCGCAGCGCGCGACGCGCGCTCATGCCTTCGCGGGTGTGCCCCGTGTAGGGAACGATCATGAGCCAAATAGTCAACGGCAAATAGATCAGCGTGTTCACCAGCAGACCTGTCGGCGCGCCGAGGATCAGCATCAAACCGCCGCCGACGGCCGGACCGAGTAGGATACCGAGTTGCCGGCTGGTCGCATTGAGCCGCACCGCGCTCGGCAGATCGTCCGCGCCGACAATATCGTGAATCAGCAGGATCTCTGCGGGCGTCCAGAAAACGCCGGCGATGCCATGAACAACCAGCAAGACACACGCGTGCCAAACTTCGATGGTATCGGTAAAGAACAGAATCGCCCATGCCGCCGACACGACCATGTACATGATCTGCGCGACCTGGATAAGTTTGCGGCAATCGTAGCGATCAGCCAGACCGCCGAAGTAGACCGAGAGCAGCAAAAACGGTGTCCAGTGGCTAATCACGGCGAAACCGGCGAGCACCGGGGACTGAAATTTTTGGAACAGCACCCAGTAAGTGATTACATGCTCGATGTTGTCCGCCATCATCGCGAGCATGGTAGTTACAAAAAACCATTGGAAGTCGCGATGCTTGAGCGCGGCGAAGGCGACTTTCCGATTCGTAGCAACTGAACTGGGGGCTTGTGTCGTGTCCTTGGTGGAAACCAAAGCTGCGTCCGCGATCTATAAAGCTAGGATTTGAAAGTAACGGATATTCGAAAGTGGTGCAAATAACTCGCCCGATCCAGGCGTTTCGACCACCCTCCGAGAGCCAACAAGTTCGGCGAGAACTGGATTTATCGCTAAATTGGTTGTAGAGGTGTTTCTAATTTTCCAGGGAACACTCGAGCGCCTAACTCTTTGGATCTGCCATTCGATGTCTATGAAGTTGTCACTCAAATCCATGATCATCGCCGGCGCGCTTTTTAAAGCCATCTGCTTTCTTTTCATCTCGCTCTTGAATGCCCTCTTGCGCCCCTACGGCGGTGCCTACCTGGCAATTCTAATGTCGCTCTACCCCGGCTATGACGCGGTCAGCGGACCGATTGGTATTATCGTTGGAACTTTCTATTCCCTACTTGCCGGAGGGCTCGCCGGCTTTCTTTTCGGCTGGCTTTATAATTTCTTCGCAGAAAAATCCTGAATACAACCGCCATTTTCTGCACCGCCACTCATGACGGAATTATATCGAGAGTGTGGAATACTGGTGTGAATACAGTTTTACAAACGCACCAACGAACTGAAACCCACGCTGAAGTATGTCATCGCACGGGGAAAGAGAAGATCATCGCCGGGCTGGCAAAGGAAAACCGCCGACGCGTGATATCAAACCATAGCGACAGCGATCTGTCCCATAATTTTTGACGCTACAGCGCGGCGTCATTTAGTCGGGCATGGAGACGGCACGGTCGTAGTCTGGTTTGGCCACCTGGCCCTCCGGGAACAGCTTTTCCTGTTCAATCCAGCGATGCGTCTGCTCGAATATCTCCCGCGTATACGGCTCGAATACCAAACGCTCTCCCGGCCCAAACCCGCCGACATCGATCAGGTCGTGATACTTTTCCGGCAACTCTTTTAAGAAATAATGTTTATAGCGCTCCGGTTCGAGGTCAATATCTCGTTGCGCGCGTTGCAGCGCCTTAAAGTAGCGCTTGACGTCTTCCACGTCCGCATCCTGATGCAGCAAGAAACCGATCATGAAAGTGGTGTCTAAAATTTTTCGGCAACCCTGCTGTTCGGCGACGTACAGTGGTGCACCAAACATGTTTGCCGCATCGACTTTACGGTTCAACAGCGCGGCCAGCCGGTCCTGCGGTTGGCCGATAAACGCGAGCTTGATCTCATCGGGCTTGAGGATCTTTTCCAATGCTTGGATGGCAGAGAAGTAACTACCGGAGTGATAGCCCACCCCAACCTCTATGCCGGCCAGCTCGGACGGCTTCTTAATCGAAGACTCCGGCGGGACGACAATGGCCGAGGGGGTCACAGAGTACGCGTGTCCCCACATGCGGCCGTGGCCCGAGGAAGAAGCCATGTTGACCGCCCAATGGCACGCGCAACTGATGTCGGCGACACGACCTTTCTCCATATTTTCGAAGGCCCCGCGTTTTACTTCCGGCGCGGCGGACTCGGTGGATTGGACGAGCGCGTATCCGGACGACTGCGTCGCGTATGAAGTTAAGAACTCGTACTCCAATCCTTCATCCTTGAAGTATCCCTTTTCGTCAGCGACCCACTCCTGAAGGCGCCCGTGCGGCTCTATGCGAAATTTCTTCATAAAGACCTCCGTCAAAAAAATCTGTCAGATATTAGGATGGCTCACCAAACACCAACTTACCTTGCTTATCCCGAATAAGCCCCTGCCCGTCTCGCGACGAAGGCATGTTCTCCGGACCTATTTTAAGCTCATTGACTTTGACGTGGCCATGAAAGGTGTCCACTTCGAGCATGCCATTTTGTTTTCGATCCACTCCCTTGGGGTCTTTTCCCGTGGCAACGTCTTCTATCGACTTGTGCCATATTCGTCGCATCATGATGACGCCGCGGTCGGATGTGCCGAGATGCTCGAGTCGACGCTCGGGAATATCTCCCTGCGACTCCTGCAAGACTAAATCTTCCAGCGCCGGCACTCCTTCCCATCCAGAGTACCGTCGTTTATCGTGCGCTTTTTTCTCAGTCGTGCCTTTTAAGCCCGGCGGCAGTCCGAACACGATCGGCCCTGGAAAATTTCCATTGCGAAACAAATTATAGCGAATCAGCTCAAAGTGGGTGTCGTCAATGATCCGTATCATCCCGCCGCCTTCTTGCCGTTCATCGGTAAAATCAGGCGGGAATCCGGATCTGATTCCGGAAAATCTCCAGTGGATCGGCATGGCCATGCTCCATGTATTGATGAATTTTACTTCCGGGTCGCCGGTGTCGAGCACGGCGACCGTCTTCATGCCGAAGTCCGTCTCCACGTGCTCCAGCGGCAACGGCGTCCAGTTTTTTATACTGTAGTCGTTATAGGGTTTGAGTTCTTCCGGCACGTCTCTAATCTGCAGGCCATGGAGCACCACGGCATGACCCATGTCGGCGAAATTTTCCATCCAGTTGAGATAATTGTAGTTTCGCACATCGCCGTCTACCAGCTTAACGTCTCCGTCGGTGCGAGCGAGGACATCGATTTTTTGCAACGGCGGTGGCTTCTCTTTCTCCGGTCCCATGTAGGTCCAGATGACACCTCCCCATTCTTCGACAGGATACCAAAGATGGCGAATCTTACTTTTGAGATCGCTGTCGCGCGACTCCAAAGGCTGATCGATGCAGCGGCCCTGAGTATCGTATCTCCAGCCGTGATAGGAGCACATCAAACCGTCTTCGCGTACTTGACCATACTCCAAGGACGCCAGCCGATGCGGGCAGTGAATGCCCAACAACCCCGGCCGTCCTTTGCCGTCACGAAACACCACTAAGTCTTCGCACAACATCCTGACGGCGATGGGTATGTCCGTGAGGTTGGCTGACAAACAAACCGGGTGCCAATAACGGCGCAGCATCTCGCCGCCGCGGCTGCCCGGCCCGGTGCGCGGCAAATCATCGAGCAATTTTTGATACGCGCTTCGTCCCACGTTTTCTGCTTTGCTTTCTGTCATTGCTTGCTTCCTCCGTCGAACTCGCTATCGACCCGCTCTTTCTCAGGAAATCTATAAAGAGAGACGCTTTGCTGTCAATGACTATCAGCTTCAGGCTGAAATTCTGGGCTTCGGCGAGAATCTCGATCTCGTCTGAAAACTCTGTCGCCGGTTTGACGGGCGGCGCGCTCATCTGCTATCCAGACGCAAAAATAGGAGGTGGCATATGCGGATGAAAGCGCGCAGCCGAGCGGGTGATTGGTGGCGATGTTGGATTTTCCCGGCTTTGGTTTGCGCCTTCTTTGCTTTGCCGTCTCCCGCAGCGGCACAGCTCGGCGGCAAGCCGGAGAAAAACAGCTTCACGCTCTCCTATACCCAAGCCAGTGGCGCGTTTACGCCGTTATGGGTCGCGCAACAAGCAGGGCTTTTCAAAAAGCACGGTCTCGATGCCAGCTTAAAGCTTCTCAACTCGCAAGTCGCGCTGCAGGCATTGGTTGCCGGCGAGGTCGACGTGATCTCCTCAGGCCCTGATCTTGTCAATGCGCGTTTACAAAACGTGCCGGTAAAATATATCGGCGGCTCGCTGCAACGATTTATTTTCCAATTGTGGGGCGGTAAGGGGATCGGCTCTCTGGCCGATCTCAAGGGCAAGACCATCGCGGTCACGACGCCGCGCACTTCGACCGAGATCGCCACGCGCGAAGCGCTCAAGAAAACCGGCGTGATTTCCGATAAAGATGTGAGCTTCCTCTATGTCCAAACGATCCCGGCTATTCTGACTGCGGTCATGGGAGGTAAGACGTCGGCGGGAACGCTGTCCGCCCCCAATACTCTAAAGGCGCGCGACGCCGGGCTCAGTCTGTTGATCGATATCGCGCAAATCAATGTTCCCGGCCTTCATCTTGCGTTCGGCACCACCGAGCGAATCATCAAAGCCAATCCCAACTCACTCTATGCTTTTCTGAAGGCCTTGGCGGAAGCGACGATGTTATCGCGGCAGAATCCCGCGGTGGCCAAAAGGGCAATCGGCAAGTTCACCGACACCGACGACGTGAAAATCATCGACGGCACCTATGAGCAGTTCGCGCCTTATTGGGACGCGAACCTCGCAGTGCTTACCGAGCCAATACAAGGCCAATTGATGTATCTCGACGAAAAAGAGTTCCCGCGAGCCAAAGACGCGCGCGCTGCTGATTTTATCGACAACTCCTTCGCGGAGTTTCTGAAGACGTCGGGCTTCTTGCAGAGCTTGGGCACGACCAAGCAATAATTGCCGTTTGCGTCATGAGTACGTCACCTGCCGCGCTCGGCCAGGCGCGGATCCAGAGCGTCACGCAACGCGTCGCCGAGAAGATTGAAACTCATCAAGGCAAAGAAAATGAAAAGCCCGGGAAGAAAAACTTGCAGAGGCGCGATGAAAATATTCGTTGCTGCGTTGGTGAGTAAGTTGCCCCAACTCGGTGTTGGCGGCTGAATGCCAAGGCCCAAGAAGCTCAGTGTCGTTTCAGCACGAATCGCCGCGCCTGCATCGAGCGTGGCGGCGACGATCAGTGGTGCGAGCGAGTTCGGCAACAAGTGGCGCAGCATGACGCGCCAACGCGATGCTCCCAGACATCGTGCGGCGAGGACGAATTCTTGCTCGCGAAAAGAAAGCACGGCGCTACGCGCCAAACGGGCGGCATTGGTCCACTCCAGCGCGACGAGAATAATGATGATGTTCAACAAGCCTGGCCCGGCCAACTTCGAAAGCACCAACAGCAACACGATTCGCGGGATAGTGTATATGGTGTCGACGAGTCGCATGAGCGCATTGTCTAAAACTCCACCGACGTAGCCCGCGAGGATACCGATCAGCCCACCGAGAATCACCGTGCTGATGCCGACGATCAAACCCACCGTGAGGGAAACCCTGCCACCATGCATGATCCGCACCCACGTATCTCGTCCCAACTCATCCGTGCCAAACCAGTGCTTCCAGGACGGCATGTGCATGCGTTCCGATAACGACACTTCATCGAGCTGATAAGCCACCATGTAAGGCCCTGCAATGACGAGGGCAAGCAAAAAGACGAAAAAAAAGAACCCAACGTAGGCAACGCGGTGCTTTCTGAAGCGGCGCCAGACAACCCGCCAATAGCCGGGTTGAGCAGGAGACGCAGCCGCCACTTCAGCTTTGATAGCGAATTCTTGGATCGAGCCAGCCATAGATGATGTCCGCCAACAGGTTAAAGAAAACTACCGTCACCGCGATGATCATCACCACGGTCATGGCCACCACGTAGTCGTTACCCATGATCGAAGTAAACAGCAGCCGGCCCATGCCGGGATAAGCGAAAACAGTTTCCACGACTGCGGAGCCGCCGACGACCCGCGGCATCGTAACGGCAATAATGGTCACCACGGGAATGAGCGCGTTCTTGAGCGCATGACGTCCGATGACCACTCTTTCGCTCAGTCCTTTGGCCCGCGCCGTGGTCAAGTAATCCTGGCGCAGCACTTCCAACAAACTCGAGCGCATGAAGCGCTGCACTTGGATAATCTCGGAAATCGCCAGCACCGACACCGGCAAGATCAAATGCTTGATCCAGTCGATCATCGCCTCCCAACTGCCGGGCGTAAGATCGGTACTGACCATGCCGGATGTCGGCAACCAACCGAGTTTAACGGAGAAGACAATGATCAACATGAGACCGAGCCAAAACGCCGGAACCGAATAGGAAATAAAGGTGATCGCAGTGAGAATGTAATCGCCGATCGAATATTGGCGGACGGCGGAAAAAATACCCAACAGGATCGCCACCACTTTGCCGATCACGACTGCAGTGATGGTGAGCACCAAAGTGTTTTTTAACGCTGGAAGAATAATATCGACGACCGGCTGGCCGTACTCGCGAGAGTAGCCGGGGTTGAGCTGGATCAACTGCCAGAGCCACTTCCAATACTGGATATATACAGGATCGTCCAGGCCATACAGTTTCCGTAGCCGCTCGTAATCTTGTGGACGCAAATTGGGAACATCTTCAAGCATCCGATAGAGCGGATCGCCCGGCATGAGATAAAGCAAAAGGTAGATGAACGCCGAAATGAAGAAGAGCAGCGGCACTAGTTGAAACATCCGGCGGGTCAAATAATGGAGCATGGGAAGCTATCGTCTTTTCCTTGGTTGCGTTGTGCCTTTACGCGAGAAACGTATTGTTCAACCGCTTGCCCAGTTCAACGAATTAAACAGTTTGAACGGCTTGAATGTTTTGAACATTTGAACGACTGTTTTCTCATACCTTGTCCCACCGGTGCATATTCCACGTGTTCATATTCTGCCCGCCGCTCTCGATGCGAGGAGTCACACCCGTCAATCCTTTTCGGATCGCGAGCCATTCGAGCCGATAGTAAAGAGGCAGATATGGGAGATCGCGGGTAAAGAGCTTAACGAACTCCACTTGCAGGTCAGTGGCCCGCGCTTCAGGAATAATCGTGTTCAATTCATCCATGATCGCGTCCGCCTGGGCATTTTGCCACAGCGACACCGATTCGGATGCCCAGCGATTTTCCGCAGTGGGCGTGCCGGCGCTATGGAAGCGCTCCGCCCATTCTTCAACGACGAGATTTTGCCCGCCGAGCGCCGCGCCCGGCCAGCGGTTGCGATATTCCTCGGAGTTGAAGACTCGTGGCGGCAAGTTCTTGATTTGAGCCCGCACACCGATCTTCTTCCAGTAGTCAACGATGATCGCCTGTGCCTGTTCGTCCTCACGGCTCCCGGCTTCGGTGCGAAACTCGAACTCCATGCGCTCACCCCTGCTGTTCGCCAACACTCCATCTGACCTGAGCGTAAATCCGGCGTCGTTCAAAAGCTGCTTCGCCTTGTCCACGTTGTACTCGTATTTCATCGCAGCGGCATCCGCTCGCTTGTACGCTTTGCGGAACGGCGAGAGCGGAAAGTGAATGATTGGCGCCACGCCGCGGAAGACATTGTTCACCATGCTGTTGCGATCGATGGCGTGGAGCAGCGCGCGTTTGACCCGAACGTCTTTGAAGAGCGGATTTGTTCCGCTCAGATTCACCCAACGAAACGTAATCGGTCTAATGCTGATCGTTCCCTGCCCTTTCGCCTCCCACTGCTCCTTCAAGACCATGGCGCCGTCGAAGGAAAGCGTATCACGCAGCGCCAAATCGACTTCTCCAGCCAGCATCGCCGAAAGAGCCGTGTTGCTGTCCTCCACAACTTTGTAGGTAATCCGATCGATCTTCGGTTTTCCCAGGACATAATAGGGATTGGCTTCCACTTCGATCTGCGCACCGCCACCCCAATCAACTAGACGATAGGGTCCCGTGCCGATGAACCTCTGATTCCAGTAAGCATCTCGGGTTAAAGCTTTGATATCGCCTGCTTGAAAAGCGTCCTGCAAACTATGCCTGGGCCAGGCGCGCAGCTGCTGCTTCTGAATCGCGTAGGCCTCGTTGTACAGCCCCTTCCAGTGAATCGCGATGGTACGGTCGTCGGGAGTTTCGATTTTCTCGATCAGGTCGGGCACCAGCCGATCGCGCAGGGGAAATTCCGGATGGCGGTGCACCTCCCAGCCGAACTTGAAGTCGTGGGAGGTGTGGGGTTTGCCATCGTGCCATCTCAAGCCCGATCGTAAACGATATGTGGTCACCATTGTTTTCTTTTGTCTGTCGATCTTCCAGGTTCCCTTCTTGACGGACGGAAGTTCCTCGGCAAGCCACGGAAAGCGCTCCAACGTGACGGGGTCCTGTCCAGCGAGGCCCGCGTCCACCAAACCTGTGAGCTCGGTATCCGAGCGGCCATGGTTGGCGAAGCCGGCGGTGCGGCGGCCTCCCATTATGACAATTCGCTTCTGGCCGGCCTGTGCAGCTGCCAACGGCTGCGCCCGAGTTGATAGCCCCAGGCCAATAGCAGCCATCCCGGAACGTAACATGAATTGTCGTCTCGTGAGCGATTGAATCGGGCAGCTCGCCATAATGACTTCCTTTTAAAATCCGCGACAGCACCACGGCTCGATTGATCGTTACGCTAACTTTATTTCATTACGAAGGTTTTTCTTCCTGACTTTTTTGCGATTTTGCCCGTCGACTTCGCTCAGGGTGGTGAGTTTATCGAACCACGTTCTTTGCGGCGAAACGACTTTCCGTCTTTCGTTTTTCCGGTCTGCGGGCACGATTCATCGCGCTGTTACTTTGTGATCTTTGTGGATAAGCCTCTTCGGTCCGCCAACGAGACTAAGCCGAAACCGGCAAGACGATGCACGCGTGGGGTTCGAATTGCAAGAACACTTGGTCTGCCAGGGTCAAGTCGCTGGTAGGCGGCAGCTTTGCGCGCACGATTTGCTCGCCCACGCGAATCTGGCAGTCGATGAAATCGCCGAGAAAAACGCTCTTCTCTACCCTTCCCTGCAAAACGTTGGCTGCATCCGGTCGTGTCTCCGCGGAAACCAGAAAACTTTCCGGCCTGATAGCCACGAGCGCCTCGGCGCCACTTTGGATGATGCCAGGCAGAGCACAACGAAAATCACCTTGGGCTGTTTTGACGACGCCGATTCCGTTGCGTGAGCTTTCTGAAACCGTGCCTTCAAAAAAATTCACCTGACCGATAAACTGGGCGACGAACTTAGCATTGGGTTTGAGATAAAGTTCCTTCGGGTTGGCCTCCTGAAGAATTTTCCCGCCGAACATCACGGCAACGCGATCCGACATGGCCAAAGCCTCGGCTTGATCATGGGTCACATAAACGGCGGTGATGTTTAATCGTTGCAGCAATTCTTTGATTTCCAGTCTGAGTTCCTCGCGCAGTTTAGCGTCCAAATTGCTCAGAGGCTCATCCAACAGCAATACCTGAGGCTCGGACACCAGCGCGCGCGCCAGAGCCACTCGCTGCTGTTGCCCGCCACTGAGATAGGGCGCCGGCCGATGCGCCAGATCTTTCATTTGCACAAGCGCGAGCGCTTCCATGACCAGCCGCTCTCGGTCGTTCTTCCGCACTTTTTGCTGTTTCAACGGAAACGCCACGTTGTTGAAAACCGTCATGTGCGGCCAGATGGCGTAAGATTGAAAAACCATGCCGATGGGTCTTTCGTTCGGCGGGAGAAAAATCGTCGGAGACGATACGACTCGATCGCCAATTCTGATCTCGCCCTGATCCGGGCGCTCCAGACCCGCAAGGCATCTAAGCGTCGTGCTCTTGCCGCATCCGCTCGGTCCGAGCAACGTGTAAAATTGACCCGGCTCGACCTCAAAACTAAGGTCCTGAATCGCGTCGACCCTTCCGTCCATGGTCTGAAACGTTTTGCCCAGGCCATTTACATTCACTCTCATAAATCAGTCTTACCTTTCCTGAGCGCTTACACGGAGGATGAAACGGCGCATGATGAGCGTCAGAGGGATCAAAACCGCGATGAGCAAAACCCCGAGGGCGGATGCGGTGGATATCAGTCCTCGATCCCAAAATTCCCACAGCGATACGGCAAAAACCTCATTGTTCTTGCTCGATAGCATCAAGGGGATGGAAAACCCCCGTAACACATGGACCGCCACCCAAACCCAACCCGCGGCAAAGGCCGGGAAGAGCAGCGGCAAAGTGATCGCAAGCAAAGTGCGCGTGGGGCTAGCGCCGCAAACGTACGCGGCCTGTTCCAACTCTTTCTGCACCTGAATGATCGCGCTGTTCATCAGCCGGGTTGCAAAAGCGATGTAGCTTACGATGAACCCCATCGCGAGAATCCAAAGCGTGCCGTAGATGCCGAGATATTTTAGGGGCGGACTGAGATAAGCCATCATCAAGGCCAAGGCGATGACAATTCCCGGAACGGCATGGGGAAAGAAGGTGACCGCATCGAGCGCGCCCCTGCCGCTCAATTCCGTGCGCACGATCACCCATGAAACGAAGAATGCGAGGAGCATGGTCACCGTCGCTGCAATGACCATCAGCAGGAGAGTGTTCCAGACAATCGAGCCGAGTTTGGGCATCGCCAAGATTTGCAGGTAGTTGGCGAGCGAAACCAAACTCAAAGCTTCGTAGGATGGAATGCGATAACTCGGCAGCAGAGACGCCCAGAACAAAATGACGAACGGCGCGCCGACCGTGACGATAAAGTAGCCGACAAACATGCCGAGAGCCGGATAACGCCATTTGCCAATCGGAATGACCCGCGGCCGGAAACCTTTCCCAGTGATGGTCGAATAGCGCTCCGAATAGCGCACTATCCGGCGATATCCAAACAGCAAGACGAGCATCAAAATCATATAAACCACGCCAAACACTGCGCCCAGACCGTAGTCCAGCGGCGCCTGAAGACGGGTGGTGAAGTAGATCAAGGTGCTCAAAACAAAAATGCCGCCGGGAAGCCCGATGGCCAGCGGCCCTTCGAATGATTCCATGCTGGAAATGAAAGAATAGATGGCGGCGCTAAGAACCGCGGGCATTAATGCAGGCAGTGTCACCTGAAAAAACGCGGCACGTCCATTGGCCTTAGCGACTCGCGCTGCTTCTTCCATCGTCGGATCCATCATGCGAAAAGCGCCCACAACCATCAGAAAGACCGTTGTCACTCCGCGAAGACCGTCGAGAAAGATCAGTCCGCCGATGGAGTAAATGTTTAGAGGCCCCTCGGTCAGCGGAAAACCGAGCGGTTCAAAGACGCTCCTTAGGATAATATTCAAAACCCCGGTCTTAGGGGCCAGCAGCAGCGCCCACCCGAGGGCAAAAAGAACGCCGGGAATCGCCATCGGGATAAGAATCAAAGCCCAAGCAAGGTTGCGCAGCGGCATATCAGTCCGCTCGATCAGCCAGGCAAACAAGACGGCGATCGCGAGAGTGAACAGAGTACCGATGGCAGAGATTATGATTGTCGTCCCGAGGGCCTGATAAAAGAGCGGCATCGAGTAGGCCGTGACATAATTCTGCAGCGTCCAACCTTCGGGAATCGCCGGATGACCAGACTGAAAACTGCTGATGAGCAACCGCGCAAGAGGGATGATGATCAGAAAGAGCAAGAAGCTCGTCAAGGCGAACGGAATAAAGTTTCCCCGGAAACGCCGGAGAATTTGGACATTGAAACGAGGGATCGCAATCGTTCTGGTTCCGTTCATGGTTTATCCATTTTCAAATTGACTGGCGCCATACTCTGGTTAAATTCTTAGCCACGAAACACAGGAAGGCCGACTCCTACCTCTTTCCTCCCCCGCATTGCGGGGGAGGACGAAAGGAGGGGGTGTTCTTCGTGACAAAAGTCTGCTTTTCCTCTGATCGTAAGTCAGTCACGCTGGGACCCTCATGAGGAAATCCTTTTGCGCTCTCTGCGTTCTTTGCGGCTAAATTCTTGTTGAATCTAGTTCTTCGCCTTAGGGAATCCCCAGGTTGCGGTAATCTTCCGCGCCATATCAGCTTCGTGCTGCAGCGCGTCCCAACTTTCAAAAACAATTTTGGCATTATTTTTTTTCACCAGCTCCGCGGCTTCGGTTCCTGGGACAAAGGGAGAGCTTCTACCCTCTAAGTCCATGTTTTTCTGCCCTTCCGGTGTCACCAACCAGCCGGTCAATACCAATGCCGCGTTCGGCGCATGATCGCCATCGCTTCGCCGATTTGGAACGGAAGATCGGAGGGCACAGCATAGGCGATCTTAGTCTTGGGGTCCCTCATCACCACACTTTTCAAGGAGTGATAAGCCATCCCACAGATCATCGGATACTCGCCGATGGCCACCTGGGTGAGTGCTCCCGATTGGCTGCTTTTCCAGACCGGTTGATTATCTTTGAGCGCGCGGGCGAAGGCGAGAGCCTTTTCTTCACCCCAACCGGCGGCGAGGCCGGTGAACGTTCGGGGACGGGTTAAGACCACGAACTTTCCTTTCCAGTAGGGATCCAGACAGTCGTCCCATTTTTTGGGAACTTTCTCCTTCGGTACGAGCGACGGATTGTAGGCGATGATGTAGGTGCTAAATCCACTGACCGCGAAATAACCATCGGGACTGAAATGCACATCCTTCACGTTCGGAAATAGTTTGCGCCAGGCGACGGGCCCAGTCATTACGCCGGCTTTAACATAATTATTGCGCAATTCCCCCGATACATTGACCAGGTCGTGCTCGACAACTCCCGCCAAAGCTTCATTCAGGATGCGCTCGCGAGTTTCGATGCCGCTAATGCGGTCGGTGGTAACCTTGATCGCTGGATACTTTTGGTAGAAGCCTTTAAGGAGCGCCGCTTCATTTTCCGGCTCCCAAGACGTGGCGACACGGACACTTCGTTCCTTATTGGCAAGCTGGACGATTTCATTAAGGTCTTTTCCCAGACGCTGGCCTGACGCGACCGAAGCAAGGCTTGGAATAATTGCTACAGCAATCCCCAAGATCACTGTATTGAAATGAGATTTCATCAACGTGCTCCTATGCGGCGGATTTCTGTCCCGAAGGTCCAGTATATTCTAGAATATCCAACCCGTTTAACCGGTCGATAAGATAGATCAGTCCTTGAGTGTCAACGAACACGTCGTTGGATTGCGGCGTCTTCTGATCCTTGCCAGGCGGCGGAATGAAGTAGCCCACTTCCTTCGGTTTTGCCGGGTCAGCGATATCGACAATCCGCAGCCCGCCTCTAAACCACGTTACGTAGACCAAACTGTCGGTCATGTGCTCGTGACACTGGTGCGCGCCAAAGCGCCCGCCGTGCTCTGCGCGCGTCCACGGTGTGTCCGCCTCAGACATGGCATACGCCGAGATCGGCTTGGGACTCTTTTCATCCGTCACATCGAAGAACCACATGAACGCCGGCACTTGTTCTGGGCGCGGCCGTGGCGGCTGCTCGTCCACTGCCACGGCGATGTCTCTTCCACCTATCGCAAACGGGGCACGAATAAAGGTGTGCGTCTTGAAGAAAGGCGGATGATAGTTGTACCGGCTTATGAGCTTGGGGTTGGCAATGTCGCTGATCTCGAGAATCACCAATCCCGCCATGCAGTAGCTGACATAGAGACGATCGCCAAAACGCATCGGATGATGGCATTCGTAGCGGTCGTATCCCCAATAAGGTGTTTCTCCGCCCGCTAACCATTGTCCAGGGAGCCACCAACGAGACACTTCTTCCGGGCGGCTCGGATCTTCCAGATCCACAATCATGACAATATAGCCTTCGTACCCTTCCATTCTCGTCGAGAGATGTGCATACCGCCCGTCAAAATCGAAACGGTGTACGCCGTTACTACCAGTCTTGAAGAAAGAGAGCTCGCGCGGCTTTTGCGGATTGGCGACATCGAAGATCCGGATGCCGCCGCCCTGATAGCCGCGCGCTGCCGACTCCAGCAGTGATTTTAGATCGGCGACGGTATAGTTAAGAGCGCTGGCGAGCTCTGCATCCGTCGGCGGCCGTCCGAGCTCCCTTTCCAGTCGTGTGCGCTCGGCGGGAATCCTCGGGTGTAGTTTTCATTGTTGATGACCATGATGTCGCCCGACACTCTAACCTTGTGCGAATGCGTTTCGGGCGGAACCTCTAAAGTCGAAAGCAGCCTCGGGTGGGACGGCTCCAATACATCTACTATCGAGGTTCCGTGCGGCGGATCAATATGCCCCACGAACGCAGTTTTACCTTGGACCAAAACTTGACCGCCTCCCCGGAGTATCCAGATGGCCGATCCGCTTCACATTCGATGCGACCGCGCCATTGGCATCGACTTTCATCTTTTACCCTCGCTTCCACCTGAATAATTATTCACGACGAAAGGCATGACTCCGTGATGAATCTAAATTCTTGCCACTTCTAAACCGCTTGAGCAGTTGAACGACTCGAAAGGTTTGAACTATTCTTTTTTGCACCCTTTGCGTTCTTTGCGGCTAAACACCGACGGTTCTTCACTCTGAGGGCGCGATGAATCGCGCCTCTGCTTTGTCACCTTGCGTCCTTTGTGGTTAATCGGCTACGCCTTATCCCACTTGTGCATGTTCCAGGTGCTCGAGTTTTGCCCGCCGGTTTCCTGCCGCGGGGTGACGCCGCTAAGGCCTTTTTTAGCGACGAGGACCTCGGGTCCGAAATAAAGCGGGTGAACCGGCAAATACTCGGTAAACAGCTTGACGAACTCGAGCTGCAATTTCTCGGACCGCTCTGGGGTAATGATCTCGTTCAGCTCGTCCAGGATCGCGTCTTTGCGCGGATCGTTCCAACCGGAAACGTTTTCCAGCGCGTACTTATTTTCTGCCGTCGGAATATTCTTGGTATG
>VBKY01000072.1 GCA_005879255.1 Deltaproteobacteria bacterium
GAGATTCTCACCTTTGAAAATACTCTTTACCATCGCCTCGCGGTCGAGCGCATGCATCAACGCGCGCCGCACTCGCACGTCATTGAACCATGGATTGTCGCGGCTCAGGTTGAGCCAACTCCAAGAAGCCGGGCTGATATGAACCTTGCCTTTCCCGGTTTTTTCCCACTGCTCGCGCAGAATCATCGCGCCGTCGAAGGAGATCGTGCTGCGCATGCAGAAATCTACTTCCCCGG
>VBKY01000297.1 GCA_005879255.1 Deltaproteobacteria bacterium
TGAGAGGCGTCGGCAGTGAACTGCGTTTGTTGAGCGAAGGCGGCTTCGAGCCGAGCGAAGGTTGAATTTAAAACGCTGGCAAGCCGGCCCAGTTCGCTGTCGGTATCGGCCACGTTAATGCGTTCAGATAAGTTTCCCTCGGAGATGCGGCTCGCGGCGACGCTGATGTCATCCACCGGGCGCATGGCGCGAGATGTCAGCCACCAACCGCCGCCTAGACCGAACGCGAGTACGGTGCCACCGGCGGCAAGCAGCCACAACTTGAAACGGCGCATAGCGTCCAGGTCGGTGCTAATGGAGCGACCGGCAAGCACACAGTCGGCAAGCTCCGTGAAGTGAAAGGCTTCACGGTATCCGTTGCGGGTTCGCGCGTGGGTTCGAGTATCGGTGTTGTTCAGCCGTTGCGGCAGAGGGACATTGGGAGGCGCGTTGCTTGACCGCTTGAACATAGCGCCATCGCGGGACCAGACCGTGAAGTAGAAAGCGCTTGTACTGCTTTGGTCAAACAGGCTTGAGATCTCCTCCGAAATCGAGAAATCGCGAGGTCCGAAAGGTCCTTTTCGTTCGCCGCGAAACGGCGGACGACCCTCAGGTGGAGGCGGATGTCGATTATCCTTATCGAAGTCACGCGGGCCCGGGCCTCTCTCAAAAGGTGGGGGTGCAAAACTTCGTTTGGGAGGGGGGCCACCGCGGACAGCGCCACTTAGGACCGCAACGCGACGCTCCAACTCCTCGTCAATCTGCCTAAGTTGGCTCACACGCTGAAGTTGATAAATGGTGACGCCGAAGCCGCTTAAAACACAAACAAGCAAAAACGCCAGCCACAACTGCAAGCGCCAGCGAATGGACTTGAAGAACATGGTAAAGGCTCAGGGCGCGATGCAATAACCCTGGCCACGGCGAGTCTTGATGAGGTCGCGTCCGAGTTTTTTGCGGATGCTGAAGATATGCACGTCCAATAGATTCGACATGGTATCTTCATTCTCGTCGAAAAGGTGCTCGTAAAGCGCAGTGCGCGTCACCACCTCTCCTCGGTGGAGCGCAAGATATTCGAGGATCGCGTACTCGCGCGCGGTGAGCGTAACCGGCTGCGCCGAGCGGGTAACCGAGCGAGCGCGAGTGTCGATGAGCACAGCACCCAGTTCGATCTGAGACCGCGGCTGGCCAACCGAGCGACGGATCAACGCCGAAGTCGAGCCAGGAGTTCGGACAAATCAAATGGTTTGACGAGATAATCGTCCGCTCCGTTGTCGAGGCCGCGAACGCGGTCCTTGGGAGCGTCGCGAGCAGTGAGCATCAGCAAGGGAGTTTGCTTTTGTTTGCGCAGTCGCTCTAGCACTTCCCAGCCATCGAGACGCGGCAGCATGATGTCGAGCACGATGGCGTCATAATCATAACTCTCGGCCTTATAGAGACCTTCGTCGCCCGCTGCGGCCACATCCACTGCGTACGCTTCCTCGCGTAAGGCTTTGGCGAGGTTACGGAGCAATCGAGGCTCATCTTCAACAATCAGTATTCTCATCTTGCGTCTGGCACCGTCGCTCATTGCAGCACATTTGTTCACACAATGAAACGCAGCGCTCGCTTTCTGAGCCGGAGATCTTGCCACAACTGACATTAAGAACGGATTAAGATCGAGATTTCGTCTGCATCGAGCTGGAACGGTCTCGCCAAGATTAATTTGGCCTTAAGCCTACCTTAATAAAGCTTTTCGTATCGTGGCCGCATGGAACCCTTGGCGCAGCCTGTAGCGCGTCGACATTGGCTACAACGTCAACCCGCATACGCCTTTTGCCGCATTATTGCGAAACCGCGCCAGCCGCAGAGCGAAACTGCGCGCGAAGATCGCACTACACAAGTGAGTCATGAATCCGCAAAAAAAGAGGAGGTGAACTTATGATCTCTGAGCAAAACCGAAGGATAGTTATTGCGACATTGACTAGCTTCACCCTCAGTTTGGCCGTCTCTGCCTGGGCAGACGGATTCCCCGGTGGAGTTCGCGACGCCCTGGGGCCGCGCTTTAATGCCGGGCCGCGGCCTCCGGTCCTGGCGAGACGTGCACACGAAACGGGAGTCGACTCGGTGCGTTACTGGAACGAGATCGCGATCAACGCCAGCGGCCTCGACCACACGCCGGTCGCTGCGGGCGAGAACCGAGTCTTCGGTGAACAATTGGGGCCCGGGCGGTCGAGTCGCGCAATGGCGATCGTCCACATCGCAATCTTCGAGGCGGTGAACGCGATCACGGGCGGCTATCGGAGCTATATTGGTCTTCCGCCTGCCGAGCGCGGCGCTTCCATGGACGCCGCGATCGCACAAGCGGCGCGCGATGCGCTGATCACGCTTTTCCCTTCGCAGGCGGCCAGCTTCAATGAGCTGCTTGCCGCAGACCTCGGGCAGATCCCGGACGGACGTGCTAAAGCGGACGGAATCGATCTCGGACGCCAGGCGGCGGCCGAGATCCTCGCGCTTAGAGCCAACGATGGCTCGCAGCGTGCCGAACCGCGCATCGGCATTGATTTCATCATCAGCGATGAGCCGGGAAAGTGGCGCCAAGACCCGATCAGTCTGATCCCGCTCGCTCTGGGCGCATACTGGAGAGACGTTACACCGTTTGCTCTGAGGTCTGCCGAGCAGTTCCGGGTTCCACTTCCACCGGCCCTGAGCAGCCCAAAGTATGTGACCGCGTTCGATGAGGTGAAGCAACTCGGCGGCGACGGCATCGTCACGCCCACGGCGCGCACGGAGGAACAAACCGAGATCGGTATCTACTGGGCCTATGACGGTACTCCCAGCCTGTGCGCACCACCGCGGTTGTACAACCAGATCGCAGTGGAAATCGCCGATCAGATGGGTTCGCATGAGGTCGAGCTGGCGCGCCTTTTAGCGCTCGTGAACGTAGCGATGGCCGACGCCGGCATCGCGATCTGGGAGTCGAAGTACTACTACCAGTTCTGGCGTCCGGTTACCGGTATCCGTGAGGCCGACGAGGGGACTGGCCCGAGCGGAGTCGGCGACGGCAATCCGGCCACTGTCGGAGATTTGACATTCTCGCCGCTCGGCGCGCCCGCCAGCAACCTCAACGGGCCGAACTTCACGCCTCCCTTTCCGGCATACCCGTCCGGGCACGCGGGCTTCGGCGGCGCGCTCTTCCAGATCCTGCGAAAATTCTACGGGACCGATGCGATTTCGTTTACATTCGTCTCGGACGAGTTCAACGGCATAACGCTGGACAACAACGGCAATGTGCGACCGCTCATCCCGCGCAGTTTCTCCTCGCTGTCCCAAGCGGAGGAAGAGAACGGACAAAGCCGAATTTACCTCGGTATCCACTGGGCGTTCGACAAGACGGAAGGAATCACCCAGGGCCGACAGGTGGCGGATTACGTGTTCGAAAACGCTTTTGTTCCGCTGCAGCGAGCGACCCGCCGCTCACGGTGAGTGGCCAACCAACTTGATAGGA
The DNA here is from genome assembly GCA_005879255.1 of Deltaproteobacteria bacterium. Next base: position 3,464 of record VBKY01000297.1, read on the forward strand.
GGTTTCGCAGGGAATAAACTGCTGAAAAAAAATCAATGGAACTAGTTGTAACAAGGAAGGAGAGACTATGTACACAAAATTGAATGTTCTCATATTGCTCGTCTCGGGGTTAGTCGGTTTTCTCATTCTGCAAAGTCAAAACGTATTCTCTCAAGCAAACCGCCAGAACCGCGGAGATCGATTCCGTCATAACGGCGTGATTGAAGACGAAGATCGCTCCTCGTTTGGCGACCCGAGGAGCGATGCAACGGAAGCGCCCACCGGTTTCGACAATCTGACCAACGGTTTCACCGAGCAGGGACCGCCGTTCGAGACATTGAATGAGGCCAATGTCGTAGCCCTGCGCTCGTTTAACGATAACCGGTTCACCTTCGAGGAGGTTGAAACCATTCAAGATGGACTGGGCCCCACCTATAACGCGCAGAGCTGTCGGGAGTGCCACCAAAACGTCGTCACGGGAGGCGCTAGCCAGGTAGCGGAGCTTCGCTCCGGACGCTCAGAGAACGGTCAGTTCTTTGAGTCCCTGGGCGGAACCCTTATCCATTCGCGCGCCACTCACCCTGATATCGTCGAGCAAATCACCCCCGCGGATTCCATCCGGACTTTCCGCATCTCGACGAATACCCTTGGCAACGGCTTCGTAGAGGCCATAGCGAATAGCACGCTGCTTGCGATTCGCGACAAACAACCTGCAGGAATGCGCGGCACGGCCGTTATAGTTCCTGTGCTCGAAGCCGCGAGCAGTGCCCGGATCGGGCGCTTTGGCTGGAAAGGTCAGCATGCCAGCCTGGAATCATTTTCCGCCGACGCCTACCTCAATGAAATGGGTATTACCACTCCTTTGTTTCCCGAAGAGAACACCTCCAATGGTCGCTTCGTCGGTTTCGGTTCAGGGTATGATCCGGTTGCAGACCCCGAGGACGATGGTGTCGATGTTGTGGCATTCGCCGACTTCATACGCTCGACGAAAGCCCCGCTGCGAGGGCCAGCAACCGCTGACGTACTGGCTGGAGAAGCGTTGTTTAACAAAGTCGGGTGCGCTGTTTGTCACACGCCTTCCATCACCACGGCGCGCCCGGGAGCGAAAATCAGCGGCGGTGTATTCACGGTCCCGGCCGCACTCGGCAACAAGATCATCCATCCTTACAGCGATTACTTGTTGCATGACGTCGGGACGGGTGACGGCATACCCGTTCTGCCGTTGCCGGAATATGCTTCAACCGCCAATCAGATCCGAACCGCTCCGTTGTGGGCGCTGCGAACTCGCAATCGGCTGATGCATGATGGCTTGTCGTTCACCAAACAGGACGCCATCCAGCGCCATGCTGGTCAGGCGGCAGGCGTGACGAAGAATTACAACGCGCTGTCGGCGGCGGAGAAAATTCAATTGTTGGCGTTCCTGGATTCGCTCTAATTTGTCGAGGGACGCGAAGGTTTTCGTAGGCTGCGCTCTGCCCCAGTCAGTCTCGGATTAATTCGCGGAAAAGCGCAAAGGGCGCCAAGGATAAACGAGTAAATTCGAAGCACGAAAAGACCAAGTTACTGTTCGTCATGCCGGCCCTTCGACGTGGCTCAGGATAAACTCCCGCTGGCATCCAGGTTCGTTTTTCAGTTCAAGTTCAAAAACCGCCTGGATGCCGGGTTCCGGCGGAATGACGGGTATAAGAGCCGACTTCTAGTCGACCAATCCAGAGCCCATCGGCTTGGAGCCAAGGCTCGTTCGGCGGATTGGAGAGCTAATGCGCTGGATTTTGACGGCGTGGGGAAGATTAATGGGGTGGGTCTTCGGGTTACGCTGCGATAACCGGATCTACTATGCTGAGACCATTAGCTGAAGATCGCTACCAACAAACAAGGTTAAAATCCAAAAATTCACGAACGGTGGTAAAGTCATCAACGTTGCATGTAATTAGGTAGGCGCCGATTCGCCGCGCCGTAAGCGCGATTAACACGTCAAAATGAAGCTCTCTAGTTTTGTGAATGTCGTACCCTTTGGCGGCAACGAGCCGGTTGACGATCTGTCCTGATTGGATCCACTCCCTTTCATTTGGCGCGATGATCCGGAGGTTTTTCGCCAGATCGTCGACAAATTTCCTCATTGGCCGAGACCGAGCACCCCGAGACAACTCGGCCAAAACAACGGCGCTGCACCGAATAACAAAGTTGAGATCGAGGATTTCCTGCTTAAATCGGCCGGATCGTAGATTGTCGACGTAGACGGAGGCGTCGAGGATCGCAAGATTAGCTGTGGTCAAAGTCGCCCGGCTTGGCTTTCCCGCTGTAGCGTTTGATGAGCTTGCGATGTTTCTCCGTCTCCACGACGGCTTCCAGAGACATTTCTATGGTCTGGGTTCTGCTCTTTGCTCCTAAAACTTTTTGGGCTCTTCTCACAAGCCGATCATCGAGCCGTAGTGATGTTAGTGCCTTTGCCATAATCTCACCTCGTTCGAAACGTATATACAAAATACAAGTATCGTAATACATAGTCAAACTGGGGGCTGATTGGCCACAGAGGTGAGGTGATCCCCATGTTCGAGGAGGTCCACCCTTGCCCTCTCCCACAACGGAAAGGGAATCGGTCCTTGCTAATTCGCAAGGATGATTTTTTTGGGATTAGGGCTAGTTCACCGCGAAGCAGTAAAACAAACCATTGCCGCCGGAGCTGCGCAGTGCTTCTTGGGTGCATCCACCGCCCTCGCCGCGCGACGGGTGGGATGAATTCCACGATCTGGAGGATTCGTCGTCACGCAGTCCTTGGCGGTCGTGGTGGCCGAGCATCGCCGTGCCTTCCTTGCTGCTCGTCCAGTTGCGGCAGGTCATATCTTGGTCGCCTGAAAACGCTCGTCCGTCCGGCTGCGAACCGGTCAGAATGTCGTGCATATTCGGCTTGTCGCCGCGCGCGTTTATGGTCTCGCCTTTTTCGCTGAGCGCTGTCTCTTTGTTGATCTTATTGTTGTTGCTGTGCAGATCGTCGACATCTTTTGCGATGACGCTGCCTTTGGCGTTTTGCCAGGGACCGCGACCGATGCGATCGCGTGCATTGACGGCAGGCTTGCCATCAGATGGGCTGGTGCTCAAGTACGCATGCCAGGTACGATTGCCGGCGCCGACCGATTGTGCGAGGGATTGGCAATGTTTATCGGCGCCCGCCAGGCCGCCGAGGTCTGCTCCTTTCCCTGAGCCGGCGCTGGTGATGAAGAAGGTCATGTTGCTCTTTTGTTCCTGCGAGCCGACAATCCAGCTCAGAGCCAGTAGAACGAACACCAAGCCTAAAGAAAAACTGATTTTCTTCATGGTCGTCCTCCTCTGGATATTGGGCTCCCGGCGAATGCCGGCACTATTCACGAGTA
>VBKY01000740.1 GCA_005879255.1 Deltaproteobacteria bacterium
ATTATTTCTGCAGCCAGCACTGTCTGGCGAAATTCAAAGAAGACCCTGAAAAGTTTCTGAAGTCGCAAACGCACGCGGGTCACGAGCATGCACAAGCGGCTGCCCACCCGCACGCGCACGATCACGAACAGTCACACGGGCATGGGGCGCCACAGAAGCCCAAGTCTGATGAAACTGAACACGGTACCTATGTCTGTGCGATGGATCCTGAGGTGCGCGAGCCGAAACCCGGCGCTTGCCCTAAATGTGGGATGGCTCTAGAACCGGCTGCCCCTGCCGTTCCTTCGGTGAAGACGGAATACGTCTGCCCGATGCATCCCGAAATCGTGCGCGACGAGCCGGGCTCTTGTCCTATCTGCGGTATGGCGCTCGAGCCGAGAACGGTAACTTTGGACGAAGAAGTCAATCCAGAGCTCGTCGACATGACTCGTCGGTTCTGGATCTGTGTCATCCTCACCGCGCCGATTTTCTTTCTGGCAATGTCAGACATGATTCCAGGTCAACCAATACAAAGGCTCCTGCCTTCCAAACTACTCAACTGGGTGCAGTTCATTTTTGCTACACCGGTTGTTCTGTGGGGCGGATGGCCATTTTTCCAGCGCGGCTGGGCATCGATCGTCAACCGCAGCCCAAATATGTTCACCCTCATCGCGATCGGCGTTGGCACGGCCTACGTTTACAGCCTCGCCGCCACGCTTTTTCCGGCAGCCTTTCCCGAGTCATTTCGTGGTCATGGCGGTGAGGTGGGCACATACTTTGATGCCGCCGCGGTGATCACAACGTTAGTCCTGCTCGGTCAGGTGCTGGAGCTACGCGCGCGCAGTAAGACTAGCAACGCGATCAGAGCGCTTCTGACTCTTGCGCCCAAAACAGCGCGCCTTGTGCGCGATGACGGGTCTGAAGAAGACGTTCCGTTGGATCGTGTGAAACCTGGAGATCGCCTGCGAGTTCGTCCAGGGGAAAAGATTCCTGTAGACGGAATAGTTCTTGAGGGAACCACATCGGTCGATGAATCGATGATCACCGGAGAACCGATCCCTGTCGAGAAGTTAGAAGGCAGCAAGATCATTGGCGGTACCATTAACGGAACCGGCAGTTTCATCATGAAGGCAGAGCGCGTCGGCAGCGACACGCTGCTCGCTCAGATCGTACGCATGGTAAGCGAGGCGCAGCGGAGCCGTGCGCCAATCCAGAGATTGGCTGACGTTGTGGCGGCCTATTTTGTTCCCGCAGTGGTTGTGATCGCGGTCATCACGTTCATTGTCTGGGCCTTATTCGGACCCGAGCCGGCAATGGCCTACGGACTGCTTAACGCCGTCGGTGTGCTGATCATCGCCTGTCCATGCGCGCTGGGTTTGGCTACGCCGATGTCGATCATGGTTGGCACGGGACGCGGCGCCAGCGCTGGAGTGCTGATCAAAAACGCCGAAGCACTGGAAGTTTTGGAGAAGGTAGACACATTGGTGATCGATAAGACGGGAACACTGACCGAGGGCAAACCGCGATTGGTTTCTGTGGTTCCCGTGCAAGGACAAGTCGAGGGCGAGCTGCTATATCTCGCAGCCAGCCTCGAGCGCGGCAGCGAGCATCCGCTGGCAGCGGCCATTGTCAGTGGCGCGAAAGAACGAGGCGTGAAACTGGCCGATGTTCGTGAGTTTCGCTCCATCACAGGGAAAGGTGTTGTTGCTTCTGTCGATGGCAAACAGGTCGCGGTCGGCAACCGCAGATTATTGGAAGAGTTGGGCGTTGGTGCCTACGACTTATCGGACCAGTCGGAAGAGCTGAGACGAGACGGCCAAACGGTTATGTATGTCGTCGTTGACAGAGCTGTCGCCGGACTGCTGGGTGTCGCTGATCCCGTCAAGCCATCCACTCGCGAAGCGATCCGCATGCTTCATGATGACGGGATAAAGATCATCATGCTGACCGGCGACAACCGCACAACAGCCGAAGCCGTTGCGAAAAAGCTCGGTATCGATGAAGTTCACGCCGAGGTCCTTCCCGAGCAAAAAATAGAGGTGATTCGGGATCTTCAGGCAAAAGGCCACATAGTGGCGATGGCAGGAGATGGTATCAACGACGCGCCCGCACTGGCGCAGGCTCATGTCGGCATAGCGATGGGCACGGGCACCGACGTAGCGATAGAAAGCGCGGGAGTGACTCTCGTTAAGGGCGACTTGCGTGGCATCGTCAGAGCACGCACGCTGAGTCGCGCAACCATGCGGAACATCCGCCAGAATCTATTCTTTGCGTTTATCTACAACGTGTTGGGCATTCCGATCGCAGCCGGCGCGCTTTATCCCTTTTTCGGCGTGCTACTCAGCCCGGTCATCGCGAGCGTCGCGATGACTTTCAGCTCGGTTTCCGTGATCAGCAACGCGCTGAGGCTCAATTATCTGAAGCTATGATCAGCCCATGATACGGGGAGGTTATGGGGTTAAAAACACTCTAATTGGATAGAACTTCGTCGGCAATGGGAATACTCCCACGCGACCAGCGCAATTCTGAATCTAGTTGCGCTAGTAATGCTGATATTATCTGCTCTGGAGAGAGAATAGAAATGGAACCTTCTTGACAGCACTTCTCCAAGTGATATTCGTCCTCGTAACAAACCTCCCCACCATTGCCAGAAGACTTCTAGCTAACTCTACGCAGCGGGGTCTTTAATGAACATTCTGCTTCTCTCCATGCCGGACTCTTTCGAGCATACGCCGACCGTTACCATCCGCATGCCCAACGGCGCTCTCACTTCTCTCGCCGGGAACGTTGACCCGCACCATCGAATC
>VBKY01000304.1:0-5761 GCA_005879255.1 Deltaproteobacteria bacterium
CCAACCGGGCGGTCGGCGTGGCTGCGGAGACGCAGACGAACCAGTCGTTTGGCTAAACGGTCGAAGGCGAGATAGATGACCGGCGTTGTGTATAACGTCAGCAGTTGGCTGAGCAGCAGGCCGCCGATGATCGAAATGCCCAGCGGCTGGCGCAGCTCTGCGCCAGTGCCGGCGCTGAACGCCAGCGGCACGGCGCCGAGCAGCGCGGCCATCGTGGTCATCATGATCGGACGGAAGCGCAGCAAGCAGGCCTGGTAGATCGCATCGGCGGGACTCTTGCCCTCTCGACGTTCGGCGTCCAGCACAAAGTCGATCATCATGATGGCGTTTTTCTTGACGATACCGATGAGCAATATGATGCCGATGAGCGCGATCACGCTGAACTCCGTCCGACAGAGCATGAGTGCCAAGAGCGCGCCGACGCCGGCGGACGGCAAAGTCGAGAGAATCGTTACCGGGTGAATGTAACTTTCATAAAGCACGCCCAAGACGATGTAGACGGTGACTAGCGCGGCGAGGATCAAAAACGGCTCATTGGCCAACGAAACGCGAAACGCCTGGGCCGTGCCTTGAAATCCCGCCTGGATACTTGCCGGCAGGCCGAGGCTTTGCTTGGTATCTTCCACCGCCCGCACGGCCTGTCCGAGCGCGGTGCCCGGCGCCAAGTTAAATGAAGCATTGACTACCGGAAATTGCCCCTGGTGATTGATCGTCAACGGCGCGTTAGAGCGCTCCGATTGAGTGAATGCGCCGAGCGGCACCGCGCCGCCGGTGCTCGACTGCGCGTAGAGATTGTTCAGATCCGCCGGAGTTTTCTGAAAATCGGGTTCCACTTCCATGACGACGCGGTATTGATTCAACTGGGTGAAGATCGTCGAGATCTGGCGCTGGCCGAAGGCGTCATAAAGCGTGTCGTCGAGAGTCTGCGCGCTAATGCCGAGACGCGCGGCGGCATCGCGGTCGATCACTAGATGGACAGCGAGGCCTTGGTCCAATTGATCGCTGGCGACATCGCGAAGTTCCGGCCGCAACTGGAGCTGCTTGATAAACTGCGGCACCCAAATGCCGAGCTCTTTCGCGTCCGGGCTTTCGAGGCTGTATTGAAATTGCGTGCGGCTGACCCGGTCTTCCACTGTCAAATCTTGCACCGGTTGCATGAACAAGGTAATGCCGTCTACCTTGGCGAGCGCCGGTTGCAAGCGGCGGATGACGTCGCTGGCGTTAATCTGCCGCTGCGCCAGCGGCTTCAAATTGACCAGAATGCGACCGCTATTGAGCGTTGTATTGGTGCCGTCGACGCCGATGAACGACGACAAGCTCTCGACCGCCGGGTCTTGAAGAATGACCCGGGCAAGCGCCTGCTGGCGCTCGGCCATGGCGGCGAACGAAACCGTCTCAGGCGCTGCAGAAATGCCGAGGATCACTCCAGTATCCTGCACCGGGAAAAAACCCTTGGGAATATAAACATAGAGCAGCACGGTGCAGACAAGCGTCGCCGCGGCGACCCAGAGCGTGGCGGTTTGGTGACGCAATACCCAGGTCAGCGTGCGTCCATAGTAATCGATCACAGAATTAAACATGCTTTCCGAGGCTCGGTAAAAACGGCCTTGCTGCGACGCCGGTCTATGGCGCAACAACTTGGCGCACATGACCGGCGTGAGCGTCAGCGACACCACCGCCGAGACCAGGATCGTCACACTCAAGGTGACGGCGAATTCGCGAAACAGCCGCCCGACGATATCACCCATGAACAGCAGCGGGATCAAAACCGCGATCAGCGAGACGGTCAACGACAGAATCGTGAAGCCGATCTGTTTGGATCCTTTAAGTGCAGCGTCGAGGGGCGAGTCGCCCGCCTCGATGTAGCGTGTGATGTTCTCGATCATCACGATGGCGTCGTCGACCACGAAGCCGGTCGAAATGGTCAGCGCCATCAGCGAGAGATTGTTCAGGCTGTAGCCGAGCAGAACCATGACGCCGAAGGTGCCGACGATGGACAAGGGAACCGCAATGCTCGGAATCACCGTGGCGGAAAAAGTGCGCAGGAAGAGAAAAATCACCATCACGACGAGGGCCACCGTGAGCATCAACTCGAACTGCACGTCTGCAATCGAAGCGCGGATCGTATTCGTTCGGTCCGTCAGTATCGCCACGTCGACCGAGGCGGGCAACGAACTTTTGAGTTGGGGCAGGAGGTTTTTTATGCGGTCGACCACCGCAATAATATTGGCACCCGGTTGTCTTTGGATGTTCACGATGACCGCGGGCGCCTGGTTCATCCACGCCGCGAGCTTACTGTTCTCGACTCCGTCGACGACGTTGGCGACGTCGGACAGTCGCACCGGGGCGCCGTTGCGGTAGGCGATGATCTGCGAGCCGTACTGATCGCTCGACAGGAGCTGATCGTTGGCGCCGATGGTGTAGGCTTGGCGCGGACCGTCGAAATTGCCCTTGGCTTGATTGACGTTTGACTGGGCGATGGCGCTGCGCACGTTTTCCATCGTTAGCCCGTAGGAGGCGAGCGCGGCAGGATTGGCTTGGACGCGCACCGCCGGTTTTTGGCCGCCGCTGATGCTCACCAGACCGACCCCGGAAAGCTGCGAAATTTTCTGTGCCAGCCGGGTATCCGCAAGGTCTTCGACTTTCGACAGAGGCAGCGTCTTCGATGTTAGAGCGAGGGTCAAAACGGGCGCGTCGGCGGGGTTGGTCTTACTGTAAATCGGCGGGTTGGGCAGATCGGTCGGCAAAAACGATGTCGCCGCATTGATCGCGGCTTGAACTTCCTGCTCGGCGACGTCGATGTTGAGATCGAGCGTGAATTGCAAGGTGATCAGCGAGCTGCCGCCCGAGCTCGTCGACGTCATTTGATTGAGCCCCGGCAGTTGGCCGAATTGGCGCTCCAATGGCGAGGTGATGGATGAAGTCATCACCTCAGGGCTGGCGCCGGGGTAAAAAGTAACAACTTGAATAGTGGGGTAATCGACTTGAGGTAACGCGGAAACCGGCAGCTGCTTGTAGGCAACGACGCCGACGAGCAAGAGACCGATCATGAGCAACGAAGTCGCGATCGGCCGGAGAATAAATGGCCGTGCCGGGTTCACTCTTTAACTCCGCGGCGGCGCCGCGCTCGGCGTGCGCGCAGCCACTTTCGATCCCGGTTGAAGCTTGTCGACGCCATCGACAACCACAGTCTCGCCCGGCGTGAGCCCACTGGCGATCGCGGTATCGTCGCCCTGCGACATCTGAATCGCGACATTGCGCGCCGCGACGGTGTTGTCGGGCTTGACGATGTAGACGTAGGCCGACTGCGGGCTGCGCTGAATGGCGGCATTGGGAACCAGCGTCACATTGTGCAGCGTATCGACGAGCAAACGCGCGTTGACGAACTGGTTGGGAAATAACGCGCCATCGGCGTTGGCAAAAACTGCCTTGAACTTTACCGTCCCCGTTGTCGGATCGATCTGGTTGTCAATGCTTTGCAAATCGCCCGTCGCCAGCCGCTGCTTTTGCTCGCGATCGTAAGCTTCCACGGTTAAACGCGCGCCGGACTTGAGCTTCGCCAGGACTGCCGGAAGCTTATCTTCGGCAACGGTAAAAACTACCGTGATCGGCTGCAGTTGCGTGATCACCACCAGGCCGTTGGCATCCGTGGCGTGGATCATGTTGCCCGCGTCGACGAGCCGTAGCCCGACGCGTCCGCCGATCGGCGCCGTGATTCGGCAGTAGACGAGCTGGAGTTTGGCGTTGTCGACCTGTCCCTGGTCGGCTTTTATTGTGCCCTGGAATTGGCGCACCAGTGATTCCTGGGTGTCGAGTTGCTGCTTCGGCACAGAATCCTGTTTGAACAAAACTTGATATCTTTCCAAGTCGATCTGCGCGTTGGTAAGCAACGCCTGGTCGCGTGCCAATTGCCCCTCGGCTTGCGCGAGTTGAACTTCAAACGGTCGTGGATCGATCTCCGCCAGCAATTGCCCGCTGGAGACTACCTGACCTTCTTGAAACGGCACTCTGATGAGTTGGCCGTCGACGCGGCTCTTCACGGTGATCGTATTGTAAGGGATGACCGACCCGAGACCATTCAGATACACATCCATGTCGCCGCTCTTTGCCGTTGCCGTCAGGACCGGGATGCCCTGGGCGTTGTTCCCCGCGCGACGGCGATTTTGTTCGGATAGCTGGGCCTGCCCTAACCAGGCGCGAAGAAAATAAGCGCTGACGATGAGAACGATAGTCGCGATCAGACCAATCAGCCGGCGTTTATTCGGCGCATTTCGCAATTTTGCTTTCGGCGTATCGTCATTTTGTCTTGGTTCAGCGAGCGGCGTATCCATGATCGTAAAATTGCCATCCTGCCAAAGCATGGCCATTGGAACATCGACTGGGTGTGGCGCATTTGCTTGCCATAGTGGGCAAGCGTCATGCCAGGCTGGACGGGACAGTCGCGCAAGTTAAAACATTGCGGAAAATGAACTTCCGCCAAATCTACTATGCAACCCAGAACAAACTGTGGCGAGAATGTGTGAGGCGTCGTGGCTTTCTGGTAATTTTGTCCGGCAAAGCGCGCAGGTGTGGGAGATTTGTTGCGGCGGCTGAATTCACGACGACAGCCGGGTGTGGATTGCCCGCTGTGTCACTTATCAGACGCTGATCCGAGTGAAGTTAGGAGCGAGGCGAGTAAGGTCGGCGATCGATGACGATAGACTGTCTCTGGGCTAAGTCGCGCTGAATAATACGATCGGCCCTGCGGTATCCATAAAGAAAGGGAGGCGCTGCAGAATTATTCCAGGCCGGGTATTCGTGACGTCCCGACCTGGAATCGCGCTTAATCGATCAACCTATCGATTCCTACCACGAATGCCACCAGTCAAAGAAGGAGTGACGTTCTTCTTCTCGGTCGTGCCTTAAATCTCTTCGTTCCGCGCGCAGATCCTGCCGGTCCCGGACGATGTCCTGGCGATCCTGGCGAATATCGGTCCGATCATTGGCTTTCTCGGCGTGACTCGCGCCGTCGCGCCGATCTTCGCGAAAGTTTTCTCTATCCTGATTCAGATCCCTGCGGTCATCACTAAGTGTGTCTCGATCCCGTTGCATCTGGTTGCGGTCGCTGCGGATGTCATTGGCAAGCGGCGAGTGATTGAAACTTCTCCCGTGAAATGCCGCATGGGACGGAGCCGCCAACATCAGGAAGGCGCCACCGATCAAGCTTCCGAGAACGGTCAGTCGTAATGGTTTCATAATTATTCCTCCCGCTGAATAACAGCTGGAGCAAACTGCAGGCCAGATGTTTCCTAAGCTTGGTGCTGAATAATTTCGTCAAATGTCGATCAGCAAAAATTCGAGCGTGCTTACGCTGGGGCAGAAATGCGGCGTCGCATCCAGTTGACCTCATCCGACGCTACATCGAGCATGCGAATGATGAGAAGATTTCTTGGCATGAGCCATGCTCCCTCGCAGTAAATGGATAGATCGAAAGAAAGCGAGGTGAACAAACATGAAAAAATTTACTTTGGTGTTGGCAGTATTGTTAATGTTGAGCGCGATGACAGCATCGGGCTGCGTAATACATGACCGCGATGACCGCTTCCATCGTTTTCACAGATGGCATTACTGGAGATAACGTAATGACGTCACCATCTCGTGTTGCCGAAGGACGACGTAAGAATGAAGTGCAGTCCGTAGCCGGAGGAGGAGGGTAATTCCTCTTTTCCCCCGGCTTTTTTACGGGCTCGACGCGCAGCTTGTTCAACGTTTTTCGTGATCG
>VBKY01000304.1:5809-12472 GCA_005879255.1 Deltaproteobacteria bacterium
GTTGTCCTGTTTCAACCCGCGGTCCACGACGATGTTAAGCCAGTCCTGAAGAATCTCGTCGCGTTCCTGCGCAATCCGCAATCGATTGACGCCGCGCCGCAGGTTCCTGCGGAGCTTGCGCATATCGGCGGCCAACGCCATTTCATCTTGCTCAAGATCGCTGTAAGAACGAGGCCCTTCACCGGGGTGCTCTATTTTCATACTTCCGCGCGCTCCCGAATAAATAGAAGCTGCGAGCAGTAGGGCGAAAAATACCACGCATCCCGTGATCATCGCCTCGAGTGGCTTCATTAAATAATCCTCCTGAGCACGGCTTCCGTGCGAATTTTGTAAACGATCGTTGGTGCGTGACCAATAAATCAGGTGTTTTGCCGCGGGTCCGTGAGTTGCGTACGATTAACTGCACGCCGTCGATCAAACTTGAGGTGCGTGCGACACGGCTCACACCTTCAGTACACTCTCCGGATATTGTTCTTCCGGTTCGGTTCCGGGCTGCATCTTAAATACTTTGCTCTTGTCAACTACCAGTTGGCCGTTTTCGTTCAAAGAGACGCCAAAGCGGTCCAGTGGCCGCGGCGCGGGCCCCTCAAAATTCATTCCTGATTTGTAAAATCCGCTACCATGACAAGGACACTTGAATTTATCTTCCGCCGCGAGCCAACGTGGCGTACATCCGAGATGGGTACACTTTGCGAAAAGGACGTAAATTCCTTGTTCTTCGCGAATAATCCAAACGCGTTCGTCTTGCTTATATTTCTCGCTCACCTCATTGGAGGCATAATCCGATGGGGTCCCGGCCTTAAAGGTTGAAGGCGGCAGGAATAGCACACGTGGAAAGGCGGAGCGCAGAAAACCCGCAACGCTGAGAAGAGAAAATATTCCAATTCCGCCCCAGCCGAGGCGCGTGAAAAAATCTCGCCGGCTCCAAATTCCCCTTCGTTCTGCAGAAGCCATTTGTCGCAATGCCTTTAGTTTCGGATGTGCTTTGGCAGGGCTTGCGCAAGTTTCACGCCATGACGCGCCATGCCGAAAGTCCGTGGGAAAACAATCAGATCGGCAAATTTTCATCGCGTTGAGCGACGCCGGGCGCGATCACAGGCATGCGGGCTGTGGCAAAATGGTCAAGTAGCCAACCTAGCTGTCTCAGTTTACCCGTAAAGATAACGTTGATCGGCGCGTTAGTTGCCAAAGCGTCCAGTTGCACACACGGCACGCCGCTTGCTGAATGTATTCAGCAGAACACAGAATGAGAGGAGGTGAAATAACCATGAAATTTCTCAAGACAACAGCAATGGCAATATTGCTAACAGGCTCCATAGCGGGCAGTGCGCTTGCGGCCGATGGCGTATTGTCGAAAGAGGAAGTCACTCCTGGAAGTTATTGCCACACGAAGTTTCCCGCTATTAGCGAGCAAACTCTGTTCACTGATTATCCACAACCAGAGAGCTCGACCAGCGCCGACGTGATCGATTTCTACGGACCCTGTGACGAGAGTCCTACAGCCAAGGACCTAATCAGGGAACAAAGATACGAAGAAGAGCCGATTGGCGAGAGTAATTAGGTCGCGGATAAGCCCATGAAGAGACAGTACAATGAAACAAAAAGGAGACGAAGTGATGACACGAATTGGACCGATGGTATCAGCAATGGTTTTGGTTGGCGCTTTGGCTGGCAGTGCAATTGCCGCTGATGGCGTTCTCGTGAAGGAAGAGGGCGGTGAGAATTATTGTCACATGAAGTTCCCGGCCATGCGCCAGAGAACGTTGGCGAGCGACCAACCCCAGCTAAAACGTTCGGATACCGGCGACGTAATCGATTTCTATGGACCCTGCGACGAGAGTCCGACTGGGAACGACCAAGTGATCTCCCAAAAGCAGGAGGAGCAGTTCCGCTTCGGCAGAGACTATGAAGACGGAGACTAGCCACGGCTCGAGGACCTCGCCATGTCGCGGGGAGGGGCTACCTCTCCCCGCAGATATCCTGGCAATCCAGCTAGGACAAGTTTCGCATCTCCCGTCATGGATCGGTAGAGTTGGAGTGCGTGAAATCGGATGGTTGGGGCGACTATTAAGGATCGACAAAAAAATTGCCCTGAAGGATGAATGATTTTATGAAGATGTTTGCGATTGGAATAATCGGTAGTAGTCTTTTGGCTGCCGGAGCCGCTAGAGCCGCTGGGATGGAATCTTCGGATGAGTATCTTCATGTTCAAAGATCCGAAAATATTCCATACGTGAGCGGCGGGGTAGGAATAGAGGAACGCGACAGACTTCGGTCACTGGCCGCTGATGACAACTTGGGGCTCAGCTTTTCGCTGGAAAATGGACATTATCTCGGCGGCGCCGAGGTTTCGATCAAAGACGATAAGGGCAAAGAACTTCTCGAGGCCGTTTCTGATGGCCCGCTCTTTTTCGCCAAGCTTCCTGCCGGACATTACGTCGTCGAAGCAACCGCGATGGGAAAAACCATAACTCGCGCGGTTCATATTGCCACCGGCGGCCAGGCGCATATTTTCTTTGCTTGGGCAGGATCGGATCAGAGTCCGTCGACGAGTTAACGATGAAGCATAAACCCTCTCATCGCCGATGAGCTCGTCGTTGGAGGGAGTCTTATGAAAGACACTCGTCGAGAAAAACTCGACGTCATGCTTCGAAGTCGGCCCATCGAGCCCATGGACTCGGACTTAGTGCCGCGGATAGTTGCAAAAGCAAAGACCCTACAAAAAATTCAGACACTTCCAGCTTTCCACGCGCGGAAACGCCTTCATCATTTCACGCACGGGAAATAATCGACGACAAACCAGCCGCGCAAGAAATCATCGTCGTGTGGTGACCCAGAAAATCGCGATATAACTCCAATGTCATTCCGAGCAAGCTGGTCGCGATTCCGCCAGAGGCGGATCAGCCTCAGGCTGAAGCTAGCGCGACCCGCAAACCAGGAATTTCAAAGACTCTGGATACCGGCTTCCGCCGGTATGACGGCAAAGAACGTAACGAATAATTTACCGAATTTCTGGGTCAGGACACTAAAGCCGATCGGTTTATTGAGCGAGTGAAAAATCGGCGACGAGGCGCTCAGATGTCAATTGCGGCCGATTGACTCACCCAAGGCGAGCTCAACCGTATCGAGCAACCGGTTCGGGGTGAACGGTTTTGATAGCAGCAAGATCCCCCTACGCTTGGCATAATCTTGCAGTGTTTCGTCGGCAAAAGCAGAGGCCAGGATAATCTTGACTTGCGGATGATCCTCTCTGATGGCCTCCGCCAAATCGGTTCCCAGGACCAACGGCATGCGGACGTCAATGATGCACAACTCATAATCATCGCGAGTCATCATCTCGTAGCCGGTCAGTCCATTGGTCGTCCAAACAGCTGGCATTCCCATTTCTTCGAGAATCTCGACCAGCAGGTGGCAGAACGTTTCGTCGTCATCAATGATTAGAATCCGCATTGTTGGCGCCTCTGCGATTTTCTAAAAGCAAAGGCGATGCCCACAACTGCTAGATAGTTGGCGGCCGGATATATTCGAGAAATAATCAGCCGATGTATTGGATCGGGGCGGGCTTGCCGGCAGAACTGGAGCTTTGCCTCAGTCGTCTTTCAAATACGGTTCGATCTTATAGCGTGCCAGCATCCGATAAAGCGAACGCCGATCGACGTTGAGAATTCTTGCGGTCGCTGAAACGTTTCCACCGGTGAGCTGCAAGACGTGCAGCACGTAGCGTTTCTTTACCTCTTCGAGGCTAGGCGTATCGGGAAAAACGAATTGCGTGTTTTCCGGGGCGAGGGACGCGATTCTTGCCTCTCTCTGTTCGCGCACATCATGCGGCAAGTCCTCGGGAGTCAACACGGGTTGATAGGAAAGGGCGACGGCTTGCTCGATGGCATTTTCGAGCTCACGGATGTTTCCGGGCCAGGGATAGGAACATAAGAGTTCCATCGCCTCGTCCGAAAACGCCGTCACGGGTTTGCCGCTTTCCTGACCGTAGTATCTCAAGAAATGCTGCGCCAGCAGCGGGATGTCGTCAGCGCGTTCCCGGAGCGGCGGAAGATGGATAGCGATGACATCCAAACGATAGTAGAGATCTTGGCGGAAATTACCCTTCGCGACAGCTTCGGCCAAATTTTGATTGGTCGCGGCGACCACGCGGACATCGACGGGGAGCCAATCCTTTCCGCCCACCCGGCGAATCTCATGCTCTTGGAGAACCCGCAAGAGTCGGGCTTGCATGTTTTGACTGATACCGCCGATCTCGTCTAGAAAGCATGTGCCGCCCTGCGCGTCTTCGAAAACTCCTTTCTTATCGGCGAACGCGCCTGTGAACGAACCGCGCATATGGCCGAATAGCTCGCTTTCAAGAATCGTTTCCGTCAAAGCGCCGCAATCCACCGCGACGAACGGAAGGTTGGCGCGCGGGCTATGATCGTGAATCGCGCGAGCGATCAGCTCCTTACCGGTACCGCTTTCGCCGAGAATGAGCACGGTACTTTTCGTTGGCGCCACTCTCGCCACGGTTTTGTAAACTTCCAGCATGGCCGGACTTTTACCAATGATCTTACCGAGCTCGGGTGGGTTCTCATCTTCGCCATTGGCGTTCTTCGCGGAATGGCGCTGCAGCGACCGCTGAGACAGCGCTCGGGAAACGGTTTTCTTGAGCTCCGCTAGATTCATCGGCTTTGAAATGAAATCGAAAGCGCCCTCGTGTATCGCTTCGACGGCTGTTTCAATCGAGCCGAAAGCGGTCATCACGATGATTGGTAGGGCGGGATATTTCTCGTGAACGATCCGGGTCACTTCCAAACCGGAAATACCGGGCATGCGCACGTCGATAATCACCAAGTCGTGGTTCGCGGCGCGCAAACGCGCGATCGCCTCGTCGCCGGACGTGACCTGATCGACCTGAAAACCGTCCGATTCGAGGGTCTCCGCGAAAAGCTGGCAACTGACTTCGTCGTCATCCGCGATCAGTATGCGGGCGGTCATTTCTTTCTCTTTCCTCGGTAAGTGGTGCCATGGGTCGCGCGTCGCTCGGCAAGTAAATGGTCACCGTCGTACCCTGTCCGACTTGGCTGGTGATATTGATTACGCCTCCATGAGCTTTGATAATTTCCTGGCAGATCACTAAACCGAGGCCGGTTCCTTTGCCCGGTGGCTTGGTGGTGACAAAAAGGTCGAAGATCTTGGGTAACATCTCGACCGGAATGCCTGCGCCGCTGTCGGCTATCTCAATGGCTACGCCCGCTGCCCGGTTGGCTGAAACCGGGCACGCCATCGTGCCGATCTTAACTGAGCCCTTCTTACTGCAGGCGTCGAGCGCATTGTCCAGCAGGTTTATCAGCACACGTTGGATCGAATTGCCGTCCCCATAAACGATGGGTAAGGTCTCCGCGAGCATGGAAGTCACTTCTACGCCGCGCTGCTGGAAAACCGGCTGCAGGACGAGAAGCGTATCGCGTACCAGATCGTTGATGCTGACTTTGTTCCTGAGCGGCGAGCCCCGCGTGTGCGACAGGTAGCGCTGGATGATCTCACCCATGCGATTGATCTGCGCCTCGATAATCGTTAAGCGGCGGCGTGCGCGCTCCGGCAAGTCTTCTTGGACAAGCAGCTGCGTATAGCCCAGCACGGAGTTCAGCGGAGTACCCAGATCGTGCGCAATGGTGCCGGCCATGCGCCCGAGCGTGGCCAATCTTTCTACGCGCCCCATTTCGAGTTGCAGACGCAAGAGTTCTTGCTCGGCGCGCTTGCGCTCGACAATCTCCGCGCGCAACGTATTATTGGCCTGCGCCAGCTCCGCAGTTCGGTCTCGAACCCGTTGATCCAACTCATCGTGAGCATCGCGCAACGCCTGTTCCGCGTGTTTGCGGGCGGTGGTCAGGTAACTGGTCAACACCGCGATTGCGGTAAATACGCCCAGGCGCAAGAAAGCGCGCCACTCCAGCTCTATGGAGTGATGCGGCGAGATGAAAAAGTATTCGATCGACAAGGCGGAAAGGACCATCGTCACCAAGCCGGCTCCCAGACCGCCATACCACGAACTCAACATGACGGCGACGAAGAAAAGGGAGAAGTGACTAGGGTCGGCACGAGACGGTATGAGCGACGCCAAACCGAGGGCTGCGGCCGCCGCCAAAATCGCGATCGTGTAGCGCACCAACGGCGGGCGGTCCTTAACGAACATGCGGTCGCACCAATTGGAAAAGGCATTGGGCGCTGTCGTTGATAGCAGCGAGGGCGTCATTATTACGGGACGTACTTTCTGTCAATGAGCCTATTGGTCGTCGTGTAAAATTTGCGTAAGCTTGCTCCCACCGGCTTTCCCGTCACAGTGTGACGGAGTGTGGCGTTTTTCATGTGTTCAAATTTCATTCCAGCCAAAACATAGCGTTCAATTAAGATATTCTCGTAGTATTTTCCGCGGACTGCAAGGTGGCGTCCGCAACAATGCCACATGCACGGCGCCTAAATGCCTCACCGCCGGTTGGCGCCATGTGTCGATTTTCTCGTCGCAGATTCATATAACGAGGGCGTTCGCGCGCGGCGTCGCTGCTTTTAAGTGATCGTGTCTATTATAGCGCAAACGTTAATCGGCGTAGTGCGGCAAATCTACATCGTGGCCTCGATATTGCTCGAGTTTAGAGACATGTTTTACAAACCGGTCAA
>VBKY01000305.1:0-8515 GCA_005879255.1 Deltaproteobacteria bacterium
TTAATCTTACTTTTCTCTATTACCGTTCGTGCCCCCGTGATACATAACGGGCGTTGGATGCAATGAGGAAACCTGTCCTATCAATCCTGTTTGTGGTGGTGTTGCTTGCCGTCGGAGCCATCGCCGAGGCGCAGCAGCCGGTGAAAATCACTCGGATAGGATACCTAGATGCTGTCTCCCTTTCCGTTAATGCGGCACGCGTCGAAGCGTTCCGACAGAGTCTGAGGAAGCTTGGCTACGTGGAGGGGAAAAACATATTCATTGAGTGGCGATCTGCCGACGGAAAACTCGATCGCCTCCCCGCGCTCGCGGCCGAGCTAGTACATCTCAAGGTAGACATTATCGTCACGGGTGGTCGAAGCGCGACCCGTGCCGCCAAGGACGCAACCTCGACGATTCCCATTGTCATGACACAGGATAGCGATCCGGTTGCCAACGGGTTCGTCGCCAGCCTGGCGCGACCGGGCGGGAACATTACTGGATTGTCCACGCTCGCCCCGGAGCTAAGCGGAAAACAACTGGAGCTTATGTAAGGAGACCATCCCTAAGCTCTCCCGGGTGGCCGTCTTCGGCAGTTCGACCAGCCCGGGCAACGCGCAATCGCTAAGAGAGGTGGAGCTCGCCGCGCGGGCGTTCAAAGTACAGCTTCAATACCTAGACGTACTAGATCCCAAGGATATTGAGACCGCATTCCGAGCCGCAAGCAATGGTCGCGCTGACGGAGTCCTGGTGCTGAATAGCCCCGTCTTCGCTTCTCGTCAAACACAGGTTGTAGACCTCGCGGTGAAGAGCCGGCTTCCGGCGATATACTGGAGGTCAGATTTTGTCGAAGCCGGGGGGCTTATGTCCTACGGCGCGAGCCAGAACGACTTGGACCGGCGCGCCGCGGCGTACGTCGACAAGATTCTCAAAGGCACCAAGCCCGCCGACCTTCCGGTCGAGCAGCCGACGAAGTTCGAGCTGGTGATCAATCTCAAAACCGCGAAGCAGATCGGCGTCACGATTCCGCAGAAGGTGTTGGCGCGGGCGGATCGAGTCATCAAATAAGCAGTGCTGAGGACTGAGCAATGAGGACTGAGAGTGGACAACAAAGATCGAGACGTGGCTTATCAAGATCGAAAGTCTCATCACTCAATGCTCAACACTCAGTCCTTGTTTTTGCGCTGTGCGCACTGCTCCTTGCGCTCTGCTCGTACGCCGAGGCGCAGTCAAAAATCCCGCACGTGGGAATTCTCTTCATAGGCGGCCGCGATCAACCGCATCTGGAAGAATTCAAGCAAGGACTGCGCGAGCGCGGTTATAGCGAAGGCAAGAATATCGTCTTGGAATATCGATACGCCGAGGGGAAATACGATCGACTGCCGGACCTCGCTAAAGAATTCGTGCGTGAAAAAGTCGATGTGATCGTCACCACGTCATCGGTCAGCGCGCAGGCTGCGCGCAAGGCGACGCGAACGATTCCCATTGTCATGACCAGCGGCAGCCCGGTGGAGCAAGGCTTGGCTGAAAGCTTGGCCAAGCCGGGGGGAAATGTCACCGGCCTGAGCGTGCTCGTGTCCGACCTAAGCGGCAAACGGGTTGAGCTCCTTAAGGAAGGCTTGCCAAAGATCACCCGCGTAGCAACATTGTGGAGCCCGCGCTCGAGTGAAGCGGTGCTCGGACTAAAGGAAACTGAAGAAGCAGCTCATGCGTTGGCGATACCCCTGCATCTGGTAAAAGTTCAGACGCGCGAGGATATTGAAAAGGCGTTTGCGGCGCTACCGAAGGCGAACGTCAACGCATTGCTGGTGGTCTTGAGTCCGCAAGTTACCCTTCATTCGAAAACAATCGTCGACCTCGCCCTGAAGCAGCGTCTCCCGGGCATGTACCCGACACGCCAATTCGCCGAGGAAGGCGGACTCATGGCTTACGGTCCGCTGATTGGAGATCTTTATCGCCGCGCTGCGACCTACGTCGATAAAATTCTCAAAGGAGCAAAACCTGAAGATCTGCCCGTCGAGCAGCCGACAAAGTTTGAATTCATCGTCAACTTGAAAACCGCTAACCAGATCGGCGTGACGATTCCGCCGAACGTACTGGCGCGGGCGGACAAGATTATTAAGTAATCGAAGAAAACGAAGCGGCGATGCTAGGATTGAACTGAATTCTCCTTCAATCCATTCCTAACGCCGCTTCTCACGTCTGCGTCATGAAGGGTGCTGTGTTGCGATGGGCTTGTTCGCTAGAGGAGCGGCAACTGCGGCTTGGCACCCGAGTTTCATCTGTTTCAGCTAATGGTGTGTGGGAAGCGGCTTCAGTGACGGCTGCCATTGGCCTCCGCGGCTGCTTGCACCTTCTTCGTCGTGCGGAAATGATGATGACCGCGCTCGTATTTGGCTTTATCTTAAGTCTCTGATGGATCGGTCATGCGGTTGCTCAAAAACCTGCGGGTGCGTTTGGCGAAAAATCCAATACGCTCCGGAAACTATGAATGCAATAATACCGAAAGAAATCCAGAATCCCCAAAGCCAAATGGGATGCCAGCGCAACTGCGATTCTGCGCTAGCGATTTTTTTCTCCAAATCACTGCTTTTACTTTCAAGCTTTCCAATCCGCTCGTCTTTCTTGCCCAGTTCTTCTTCTAGCGGCTTACTCTCTAGATAGGATCGAAGCGGCAGTTTCAGCTTTTGGCCGATTTGGAGATTGCTCTCCAAAACCCCGGGATTGTGTTTTTTGATTTCTTCTTTGGGAATTTCGAGAGTCGTCGCAATGATGTCAAGGTTGTCGCCGGGTCGTACCTTCCATGTTTGACTCTCAGCAGCCGCTGGCATAGTTGAAACAACAAAAAGAGAATAGAGAATGAAAAGACGAAAAAGAATTCTCTCCATATAATCCTCTTTCTCGCAGCTAAAGATTGCGCACGTGCGATTGGCACATAATAAACAAGCCTCCGACTGTCGCCATTTTCTTACCGCCGTTCAGGCATAAGCTTATGCAACGTTGGGATCAGAGGTTCCGGCGTTCTCTCAGGCAAGTGCGAATCCGACTTTGCAGCCTCTACCGTTGCATCCTACTGCGGAGGCCCAACTCGGAAATCCTTGAGGGATTGTCGCCCAATTGCAACTCAGAGGTGTCCCAAGTCGGATTTGCCCAGAGCAACGAGATCAGGGACAAGAAAACAAAAACCAGCGCCAGGAGTGTGCTTGTAGTCATATATTCTCCTGTACCCGCGATTCTTCCACAGAGAAAAATTTGATCCTCCGGAACTCGGAAGGGTCTCGGGTTTCAAGTATCGTCTGATCCAGACAATCAGGTATGCATGACGGGTGTCTGTCCAATATTAGACAGTTCCGAAATAATTATAATCAAGCCCGCGGGTGTGCCCGATCGTAATTGGTGATCGTTGATTTGGTGGTGGTGATACGCGTCCAGTATGGCGGTGGAAAATGATGAGATCTTCGGCGGTCATTCCCGGCCGAAGATGGCTTTCAAGACGACGAGCCAGGCAGCCCAGGTCTCCAGCTTCGTGAAGCGCGGCAGTGAACCGAAGAGCTTCGGATTCTTGATCACTTCGATGATAGTTGGTTTGCGCTTCACTATTTGCCGACTCCGATCAGTAACAGCGGTAACAAGCGTTCAGGAACAAGGACTTAGGCGCCATTTCCAGTCGGTCACAAGTTGAATGTGTTACCGCAACGAAAAGCAGCCTAAGCAATGAAAAACACAGGCTTGTTACCGCTGAACAACCTAGTTCGGCGCGGTTTGTAATGAAGTGTGCTTGCCTTTGTCGCGTCGGTGGTCGTGATCATATTCGCCATAAATAAAAAAAGCCTGTGAACAAACCACAAAGAACCGAAAGGCCCTTTGAAAATTCGCTCACAGGCTTTTCGCTGCCGCGCTTCCGCGCGGATGTCACAAGCCGTGTGCTATGTTGAAATCACTCTAACACGATGTGCCCGATCGTCGCAATCAATTGGCCTCTGTAGAGCCGGAATTTTCGGCGTGCCACAGTCTTCCTCATCTCGTCGATTATTTCCTGTAGTGTCTCAACCCTGGCGACTTTTTCGAAGCCGAAGCGTTGAAGGTTGCCCGTCAGGCTGTTCACCAGCCCGCGTTTGTAGGCATCGGGCTGGGCCAAGGCCTTTGGGTTTTGTCGAGCCTTTTGGTTTGTCTTTAGCACCCCGTCACTGCAACGAAAATCTTGGCCGAGATTATCAGCAGCGATGTGGCTCTATTGGTCACATTCAACCAGGCCATTGCTTATTTGCGCTTCACCGCCGCTGTCGGCAATCAAGCCAGCGAGAATCTCAGCCCGGATGTCCCGCTCGTCTTCCGTAAGTGCACCCGCGCCCGGCGGTTGTGCACCGCCGCCAGATCATGTCTGAAAGCGTTCTGGTGCCTGGGAGGCCCGATTTGCCGCGTAAGCAGCCTTTGGCGCATGGAAGGAAATTATTCCTTTGCTCACCAATCGGGCCGTCCCGAAATATTTGTCAAAGCCATTCAATTCAACCCCAACGATCGCTACTTCAAAATTGCCGCGGTGCCGAAGTCCGCCCGCGCGACGAAGGGTTGGGCGTCCTCAGCTTCCTCGCTTGCAATGAAGTGATATGTCGCCGCTCCTAGCAAAGCACCCACAGTGGGAGCAACCCAGAAGAGCCAGAGTTGGCCGATAGCCCAATCACCGACAAACAACGCGACACCTGTGCTTCGCGCAGGATTGACCGAAGTATTCGTCACTGGAATGCTGATGAGGTGAATCAGCGTCAGCGCGAGGCCAATCGCGATGGGAGCAAAGCCAGCTGGTGCACGCTTGTCAGTTGCGCCGAGTATGACCAAGAGAAAAAACATAGTCATGACCACCTCGCTGACCAGAGCCGCCAGAAGTGAATAGCCGCCAGGTGAATGTGCTCCGTAGCCGTTCGACGCAAATCCCTTGGAAATGTCAAAGCCTGGAGCACCACTGGCTATGACGTAGAGCACCCCGCCTGCAACGATAGCGCCGAGGACCTGCGCCACAATGTAGGGAAAGAGCCTGCTAGCAGGAAAACGACCACCAGCCCAAAGGCCGACCGAGACCGCTGGGTTGAGGTGGCAGCCAGAGATATGGCCGATGGCATATGCCATGGTCAGCACGGTCAGACCGAACGCGAGCGCAACGCCATGCAGACCAATGCCGACGTTCGGAAATGCCGCAGCAAGAACTGCGCTCCCGCACCCGCCAAGAACAAGCCAGAACGTCCCGAGAAACTCCGCGCTGTACTGTTTCATTTCTTCCTCCTATCGACCGCGTAACAATGCCGTTACGAATTGTCGATCAATTTTTAGGAATTTATTTTTGTTTGGTATCGACTGTTTTTGAGTTTGCCGTGCCGCATCCTGATTACCGGACCCGGTCTAAAACTAAAAACGGAGCATTACTCAAAGAAACCAAGCGCTTCATAAGAACCTCCCTTTCGTGGGAGGTCTTATATCGCGATCGGGAGTGAGGTTCTGTCTAATATTGAACCATTATAAAAATAATATCGCGCGCTGGCCGACGCGCCGGGACACTCGTATCGTCGGCAAATCCCAATTGACGGGTTAGCCCCCACCGGATGGTCATCTGCGCATTCCAGCATGACATACAGCGTGAGCAGTACCGACTTGTTCCGGCGTGCCGCGAGCTACGTCGACAAAATCTTGAAAGGTGCAAAGCCCGCCGATCTTCCCGTCGAGCAACCCACGAAGTTTGAGCTGGTAATAAACCTCAAAGCCGCCAAGCAGATCGGCCTGACGATTCCGCCGAATGTGCTGGCGCGGGCGGACCGAGTCATCAAATAGTCCGTGGCAGTCCGCTGCTGTGGCGTGCTTAATCGCAGGATTGAATTGTATTCTCCATCTATTCAATTCCATTCTCTTCAGAGTGGAGCGCCACGCTCGGATTCACAAGGCGCAACGTTCTCTTTGCTGGTGGCGCGTTCGGGTAAGTTTTTGATCATTTGCACTTTGGAGTGAAAAGTCCGCTGTGCACCGGCGCCATCTCTAGTTTCTTCTTAGTTTTTTCTAGCCGTTGGCAATCTCTAAGAGCACATCAGCGTGGCACACTTCTGACAATTTGCACCAGCAGGCTAAGTTTTTGCCGCGCAATTCTTGCTTGATATCGTCGATTGTAACTTTAACACGCGAGGATATCTGGTACTCCCCGAATTCGGCCAAAACATTTTTGAAGCTCTGCACGGCGAGCTCCGGAGTCATCCCCTTGTAATCAACCTTGAACGGGTTTCCCCATTTGGTTGATCGGTCCACCTTCACAGCATTCGCAGGCATGCGCCAGCCCTTCGTTCGTTTCAACTGAATGCGGTACGGTTTCATTGGTCGCTTTTCATCATTCGCTCGAACGTCTCGTTGCCTCAGCCAGTTTCTCGGTTTGCGGACTTCCAGTGCCTGAATGTAGTGTCACCGGTACTGATATCGGCCCCCATATCCGCCGGAAGTTGGCGGTGCATTGGCTAGGATCGCCTCTCTGATGAAACTGTCGCAGCGACCGTCCGGCTGCCAAGACAAGTTCCAGCTCACCGACTCTTTGTCAATGTTAGCAGCGGTTGGCTTCAAGATCGGGCACCTGAACAAATTTGATGGATAGCTTATTGATGGCAGTTCGATAGCGGAACAAATATTATCAACGACAACGCAAGCAGTTTAAATGCTCCCGGCGGGTTTATCACGAAATAGTCAATCTAGACCAGGCCATTCCAGCGCACGCGACTATAATGTTTTTAGCGCAATAAGGCGCTTGCCTCACAGTGTTTCGCTTGACTCAGAGCAAGCATGTATGTCGCGCATCTAATCGATTTTATTCACAGGGAGGCAGAGAGGGTGCTGGCCGGCCCTCTCTGCCTCGTGGATTGTGTGTATCGCGCTCACCTCGCCTGATAGATCCTGACCTGCAAAATCCGAAATCCTGTACTGTTATCCAGGGTCCAAGTAACGTTCTCCAAGTCATCAGCCAATAGGTCGGCCATGATCTTGACGAAATCCTTGCTCGTGGCTCTGTTGAGATTCACAGTGCCGACTACACAAAGAGTTTCGTTAATGAGAAGGTCGTCCGCACACGTAAGATCCAGTGATGAATGTAATGGCCCCAAGAGCCTGGCGAAGACGTAGAATCTGCCGGCGCCGTTGACCTGTATATCTGTCTCGTGATCAGTAGTTCCATCACAGTCGGTAATCTCAATGCTTTGTGACTGCGTCGGGTCAACCGTCCAAAGAATTGTCCCCAGAAAGCCTGAGGCAACACGCCTAAAAAACATGCGATGTCCTGAATTAGGACAAGCGCTGTCATCCGCAACCCATTCGTTGGGTACCGCAATGACATTAAAATTGTAGAGCAACTTGCCAACCTCAGCGGGGTTTATCCCCTTGGGTGCCGCCAGCGCTTTGCCGGATGTAAAAATTATGCCCGCTACGAGGACTGCGGCTAAAAATGCTAAGGTCCGAATAGTTTTGACTGCGATCACCATTATCGTGTTTCCTCCTTCTGTCTGTTTTATTGATTTCTTCTCCGTTAATCTCCCCAGCCCGAAGGCTTGGCTTCAAACAGGGCTTACGTTCTGTTGGCTATCAATCGCCACCTCCCTCCAATCATAATTTGGTCGGTTACGACGGCTATGCTGACTCGTGGTGATTTGGCGATTCAACAGCAGGGAGCAATGAGGATGCCAGTTTAAAAAAATGTAGAAAATGAGAAAGGATGGTCGTTTGCGTAAAATCCTAGCGAAAACAAATGTGAATTTTGTGTTCGAATGTACAAATCTGATCGACTCTTTCAGAGTGAATTGGCTAACACGGATCATTCACAACCGTTTTTCGCCTACGCTTGATCATCGCCCCTGTGGAATAATCCTAGGACGCGGATTCCACCTTGGCTCCTGTGGGTGTGGATGGAGCGTCGTCATTAGTTCGGAGACGGACGCTAGGCTAAAACGCGACGTGCGACAGGTGGCTAACTAATGCAGCGGACGGCTCAGGCGAGCGAGCGCAGACGCCGATCTTTACGTTAGGGCCGCGATTGAATTGAATTCTCCAACTACTCAGTTTGGAAATGGAGCGCCACGGTGCGTGCTGCCCGGCCCTCTCCGGGATGGACTGCCGGTGTGTCGCTGGTTTCACTTGTGGCGCGTCTCTTGGGATAAGTCTGAGCTAATTTGTTGGTGCGTTCTGCTATTTCGTAATCGAGCGGCAGCAGATATTTGAATTTTGGTTTGCCTTCTACACGACTGGCGCACGGATCTACATGTTCATGCAGCCATTCGATCGTGCTCGTGCTGTATTTTGAGTTGATTGTCCTGCGGTGAGTCAATTTGCCGCTCAGCATCATCCCGGCCTCATGGCCGGTCTCACCAACAAAAGCCAATTGCTCGCTTGGTAAATTTTGCCCAGACAAATCCCAGAGAACCGAAGGCTCTCTGGAGTCCCCCCACAGGCTTTTCGCTGCCGCGCGTTCGAGCGCGGATGTCACAAGCCCTGCGGTGGGCCAAGCTATGTTCAAGCTAACTTA
>VBKY01000305.1:8528-20439 GCA_005879255.1 Deltaproteobacteria bacterium
CAAGCGTCCAAAAACAATGACTTAGGTTAAATCTCCAATCGGTCACAAGCCGACAGTGTTACCGCAAGGAAAACCAACCTAAACAGCGGAGAACACAGCGTTGTTACTGATGTTACCGCTGAAGAACCTGATGTAGTGCCTCATCCGGCGTCATACTGCCGCCTTTCGCTCGATGAACCGCTCGACATCGTCTGCGCGGAACCGAAGGCACTTCCTCGATAGCTTTACTTTCTCGAACTCACCACGACGCGCCATCGTGTAAACGGTTTGCACTTTGAGACCAAGCATCACGGCGATATCTTCGGCCTTGAGCAGACGAGTGTTTTGCTGCGGTTCATTCATGCATGGTAGTATATGAGAGCATTTGCCGTTTTGTCGCGTCAATTGAGTGAAGTGGAGGGAACCATGGCCCGATGCCCGCAATGTAGTGGATATCTGACTTGGGAACCGGAGTTCATGGACACGCCGGCGCGGGTTCATTGCATCGCATGCGCATGGAGGGTCTATGATCCAAGATTCAGGACAGAAGAGGAAAGGTATTTCCCGTCGGACTCAACGGACCGGCGGATAGAACGGCGGAATGAGAATCCCGGCTATGATTTATACGAGCCGAGGAGCGCGGCTTGTCAGCTCAAAATCAGCGTGAGTTATCTGAAAGATCGTCAGAAACGACAGCTCGGCACCGGTCATGATGAGGTGGGGGATGATAGCCTGCAAATACTCCGGCGTTACAGTCGTGGTGGGAGAGCAAGAAACACCAACGCAGGTAGAGATTAGACGAAGCGGTTAGTTATTTTTTCTTCCGCTTTGGTCGTTTGAGTTTGAAAGGCAACCTCATCGCTTCGGCGACAGCTTCTCGCGATAGGCGATTGATCGGGGCACGTGTCTTTTTCTGTGGAAATGCTAGTGGCTGGCCTATATTCCATTCGGTGATCTGGCGCTGCGTCTTTCTGGTTCTTGTCTTTGCTTTTGCCATACATTTGGATGGCTAGGGGTTCCTTCCATCCATATTGTAGCCCGTTTGCAGCGGCCGCGGAATCGTCGTTCGCTGCCGGGTAGTGTCCCAATTTGAATGTCATTTGTCACTTTTTCGGACACTATCGATTTACGTTGACACCCGCGTCCGACTCCTATCTACTCTAATCATGAACCTCCGCGACCATCCGATGATGATCCGCAAGAGTGGCTATTCAAGCTGGCCGCCAGTTTGGACAACGACACACGCAGATCGGGACAACAAACCCATCGGGGAGGTCGGAACCCTTGAAGAGGTTATGATGAGCAATATGATCGACAACAAGGTTTTTATGTTCATGGAGTCCGACGGCTTCCGATACATGGGTTTGATGACCTTTGATGACCTCACATTCAGCTCCCAAATTGGTATTCTCTTAAAAGCCAACAGAGGCCGCTCGATCAAAGATATCGGCGACCTAGACGTGTCGCACATTTTCTAAGCCTTCCCTATAGCGTCTAGCAGCGTTGCCCGCACCCACTCCGAAAAGTCTTGATCACTTTTTCATCAAAGCTGGTGAGGCTACCGAGAAGAGCGCTGCTGCTGCCGCCGACACCCAGCTAGGCAAAACGCCGTAAGAAAGCAAATTAGGACACTACCCGCTGCCAGGACCCTCGCCCATTCCGTCTATTATCTCTTGAAGCGTTTCGACCTTTGCCGTCTTCTCAAACCCGAAGCGTTGAAGATTACCCGTCAGGCTGTTCACCAGCCCTCGCTTGTAGCCGTCGAGCTGGGCGAGAGCTTTGGGATTTTGGCGGGCCTTCTGATTGTTCTTGAGCACACCGTCGATTGCCTGGTTGAATGTGACCAGTAGCGCCACATCACTGCTGATGACCTCAGCCAAGATCCGCTCCGCCGTGCCTATCTGTTGTTCTCCACCTTTATCAGAGATTAATCCCGACAGAATATCGGCTCGGATGTCATGCTCCTCTGCGGTTAACTCACCAGCGGCTCGACGGCGCTGGACTGTGGCCAGCCCGTGGCGGAATGCATTCGCATTGCCTGGGGTCCGCTCTGTCCCTTCTTGCCGGCCATGATATCGCTCTAAATACCCGTCTGGTTGTGGCACATTTTGGTTCTGACAGGCGGTTCTCTAGGGGTGAGCGTTGGCCTAGCGGCATTCGTTTTGTCCCAGGCATTTTGATTCGTTTTCATGCCAGGTTTCAGTCTAGCAAAGTAATGGCAAAGTTACAAAAATCTCTTCTACTTTCTAGCGGTTACAGGTGCTACGAGAATGTAATATCCTCGTGTCGCCGGGTTCGATCGCAGCTACTGATTGATAATTCAATTCATTCGCGCTTATGGCAAAAGCCGCCATCTTAATGCATGCACGAGAATCCTCAATCCGTGTCGTTTGGAATCAATATCGCGGTCAGTTAAATACAAAGGGACGCATCGGCGCAGTCAGGGTCGCGGACGGATTACAATATCGTCGGTTCAAGAGAGGCGTTTATGGCGGCTATCAGACGATACGATGAAGAACTCAGAGCTATCGGACAAGCCCTCGACGCCAAAGGCGTTACTGCTTTTGAATTGTACAAGCTAATGACTGGGTATTACATCAAAGACTTGGGTGAGCATAGTGCGCCCTCCGACTCAACCATACGGAATTGGCTACGCGGACATCGTTATGGCGACACTGAATCTGTAACTTACGGATTCGAATTGAAGGATGTTGACGAACTATCAAAAAGTGGCCGAGCGCGGCGATCCAAGTCAGGACAACTTACACAGTTTCGCGACCTGTCCAACATCCTTCGTACGATAGGCGCATATCTCGATTCCAAACAGGTTGAGCTGATAGAGCTGCACAAAAGACCGATTACCGTAAGACTCGCATATCGGGATAAATCGGGTCACGAGCAGATAGAGGATTGCCCCCTGTCCTCGTTCTACAGTTTTTTTCTTGAACTTAATAAAAAGCGCCGCCGTTAGCCCACCATGAAAATTTTCGTGATTCAGCGGAATTGCGATCAATTCAGGTGACACGACGATCCACAATCCTCGTGTCAGTTAAATTCGATTTCTCTCCATCTACTAGGTACACTTGGCCATCAAGTTGTGCGCAGCAGCGCGGCCCACGCGGAACGTCTGATATTCAATCAGCGAGCATCTCCGATTCGGTGTCTTTCGCCGATCTAAGCCGGGTGTTAGGCAAGCCTGCCTTTATCCGGGAATCTGCGAACAGCTAAAATCAATTTTGTAATGGAGGGAATCATTCACGACTTGCCACTGCCCCTTTACACGAACGATATCAACCAATTCTTGTGGACTAAAAAAAAAGGGATCCCAATTCCTCCATTCTGACCACCCGAGGGGATTCCCGCTCATGCCGGTGAAACTGTAGTTGCGAAACAATTTGGCTGTGATACTTAAGCGACCTTTCCCTTCTATCCCATTAGCCTTGTCCGCTTCGCTAAGTGGAAAGTTTCCCAGATCGTAATCTAAATTTTTGATCTGGACAAATCCGGAAAGGTTACCAAGCACGTAGGTCTTGCGAAACCAGGTTCCAACTCTGACACAAACTTGCGATCAGGTTCAGGAATTAATTGATATCGTGTCCAGTGGATTAACCAGTCGGTGATTTCCTCTCTTGCGGTTCTAATGACCTTCCAGTCAGGTGGCATATAATACCTCCGAGACTGCATATTATATCCTATAAGTGGCCTCTCGGCGTCTTTCACTTTGCCTTACCAGACTGGCGCACAGAGGATCATCAATCCTCGTGTCGGGAAGTTCGATTCCTTACAAACCGCGACGAGAATTAGCTGTATGCGGCAGCTAACAGTTGTCAATCCGCAGAGAATCCCAAGTCTTGGCAAAATTTCTTTGCTTGCGGTTTGGAAACCAGGATCGGGCTGGCGAACGGAAGCAAACCCAACCACGAAGTTGACTTCATCAAATTGAACGAATAGTGGTCCCACCCGCCAACTCAGCAGGACCCAGGGCTGGGGTTGTGGACCGCTGCCGGTGCTACAGACATTTCGGGGCAAAGAGCCGTTCTCCCGGCGTGGCGGGTAGCGAAAAGGAACGGGTGATTGTCCCTTGGGCCGGGCGTCGGAACTGATTGATGGAAGTTTTCTGGTTCCGGCGCACCGCACATAACTTTTTTAAAAAGTACTCAAGTTTTTAATGAAGCCTATGCCCCAACCACCACCTTCGCCTCGCTGCCTTATTCGTTCTCTGATTTTGTCGATTTCTCCACCGTCAAGGAAAATTCCTTTGCATCCTATGCATTTTTCAACCTCGATGCCTTCAATGTTGCTGATGATCATAATGTCCGCGCATTTCGGGCACTTTATGTCAGCCTCAATTGGCAGTGTCATAGCGACCTCCCTTGGACAGCTAATTTGATCTGTCAGCAACTTACAGTTCGACCCGGAATGTTACAAGTTCGTTTGCAGTACCGCAAAAAGGCAGATTAAATGACGCAATGAGCACGATTCCCGGTACAAGGAAGCCCCACCGAGAACAGCGATGCTTTGAATTCCATGTGTGCATTAATAGCGGGAATTGCTGCCTTCAAGGCAAGCCAGAGCACCAGGCGCTAGCTCGACCAAGCGGAGCTTCACTTTGCTAGAACTTTGCCAGAACTATATGGCACTATGTGTTCGAAGCGGTACAATCGACGGGCTGGAAGCGCCGTTAAACGCTTGAATAGATACCAATAGCGACCGATAGTGTCACATAGTCCCGGTACAGCAAGAGGACTGAAAATCCTCGTGTCGGCAGTTCGATTCTGTCCCTGGCCACATTTCCCTTTCTTGAAATTCAACCAGTTACATCCGCTGCGCTTTCGATTAAGCTCCATTCTCTCGCCTGCTTTTCTAGAACTTTTCTACTTCTCCAGTAAGACGACTTTGCGGAACGCGCTCTCGTCTGCTTCGTGCAGTCCGTCGAGTTTGCGCGCTGGACTTGCACCGGCTGTGGGACGGACTGATTACGTCGAGCAACAATATCGGTCGGCTGAGAGACACCTCGGCAGAGCTGCGGAAGAGGTTTTCGCGGCTGGCACTCACTGAACTCGCCAACACGGAGCCGAGAAGTGGGCGCGGGAGAGCTTTGAAATTGCAACCGAAAATCGCTTATCAGGACGGGAAGCTACGCGGCACACCGAAGGGACAGCATAGAGATTGCCGCGAAGTCACGGAGGCGGCTGTGCTACCGCCCGGCTACACAAGGGTCGCTAGACAGATTGCAGACCGAAGGCTCATGCTTGCTGGATACCGACAAGATCGAAGTCGTGTTTAGCAAGAAGGGCTAATGCCTCGTCTCCGTTCCTTGCTTCTATAACTTCGTGCCCTGCTGTCCGCATGAGCCGAGCAAAGGTATATCGAGCGTCGTCGTCGTCTTCAACTAAAAGGATCACTCCTTGAGTCTATACGATGATTTGTTCTTAACAAGAACCTTCTATTCCAAGTCGCTGGCCTACTTGGTTCTGCCGTCGATGTACTCGGTTGCGAACCTGAGAGCAAAGGTTTCTGCCTCCTCCTCAGTATCGAACGATCCGGCAGGGTGCATCGTGTGGGCTATTGTGATCCTTGCAGTCCATTTGCCGGTTTGTTTATCCAGAGCGGCCCCAACAATTACCAGCCGGTCCTTGTACATCTTGTTAGCCATAAGATTTCCTGCGTTCTGGTCATCGAAGGTTTACTGTAGGCGTTCTTCGTCGAGGTTGATCCGTTTACTGCAGTTTGTTCTTGCCGGTTTCTACCAAAATATTGGTGAGGTCGTCCACTAGCGGTATGAGGCGAGAGACGAAGTCTCCGAATTGCGCCGTTCGTTTAGCCATTTGCACGACCGGAGCAGTTCATCGCCGATTTAAGATGACCGATCTCCGAGGCGCGCCGCTATTTGCCAGGAATTACCGCGCCTAGTTAGCAACCGGGAGCTGATTGTCTATGAGGCTCCCGTTCTTTTTCGGCAAAAGACGAATCGACAATTTAACCTGATTCTTTTGGCGGTGACTTTTAGCAGGCAAAGTTGCCGTTTAGTCAAGTGGAGTGCAATTCTCATAAGTAAATTTAATTTCTTCAAAGTTCGTCACGTCTCCATCGATGATGAGGGTACAATGCTTGCTCAAGCATCTTTTGCTTAATAGGGGAACCACAACTCGCCCGAAGGCTCACGGAACAGCGAGAGCGGTCATGAAATACTGGGCGCCGGAAGCACATTCTGCTCTCCCCATTCCGCATTCTATTTTGACACGGAGGTAAAAACTAAAATCAGCTCAACCAGGAAAGGGGGTGAACGATTCATGGAGCTTTTAAAACGTTTGTTAGTCGAGGAGGACGGTCAAGGTCTAGTTGAGTACACTTTAATCGTTGTTCTGGTGGCCTTGGTCTTCTGGGTCGCGATTAAGAATACCGATATTGGCAGTCAGTTGGCCAGCGGCTGGAGTAAGGTCACGGCTTGCGTCACTAATCCCTCGGCATGTGATTCTTCATCGTAAGGCTAGGGTTTTTGTTGTCGAATGAAGCGTGGTTCGGAAGTGAGATTCCCCGCACATCTGGGCCACGGTTCGTTGAGTTTTGTTCGTACGCAAAGCACCTAATTCGGCGCTTCAACCGATCACGTGACACCGATGGATATGCGCAGGCACGGCGTCGTCAACGTACAAAATAAAATTCGAACTCTGCGAAACTGGAACTAGCATCTCCGGGTTCGCAGTTTACTGGGCGGATCACGACCGTTGGAAGGACTTCAGCTGAAGTACTTACGCGGTTTCTGGACTCAGTGGAGCTTCTTCTTGCCCGCTTCTACCAAAATGTTGAGTCAGGTCGTCTCCATATCACGTTTTTCATTTAGCCATGTACACAACTGGAACAGTTCATCGGTGCCGTAACAGTTGCTTTAGAGAATCATCATCGATCAGCATGAGTGAACCTTTTGAGTTTCCCGACGGCATCAAGCAGGTGCCACGCAGCTTCATACCGTGTCCAATCTTTCCGGGGTTTGTTGCTGTTGCCTACCGCGTATTTGCCTTTAACGGGAATATATACAGACGCGACGTTTCGCAAATGGGTTAGTGGAACGACATACACCTTGATTGTGCGACCGCTTCTCATTGCCCAGAGCGCCACCTTGGCTCTCTTCACCTCACGGTTAACATCGAAACGAGCGTATTCGCGACCGTTCGGTCCTTTGTCGCCCTTCCGAAGTTGAATGCTGCAGCACGCCGTTCAGAACCACCATTTTTAGCGATCTCCAAGTGCGGTATGGAGCGCTTGGTTGAACAGAAAAGACATGCGGCCGCACCGGAATGCCTGATTCTTGCCGTCCGCGACAGGCTTCTCGCTGGTGAGTTTCTTCAGCATCTCGTCCTGCGAGAAAGACTTCCCGCCGAGTGGCTCGCGATGGCAGTGATAGCGGTTTAGCTATCTTTTCTTGCGCTTTTGTCGTTTGAGGGTCGAAGAGAAAGAGCACCGATTGGAATATAGGCCAGCCACTAGCCTTCCCTCCAAAGAGGAATCCCATTATTAATCGCCTAGCGAAAGAAGCCATAGAGGAAGCCGTAAGAGGGCCTCTCAACCCCGAAGCTCTTTTCTTTGCTTTGTTTGCCATGCCATTAGAATGGCATAGGTAAAAACTTTTTACATCCCCTGCCTCCTCGCTCGATTTCTGACAGAATCACGCGGCCTATTGCAGCACGATGTACATTGCGGCAGCGAGGGAAACCGAGATCCCCGCTATCCAGGTTAACGAGAGTATCCATTTCTCGACCCGCAGTTTTCTTTTCACCTGCGCAAGCGTTAATTCCGCATCCCCCCAGCGTACGATAGAAAAATAACGTGGCTTCGCGCCACCGATGACTCCAACGGCCATGGGATCGTCTGTGCGACTCCAGATCTCTATGTGGTCAAACAAATGTGGGGCTTTTTTTGCTCTCTCTACCTCTGTACTCACGATGTCAGGAACAGGCACGCCATTAAACGAGTAGTGGAGACTCTCTACCTGTCTGTTACCCGTTAAACGGTAAGTATTTCCGCCACATTGTCAGTTCCTCTCCCGCCAATTCAGGATATGGTATCCCTGTTTCACTTATGTTTCCGGCAACCGCAGCCCTGTCGTTGTAATAAGTTTCTATAAACATAAAACCTCCTTGCTACGGATACAAAGCGCTCGCATCGATTGTGCCATAACTATTGCGACAATCGGCAATAACATTTTGGAAAATTTCACTCTCATTTGTCCTAGCCATGAGAATTTCGCTGGCGGTGCAGTTGCAAGAATAGAACAAGCAAAATTATTTTCACGGACACGTAAGCACCGACCGCATTCTGAATGTCACCCTGCAATACTGTTTCGGAGGTCTACCCAGCGACTTTGCTGGCATCGATTAAGCCCGGCTTTTTCCGGTTCAATGCGTGCCGATGAGGATTCAATTTCAAAAATTCGGGCGGAGATCAGAAATGAGCTGTCCGAGGCTGTGCTAGATGCTCGATGCCCCTGGAGGGTAATTAGACGGATTTGCCCATTCTCGAATGACGATGCAAGCGGCCCCGGTCATCCATCATTACCCGGTAATCCTGCTA
The DNA here is from genome assembly GCA_005879255.1 of Deltaproteobacteria bacterium. The sequence goes on from VBKY01000305.1 coordinate 17,079, forward strand.
TGGGCATAGAATAGCGATGGAAGGGATTTTTCCTGAGATTTGCGTTTCGTTCTGTCGATCCTGTATGGATTCGAATGGAGGTTGCGGCTATCAGAAAAGCTCAAAGGAAAGCGACTGGCTGACATAAGCTTTGTGGCGCGTCGCCGAGGGCATCGCGCTATGACGAGTTGGAGCGTGTAATGTTCTGTCTTGGCTTGCTGAAGTCCAGTAATGCATGGGTGGGTTTGATGTCCGCGGCTTTCCTTGCGCTTCTCACGGCTGCCGGCGCCGGTCGCGTCGTCGTGATCGAGGACTGGATGACGGAAGCGGTGAGCCGAAGAGGAATTCCTTCGGGCTGGACGGGCGAAGCCTTTGGACAGCGAGCCGATTATGATTTCACGATCGAGCAAAGCGTCGGCAGGCGGGTTCTCCACCTTGAGAGTCGAAACGACCATTCCACCATCGCAAGAGACATCACAAGCAAAGTGAACCTGAAGGAAACCCCAATCCTGGAATGGACTTGGAAGGCGACCATTCTCCCAACGGGCGGCGACTTACGGCGGAAAGAAACCACGGATATGGCCGCTCAACTGTATGTTGTATGGCCGCGATTTCCCGCACTCCTTCGCTCGCGGATTATCGGATATGTCTGGGATGCGACGACTCCTGCGACGACAATCGTGAAGAGCCAAAAGACCGGAACGGTCACGTTCGTGGTGATGCGATCAGGATCAGGAGACCTCGGCAAGTGGCTGACCGAACACCGCAACGTCGCCGAGGACTACGCGAAGATATTCGGCGAATTCCCCGATGATCCCAGTGCCATCACGATTTCGATTGACTCAAATGATACCCACTCGATAGCCGAATCCTTTATGGGGCCGATCGTTTTCCGCGCACAATGAGAAGCGTCTCCCGTCGCGTTTACGATCCAGTCAGACCGTGGCTTGAAAGCATTCTGGTTTGCCGCTCTCGATATAGGGAAAGAGCCGGAAATGTGATCCAGACAGATTGGGCGTCGAGTTCAGGACCTGCAAGTCGATTGCTCTTGTCACTACAATTAGAGATTAGCGCCCTTGCCACCTGAGTGGAACGCTGCGATACATCACTTCAGCGAAAGCTACAGGAGAGGGATGATCGATACTCAGATTTCTGGATTAGCGGTAGTGCAATTCCCGGCCCGCCAAGCTGACTTGACTTCGGGTGAACAGAATTCTTGGGTGTGCGCGCCATATTGTCGGCTACGTCAAACCTTCGATGTCCGGCCCCGCCGGCACGCGCAGAGTTTGCAAGACTCGCGTCGGACTAGCTCCAGGAAGACGGCGTGCTCTCAGCGAACTTGTCCAACTAGTCAACAGTGTCTCGCGTCAGGGCGGTTCTTTGTCCACAGTCGAGCTATTGGTACTTAGGATCTCCGTAGGTTATCAGCTCGATCAGGTTGTCGTCGGGGTCACGCACGTACAGACTGGTCCCGGGGCCCTGGGCGCCTGAGCGGGCGGCAGGCTCTTGGAGCACCGGAACTCCGGCCTGCTTGAGGAAGTCCTGCGCCTCCTGCACAGTTCCTTCCCACCGCAGGCAGAAATCCGCCGACCCGGTTGCGTAGCCAGGTGCGAAAGTGGGACTCTCGATCTCATATCGATCAACCACGTAGAGGTTCAGCTTCTGCGTCTCGCTGATGCGGATGATCGGACGGGTTCCCCGCCCGCCGGGACGCTCTTGCCAACCCGCTTCAAGGCCGAGCTTTCGGTAGAAAGCGAAGGTCTTTTCCAAGTCCGTGACCACAAGAACCCAGTGATCAATTGCCTCAATGCCCATGGTCCCTCCTCGTCGAAAATTATTGGAGCGTCGATGCTAAATGTTCACGGTAATCGAAGTACACCTACCTGGACCTTTTCCTAGGCCTCACTGACACTACGGACAGCTAAATGGAGTTTCAACGTAAAATCTCCGCTCAGTCGCCAAATACCAGGCGCGATCCGCAAGACGATATCGATGCCTACACCATTCTCCTACTCAAGCTCCTGCGCATGCGCGGGTCCATGCGGTCCCGCAGGGCGTCACCCACCAAGGTGAAGGCCAAGATAACCCCCGCCAAGGCCAGTCCAGGGAAAATCGCCAACCAAGGTGCCACCTCTAGAAAGTCTTGGGCGTCCCTGATCATCGTGCCCCAACTAATGTAAGGCATAGACAATCCAAGTCCGAGGTAGCTGAGGGACGCTTCCACGGTGATGGCCCGAGCAAAGTCGAGCGTCAATTGTACCGCGATGGGTGCCATGATGTTCGGTAGGATCTGCCTTACCAAGATGCGCGTCGGGCTTTGTCCCATGGCCCGCGCCGCATCCACATACTCCCGCTCTTTCTGCGTCAGCACCCCGCTCCTGACCAGGCGCGCGTAGCGGGGAATGGAGCTGAAGGCAATGGCGAACCAGAGCATGATGACACTGGGTCCGGCCAGAGCCACCAGCGCCAGCGCAAGTACCAGAGACGGGAAGGCCATGATCCCTTCCATCACACGCTGAATCAGAGCATCAATGGCTCCGCCCACGTAGCTGCCCAAGGCTCCCAGCGGCGCGCCCAGGATCAACGCCATCACGACTGCCCCCACCGCCACCTGAAGACTAACCTGAGACCCGGCGATGATACGGGTTAAAACGTCCCTGCCGATGCGGTCCGTTCCCAACCAGTGCGCCCAGCTCGGGGCTTGCATCCGCACACCAAGGTCGGGCGCGTTCAAATCGTAAAGAGAGATGCCTGGCCCCACCAGGGCAACGAGAATGTAGAGAACGAGTAGAATGCCGCCCACCATGCCACGCCGGTCGCTGCCAGCGAACGCGATGATGCTGCGCGTGACGCTTGATGCCTGCGAAGCTGGACGTTCGAAGATTGAGGAGTCATCGGTGGCTCGAGCTTCCATTGCGATCCGTCCTCCATTAACGATACCGGATCCGCGGGTCCAGCACCGTGTAGAGCATATCGACCATCAGGTTGACTACGATCACGAGAAAGACCATGAACAAGACCACACCTTGGACGACAACGAAGTCCCGGGTGCGTATCGAATTCAACAGCAGATAGCCTATGCCGGGATAGTTGAAAACGGACTCGACGATGGTGATCAGTCCACTGAGATAGGCCATCTGCAACCCCACCACTGTGAACGTCGTCATTAACGAGTTGCGCAGCACATGCTTCCACAGGACCAGCCTCTCGCTCAGGCCTTTCGCCCTGGCGGTCCGAACGTAATCCTGCTGCATTTGTTCAAGGAAGTCTTGCCGCTGGAATCGTAGGACCGTGGCGGCAATGTTCAAGGCCACCACGCTCATCGGTAGGGCGATATGTTTCAAGAAACCTACGAAGTCTTCTTGCGGGCGCGTATAGCCAA
>VBKY01000306.1:0-6769 GCA_005879255.1 Deltaproteobacteria bacterium
GCCTTTACTGAACACTCGTTACCGATTGACGTCTCCTGGGAATTGGACGTCTGGGGACGAATTCGCCGCACCGTCGAATCGAGCGAAGCGACAGCCCAAGCCAGTGATGCGGACCTGGAAGCTGCGCGGCTCAGCGCCCGCGCCGAACTGGCACAGGACTATTTTCAGTTGCGATCGCTGGACGCACAAAAGCAGCTCTTGGATACCACCACGGTCGCCTTTCAAAAATCCCTCGATCTCACCAACAACCGCTATAACAGTGGTGTAGCTTCGCGCGGTGACGTGCTGCAGGCGGAAACCCAGCTCAAAACAACGCAGGCGCAGGCCATCGACGTTGGCGTACAGCGGGCTCAACTGGAGCACGCTATCGCGCTTTTAGTCGGAAAAGCGCCGGCGGATTTTTCCATTGGCGCCGCACCGCTCGCCGTCACTCCACCAACGATCCCCGCCGGAGTGCCCACAGAGCTGTTGCAACGTCGGCCGGATGTCGCCGCCAGCGAAAGATTAGTCGCCGCGGCCAACGCGCAAATCGGCGTCGCCGAGGCGGCGTATTATCCAACTGTGTCAGTGAATGTTCAGGGCGGTTTCCAAAGTTCGAGCTTGGCAAAGTGGTTTTCTTGGATGGGACGTTTTTGGTCGGCGGGCGTTAGCGCTTCGCAAACTCTGTTCGACGGCGGATTGCGCGGAGCGAATGTCGATCAATCGCGCGCAGCGTACGATGCCACGGTCGCCGCCTACCGGCAAACCGTGCTCACCGGCTTTCAAGAGGTCGAAGACAATTTGGCGGCGCAGCAGATCCTCGCCAATGAAGCGCAAGCGCAAGATGAAGCCGTGCAGGCGGCGCAGCAGTCTTTGGCGGTGACCATGAATCAATATCAATCTGGAATCGTCAGCTACCTGAATGTCATCGTAGCGCAGACAACCGCGCTTACTAACCAAAGAACCGCGGTAGATATTCTCGGCCGGCGCCTCAACGCGAGCGTCCTCTTGGTCAAAGCGATCGGCGGCGGGTGGAAGGTGTCATAGTCCATATTCGAAATTTGTCTGGCTCTCGTTGCGTTTGCGCCGGGCGTCTCGTATGTCGCTCTTATTTCCGGCGCGGACCTCATCCTTCAGTACCGGACCGGATAGAAAAATAGGCAATCAGCCATAGGCCCGGAAGCCAAGGAGGCAAAAATGCGTGAGATTCTGACAGGTATCTTCAGCTGGCCGTGGTTTTCCGAACCGCACGGTTACAATTTTAACGGCCACTTCATTAGGCACAGCGGAGTAGGAAGAGATCAAATCTTTCGTCACACAATTCTTTTGAGACCATATCGTGATGTCCGAAAGAGAGCAGATCCAACGGTCAACAAAAGACCTGTTTGAATATGGAGGGGAGAAGCGAGCTTCACCAGCGCGCCAGGACGCTAAGCTGCAGAGATAAAAAGAGGTGTCGGCAGAATCCTTTCAGTTCACCGCTTCGTCGCGCTTCGTAAACTTCTCCGCCGAGTCCGAATTCTATTCGTCGAATCTCTCCGGCAGCATATTGATACGTCCTTTTTTTCGGTCCATTGTTTAGTAAGGCCCGTCCCTTTAACAAAGGATTGAAGGGCCGCATATTGGACTTTGGTCCAATGCCCTTCTGACCGCCAGAGCGAGCCTTTCGATCCTGTTTCGCGCCATGGGGCGAGCAGCGGCAAACGGTCGTCTAATATGTTATGAGTTAATAAGGGTCTTTAGAAAAAAAGAGACTTCTAACGAAGATTCTGATATCAAAACGACGTGACTCGGGACGATTTCGATATTCGAAAATATCTCCTCGAGACCAGGGAGTGCGTTGATCGCGCTCTAACTCGTTACCTCAAAAACGACAGCCAAATGGCCTCCGTCCTTCATCAGGCCGCGTGTTATAGTGTGTTAGATGGAGGCAAAAGGCTGCGTCCCATACTGACTCTCGCAGCCGGCGAGTTGTTCGGTGCCAAGCGACAACTTCTGTTGCCGTTTGCTTGCGCTATGGAGTTGATTCATTGTTATTCGCTGATCCACGACGACCTGCCGGCGCTCGATAACGACGATTTGCGGCGCGGCAAGCTTTCCTGCCACAAGCGTTTTGGTGAAGCGATAGCGCTGCTGGCTGGCGATGCGTTACTTACCGAAGCTTTTTTTATTATGTCGGACCCAAACGTGACCCGGCGGTTGAGAGGCCCTCTCGCCTCCAATCTTATTCGCGAGGTTGCCTCCGCAGCTAGCATTAGAGGCATGATCGGCGGACAAAGCACCGAGCTCGAACTCGTCAAGGACAAGGTCACAACGGCTATGCTAGAGAGCATGGATGGCTTAAAGACCGGCGCCTTGATCACCACAGCAGCTCGCGTCGGGGCAATGATCGGTAAAGCAACGCGCAAAGACCTCGAACGAGTTACGCGATACGCGCAAGCGCTCGGTTTGGCCTTCCAGCTTACGGATGACATCCTGGACGCGCATGAAATTTCGACGGACAGCCACGACCATAAAGGCATAGCCAATTATTTATCCGTCGCCGGGCCCGTGAGGACCAGCGAACGTGTGCAGGCACTTTTATCCGAGTGCCTAAGAGAAATGGAATATTACGGCAGCGCAGCGGAACCTTTGCGAGCGATTGCGCGCTACGTCGCCGAAAGAGACCGCTGACACCTGGAGAGAAGCGAAGACGCTAGCGATCGGACGGCGCGCTTTAAAGAGTCGCCCAATGAATTCCGCACAGGGGTGCAGCGTATATCCGACCCTCTTGCAAGGCCTGCTACGATGATCAAGAACAACGACAAGCTTGTCGAATAGCCGGCCAATTGAAAAGGGAGGAAAAAACATGCTGTCTTTTAGACACAAAAGCGTCATGTCTGAGATCACCTCGCCTCCTGATTGCGATCCTCGCGATACGGCTCCGGGAAAATTGTGGCGCAGCGACGATGAATTTCAATCGGAAATGCTACAGGGAGTTTCCCGCACCTTTGCATTAACTATTCCACAGCTTCCTCCGGTGCTTTGCCGAGTCGTGTCCAACGCTTATCTTCTGTGTCGCATTATCGACACTATAGAAGACGAGCCGGTCATTAGTCCCCGGCAAAAAAGCTACTTTTGCCAGCAATTTTTGAAGACCTTGAGCGGCGAGATCAACGCCGAACCGTTTCCCCGTCAACTCGGCGCGTCGCTTTCAAGTCAAACACCACCCGCCGAGCACGAACTGATTCGCAACGTTACTCGTGTGGTGCGAATCACACGCAGTTTTTCCGAGGCGGAACGCCGCGTGCTGCAGCAGTGTGTCCGCGCCATGGCTAGAGGCATGAGCCAATTCCAGTTACGGGGCGGAAAACACGGACTGCAAACTTTGGAGGAGCTCGATCAATACTGTTATTACGTTGCCGGTGTCGTCGGCCAAATGCTGACCCGTCTGTTTTGTCTCCACTCCCCGGAAATAGCCAAAAAGCGCGACGCTCTGATGGTGTTTGCAATCTCGTTCGGGCAGGGCCTGCAGATGACGAATATCCTGAAAGACGTGTGGGAAGATTATGAGCGCGGAGCCTGTTGGTTGCCGCGGAACCTCTTCGCCGAGGAAGGATTCGATCTCGACGATTTGACGACGGCGAAGAATCGGACAGAGTTCGAGCACGGAATTCAGCGTCTTATCGGCATCGCGCATCGACACTTGCGCAACGCGATAGCTTATACGTTGCTTATCCCTAAGCAGGAAACGGGAATTCGTAAGTTCTGCCTCTGGGCCACCGGCCTGGCCGTGTTGACGCTGCGCAAAATCAACAAGCGCCTTTACTACACGAACGGCGCTCAGGTGAAGATCTCCCGATTGAGTGTCAAGGGAACGATTTTGGCTACCCGCCTAACGCTCCAAAACGACGCTCTCCTGAAACTGCTCTTTTACCTCGCTGCTTGGCATTTGCCTCTAGCCTCCGAAAGAGCTGGATTTCCGTCGCTGGACCCAAATGAAATTGAAACGAAAAGCGCATTTTGAGATCGCCGGTTCGCCTCTCCCTCATGGCGCCACCCTTCCTAACCACCCGGCACGCTGAAAAAAAGAGAATAGAGAGCTCGGATGAGTTGCGCCCAGCTGAGCTGGAACGCGCAATTCGAGATGCCGCGGACGCGCTGCACGAGTTGCAACACCCGCAGGGGTACTGGTGTTTCGAGCTCGAGGCCGACTGCACGATTCCAGCCGAATATATCCTGATGATGCACTACATGGATGAAATCGACGAGCAGCTCGAGAAGAAACTTGCCTCCTACTTACGCGCCCGCCAAAGGCAGGACGGCGGCTGGCCGCTCTACTACGGCGGCAACGCCGAGATCAGCTGTTCCGTAAAAACTTACTATGCGCTAAAACTTGCGGGTGACGCGCCGGATGCGCCCCACATGGCGAAAGCCCGCGAGACGATCCTTCGGCTGGGCGGAGCATCGCGGAGCAATGTGTTTACCCGGATCACGCTTGCCATCTTCGAGCAACTTCCCTGGCGTGCCGTGCCATTTTTGCCGGTAGAAATCATGTTGCTGCCGCGCTGGTTCCCTTTTCACCTCTGCAAAGTGTCCTATTGGGCACGGACGGTGATGGTTCCTTTATTCCTCCTTTACACGTTCAAGGCGCGGGCGCGAAATCCCAAAAAGGTTTCGATCCGCGAACTCTTTACCACTGATCCTTGGGAACAAAAGGGCTATTTTCCCGTTCATTCAGCGCTCAATCGCGTCTTCCTCGTGCTGGATCGTCTCGGACTAAGCCTGTATCCCTGGATTCTGCGAGGGTGGCAGCGTTGCGCCATAAAAAAGGCCGAAGCCTGGATATTGGCGCGCCTGAACGGCGAAAGCGGCTTGGGGGCTATCTTTCCCGCCATGGTGAACGCCTACGAAGCGCTGGATTTGCTCGGCTATGCCTTTGACCATCCGCTGCGTGTTCAGGCACGGCGCGCGCTCGAGAATCTCTTGGTCGACAACGGAGACAGCGCCTATTGTCAGCCCTGCGTGTCACCAGTGTGGGACACCGCATGGGCCTGTATCGCGCTCCAGCAAATAAGTGAGGAGCGGAGCGGCACGGCAACAAAAAGAGCTTTCGCTTGGTTCGCTGAACGCCAGCTCATGAAAGAATCGCAGGATTGGAGTTTTAACAGGCCCCATGTGCGTGGCGGCGGTTGGCCGTTTCAGTTCGAGAATTCTTACTATCCCGATCTGGACGACACCGCCGCGGTCGCTTACGCAATGCATAAAAGCGGCGACTCAAAGTTAAGCGCCGCTGTGGAACGCGCAGCCGAATGGATTTGCGGCATGCAGTCGAAGAACGGCGGCTTCGCCTCGTTCGATGCCGATAACGATCACACTTATCTCAATGAAATTCCGTTCGCCGATCACGGTGCCCTGCTGGATCCCCCGACCGAGGACGTCAGCGCGCGCTGCGCGATGCTCCTGGCGCAGCGGCCTTCCGCGCAGAGCCAAGTCGCCCTAGAACGCTCCCTCGAATACCTCTTTCGCTGCCAAGAGCCGGACGGCTCATGGTACGGCAGATGGGGTACAAATTACATTTATGGTACGTGGTCCGTTCTTATGGGTTTGGAAGAGGCGAGGGTCGGCATCGACGCCGAAACGATACGACGCGCCGCGGGTTGGCTTAAACAGGTTCAGCGTCCCGACGGTGGATGGGGCGAAACCAACGACACCTACTTTGAGCCGTCGAGACGAGGCCGAGCCGATCGCAGCACCTCTTTTCATACTGCATGGGCTTTACTCGGACTAATGAGCAGTGGCGAGGTTGGTTCCGATTCGGTCCGCCGCGGGATCGACTTTCTTATCCGCACACAGCAACCCAACGGTTTTTGGAACGATCCCGAGTTCAATGCACCGGGTTTTCCGCGCGTCTTCTTTTTGAAATATCACGGTTACGACAAATATTTTCCGTTATTAGCCTTGGGTCGCTATCGCGACTTGACGGCACGGGAAAGAAAATAGTGCTGGGAATTATCGTCTCACTGCCCTGGGAGCTAAGAAGTCTCACGCGGGAAAAGATCGAAGTCGGAGAATGGCGAGCGATTGCGGATAACACCTTGGTTGCCGTTTCGGGAATGGGAGCAGAGCGCGCCTACACGGCAGGTTCGGTTTTGGTCTCGCAGGGTATAACGGCACTGCTGAGCTGGGGTTGCGCGGCGGCGCTTGACGATGGTCTCAACGCCGGGAGTCTACTGCTTCCTGAACGGATTATTGGAGCAAGCGGTGAAATTTATCACGCAGACGCTGAATGGCATAACCGTCTATATCGAACATTACAGTCCAAAGTTCGCGTTCGTACTGACGCTCTAGTTGAAAGTAACGCCATCGTGAAAACTTCGGCCGAAAAGCGGGCGCTAGCCAAGCGCACGCAAGCTGCAGCAACAGATATGGAAAGCGCAGCACAGGCGCGGCTTGCAGAAAAGTGGCGAATACGGTTTGCAGCGATCCGGGCGATTGTTGACACCACGCCAACCGAAATTCCCAACAGCGTTTTCCAGGCGCTCAGCCCGCAAGGCGACCTGAGCGTGCGGAAGCTTCTGATTAGCGCTTGTCTTCGGCCCGCGGATTGGCTCATGTTCCTGCAACTCGGCATTCAGTTTAACGCTGCACAAAAAATTCTCAAACAGACGAGAGCGCTTGTACTTGACTCAAATTATTAGCTAACCTCGCTGGCAGTCCTTCGTTTCCCGCGGGTGTGTTCGAGTGAACAATAGCGAATTGCTGATGTCCAACTCGTGGCTAGAAAAAGCACAGCAATGATAGCCAGACA
>VBKY01000306.1:6793-8491 GCA_005879255.1 Deltaproteobacteria bacterium
TATGATGGTTAAAGGTCCGGCCCCTGCTCCATGACCATTGCAGAGTCTGCTGAGTAAGGTCCACTTCATTGCGAGCAGGAATCATAAGGTAATTTGTTCAGGCGCGTTGTCGTGGTCATATCCACCCATTGCATGAAAAAGCTCGGTCGTCGTTACCGTCCAGATGATGGATTTAGCTCGCTGGCCTTCGGGAATTTTCTCTTGACGGCCCTGGCCGCGTTAAGTAACGTCATTTAAAAAGGCGACCGCACAGCTGCGACTGCCGACAGATGATCTTTTGCGACGGCGCACGGTCGATGAAACTCGGCGGGCATGAACTTCAGTAGTGACTCACTATAGCTGGTATGCTAGCAGCGACGAAAACGAGAGGCGAAACAGATCCGTTTGTCGCTGATATGACGCGCCTCCTACTAACGTTCTTTTCCGTCGTCATCATCGACATAGTAGTCGTCTCTCTAATCACGCAACGGCTCCGGTTCTGGTTCCCGCTATGGCTGGATCCGCAGTGGCTGACTCGTCCCGACCCGTGGGTCATCTATTCGCAGTCTTATTTTGCCGGTATTTTCATGATCCCGCTCCTCTGCCGTCTGATTGATCGCGATTTCCTCGCGACGGCGGCAACCAGAACGCGGGCCGCGTTCTGGTCAGCGTGCCTCGGCGCCTTTGCCTTCGTGCTTTGGTGGAAGGGCTCGCTCATGCTCGAGTACCACAAGCACTACGAGGCGCTCGGCTGGGCCGCTCTCACCGGCGTGATATGGATGATCATCCGGGTCGCTGAAATCCTACAGCAACGCGTTCGCGCCCTGACACGGCGCCGGATGCTCGCCGGCCTGCTCTTCGCGGTGTCGCTTTTCTTCCTGGTCATGAGCGTCATGGATCCGCTGTTGCAGCTTGGGGTCCAGCACCTAGCATGGTCCTCAAGTCTCGCAATCGAGATAGGATTCTTTATTCCGGCCGGCGTCGTCCTGATGATATTGTCGCGCCGGCTGCGCGCGTAACTGGGGCGCCGTTCCATCCACCGCGACGGTTGACTCTTATAACCACAAGACATGAAAGCGATCACCTTCAACATCTCAATGCCGCGCATCGCTGCTGCCAAGCTTCTCGGGGTCGCCTCGCGCCGGGCTTGCTTGTCGAGTTGGGGTCCGGTTCGCTATCAGCAGGTGCCAGACCCTAAGCTTCTCGGACCTGAGTGGGTGCTCGTCGAACCCCGTCTCGCAGGCATCTGCGGCAGCGATATCATGCAGGTCTTCATCAAAGCTGGCATCGACAATCCATTGTCAGCAGTCGTATCGGCACCTCACATCATGGGACATGAGGTTGTTGGCACCGTAATCGAAACCGGCGGTGCCGTCAGGCGTATGCGGAAGGGCGATCGGGTCGCCGTCTCGCCATTGCTCTCTTGCGCCCCTCGCGGGCTTCCGTCCTGCGAGTTCTGCCGCCGCGGCGACTACCCGCTCTGTCACCGCTTCTTCGACGGTAGCTTCGCCAAGGGCATGCACTTGGGCACCTGCAGCGACGTTGGCGGCGGATTCGCGGAAGCAATGTCAGTCCACGAATCGATGCTATTCCCTATACCGGAGTCCGTGTCGTTCGACGCTGCCGTCCTTGCGGATCCCTTCGCGGTCTCTCTCCATGCCGTGCTGCGGGCGCCTCCCGAGCCCGGTCAGACGGCCGTGGTTTATGGATGCGGCTCGC
>VBKY01000307.1 GCA_005879255.1 Deltaproteobacteria bacterium
TAAATTTTGGTTCGCGTTTTTGCAGCTAAAGAGATGGATTTGGCATCAAATAATACGCCGCGACGCGTGTGCCGGTGTGACGATGGGCTTCAGCGAGAATTTTTTCAAACGCTGAATAATCGGAGGGCTTCTCGAATAACTCCAACCGACCCACACGTCGGTTCAGTACATGATGGGCTATCTCACCAGTTGCAAGGCGAGGTCGACGTGGCATTTAGTCATCGCATGTATCGCATTACCATCTCGCTCGTCAAGAAAAGATTCCCAACCCCTTTTCGTCCGTCCAATAAATTTTCGCTGGCGAGATGCGGAAGGCGAGTTAGTCGATACTCAGGCCTGATCCTTGACCTAATCGGTCATAGCATCCCTCCAGACTTGAGTTTGGTCAAAGGACGTTTCCTACTTCAAAGTTTCATCGAGAAACTGCAGCACCGGTTTCGGATCTCTGAAACCGATCACGCGGTAGTTACGCCCGGCGACGCGCCTGGCCTCAGCAAGCACGTCGTCCTTCGGAATATCGATTCTCATCGAGTCGGAACCTTCGAGGACGACTTTGTTCATCACTCGTTGCCAGACGATTTGTCCCTGGCGAGAGAGAAACCAGTTGACGAAAACTTTTGCGGCGTTGGGATGCGGCGCCTTGTCCAAAAAAGCCAGAACGCTGCTGCTCCCGCCGCCGATCTCGCCGGCGGCTTCCTTCAACGTCGAGGGATCGACTTCTCCGACGGGCAATCCCTGCTGGATCGCGCGCTCGACATCTCGACAGGCAAAACAGACTTGATATTTGCCGGAGGAAAGCCAGTCCGTCCCTTGGCGGCGGTTGCCGGAAATTGCCACCTCCATTTCGCCGAAGAGTCGCTTTAGGAATTCTCGGCCGAGATCCGGGTGATCGAAAAGCGAAGTGGAGGCGTTCAGTCCGAGACTGCTGGACTTGGGGTCCATAAAGAGAATTTTCTCCTTCCACCTGGGCTGCAGGAGGTCCCAGTACGATTTTAACTCCGTGGGGTTGACCAGTCGCGTATTCAAGTAGATGGTGGCGCCGCCTGATACACTGCCTTCGAACAGGAAGAGATAGCGCTCTTCGGGATCTGCATAAACGTGCTTTCCGGTAAACCACTTCGACATATCCGTCACCTCAGGCAGCACAAGCAGCGGCGCGATCGGAGCCAGGGCTTTGCTTAGATAAAGAACTCGGTAAGGCGTGCTTGGCCCTCCGGCATATAGATCGACGAGATATTTGCCGGCCCGCCGCTCCGCCACTATGCGCGCCCCGAGCTCGCTACCGTGGCCGCCGGCTGTCGTGACTTTGATTTGCGGATAATCGTGGTTGAATGCCTTGAGAATTTCCGGATGGATAAGTTCCTCTCCGCCGTAATTCACAAGCCGGCCTTCCTTTTTCGCCAACTGAACGGTTTTACCCCACTCCACCTGCCAGGAAGCTCTATCTTCCGCGGCGTAAGCCGATAGGAACGGAAAAATAATCGCTAGGACGGAAAGTATTAGACTTGCAGTCATCGGTTCCTCGCTCACCAGTTGCAAGGCGAGGTCAGCGTCGCGTTTAGTTATCGCGTCTATCGCAAGGCCACTTGCAGGTCAAGATAGAATGAGCCCGTACATCCATGAATTGGCAGAATGGCCAGAGTTTCGTTGGGCCGCGGTATTAAAGTGAAACGGCTGGAACGTAGCGCAGCGGTGGAACGTTTGGAACTGCCTTTGGTTTTATGTGAGCCGGCGAATCTGACTTTGAACTTTGAACCTTGAACTTTAAACGGGCCGCGGTACTTCACTTATCCAGCCAGGCCCGATTCAAACCCCCGCCACCCCACACGAACTCTCCGTCATAAGCAGTCGTGAAGCCCTTGACGTGGTCGCGCAGCGCGAAGAAGCGCGATGTATGGCCGATAGTCACGATGGGCGCATCTTCCTGCAACCGGGTAACGACTTTTCGCATCAAGGCGCGCAACTGATTTTCATCGTGCTCCGCGGCCGCTGCTCTCAAGAGTGCGTCAACCTCTTTGTCGCAATAGCCGGATTCGTTCTGATTGCGATTCCTGGGATCGGATTCACAAGCATGGATCGGCAGGTAAAGATCCACGGGGTTAGGATTCACGCCGGGATCGCCGGAGAGCTTGAACGCATATTGGCCCTTGCGGCGCATTTGCACATTGGCGCCGCGCTCGGCCATTTTGATCTTGATGTTCATGCCGATTTTTTTTAGCTGGGCCTGCACCGTTGCGATCTCCACCTCCTGGGTTCCGCCCATGCTGCCCAGCATTTCGATTTCCTCACCCTTATAGCCCGCCTCCTTCAGCAATGCCCTGGCTTTATTGAGATCGTACGCAGGCGACGGCACGCCCTCGAAATACCACTTGTGTCCTTTGGGATAAACTTGATCCGACGGCTCGCCAAAGCCAAAGTAAGCCGCCTGAAGGATTTCCTTGCGGTCGATGGCATGGGCGACGGCCAAGCGCAGCTTCTTGTTGTTGAAGGGTGGATCGGCGACATTGAACTCGATGGCGCGACCCGCCGAATAGCGCGATTCGGCGAAGCCAATGCCCTTGAGCTTGCCGTCGCGAATTTCCTTGATCCACTCGTAGGGAGCGCGCTCCGTCATATCGATATCGCCGGCCTGAAGCGCGGTGAAGCTTACCGTGGTGTCGCCAATGATCCGCAGGATCACGCGATCGACGTAGGCTTTGTGCCCCCAGTAGTCGGGGAAGCGCTCGAAGACGATGCGCTGCTGTGGTGTCCACTCGACAAATTTGAAAGGGCCGGTGCCGGGAGGAAATCGATTTGGACCGTGGTGTCGCCAATGATCCGCAGGATCACGCGATCGACGTAGGCTTTGTGCCCCCAGTAGTCGGGGAAGCGCTCGAAGACGATGCGCTGCTGTGGTGTCCACTCGACAAATTTGAAAGGGCCGGTGCCGGGAGGAAATCGGTTTGGATTTTTCATTCCCTCCACCACCGACTCTTTGGGAATCACCGAAAAGGTCTCGATTCGAGCGAGGGCGTATTTAAACCCGGGCGCGGAGCGTTTCAAGTAAATGTTTAGGGTATATTTGTCACGCGCCTCGGCGCGATCGACGATGGACAGCTCGGCAAAGCCGCGCGCGCCATTCTTCTCGTTCATGCTGTAATCGATGGCGAACTTTGCATCTTCGGCGGTCATCTCCTGGCCATTGTGAAACTTCACTCTTTTGCGCAGCCGCATGGTGTAAAGCTTGCCGTCCTTTGAAATCTCCCACGCTTCCGCCAGTGCGGGCTGGAGGTTGCCTTTGAGATCGATTGCCAAGAGCGGCTCGAACATCAAATCGCGAATGCGCTTCTGGGTTGAACCGGTGTCCACCAAAGGGTTCATGACCGAAATGTCGCGTGTGACGCCGACGGTGAGGATGCCGCCGCGCTTCGGCTCCGCCGCTGCCGCTTGCGCGGCTTGTGCGATGAGCGAGGAAATAAACAGGACCAGGATGCAGATGCTGCGAGAGCGGATCATGGATTCCTCCAGCCTGCTAGCCCACAATATTCTCGCTGTGCGGTCCGATGAGCAAGCTGTTACATCGATGGTTGCCGTGGGTCCTCCTTGATCAGCCGACTCTCGTTATCAATCCGCTCGTGTCGGGGGATCGACCAACAACCGCGCCGCGCGCCAAGCTTTGGCCGTTTACTAGAGCCGAAAAGGCGTTACGGTCTGCGGTATGCCGAGCTCCGCAAAACCTGCCCGGGAAGCTCTCCGGTTATCTTGCCGTCTGCGCAGATCACTTTGCCGTTGACGATCGTATAGTGCACGCCAATGGCACGCTGGATCAACCGCCCGGTCCCGGCGGGATAATCGTCCGCCCATTCGGGCTCGCACGCATTAACCGTATCGGCATTGAAGACCGCGAGATCGGCTGCGTAACCATGCTGGACCAATCCTCTCCCGGTGATACCGTAGACCGTTGCCACCTGGAAAGTGAGCTTATGAACCGCTTGCTCGAGGCTTAGGACGCCGCGCTCGCGCGCCCAAAGCCCCAAAAGCGTCGTGCCGTAGCCGAACTCCGCGTTGTACCGCACATGGGCTCCGGCATCCGAATTGCCCACCAGAACATAGGGATTCTGCAGTATTTCGCGCATCGCTTCAGGATTGCCGCCCGCATTGGCGTTGCGAAATGATGTTTCGAGGTTCTCCTCCAGAGAGAGATCGAGGAACGCATCGAGGTGATCCTGACCGCGCATCTCCGCCATCTCCGCCACGCTTTTGCCAACGTATTTCTGGTTTTCAGGTTTGGCTGCCTTTTCGATGGTGACAAGATCCCAGCGCCGATGAAAATTCGTCGGCCGCGGATCGGCCAAATCAGCGCGCAGGTTTTGCCGGACTTCTGGATCTGCCAAGGACTTTTTGCGTGCCTCGATTTCCATGAACATGAGCTGCTTCCACTTCGGAAACTCGTCGAAAGCTTGAGTGTTGCTCAAGGTGAAGGTGCGGAAATTGGGCACCGTGTGCGTGCGCAAATAGAGGCGATATCCATCACGAAAGGTAGGCATTACCGCGTCGAGCTGTTCCTTCCATCGCTTCGGCGCATTCGGGCGATACATCACAGTCTGGCCGATAACCGGGCGTTGCGTGCGCCGCGCCAGGTAGTTGTACATCTCGAAATGCTTGGGCGTGAATTGTCCCAGGGTCGACTGGAACGCGCCGGCATTCACCTCGCCGAGAACGTCGCACAGTGTAAACAACTCCTCATCGCTCGCCAGCCTGCTCGGCACCGGCTTGCCGTCTTCCCGCATGTGCCGCTCGTTGCGATTGGTCGAGAACCCCAGCGCGCCCGCTTCCATCCCCTCCAGCACCAGCGCTTTCATGCGCTGGATTTCCGCCGGCGTCGCTTGCCGTTCTACAGATTCCTCGCCCATGACGTACTGGCGCACTGCGATATGCCCCACCAGACCGCCGACGTTGATTCCCAAGCGTCCTTCTATTCGGTTAAGATAATCACGGTAGGAATGCCAGCCCCAGGGCACGCCTTGTTCGAGCGCATGACGCGGCATCGCTTCAACGCGCACGAAATTTTTCAAGATGACATCTTCATCACCGTGTTTCACCGGCGCCAGCGTGAGCCCGCAGTTGCCGGTCACGATGGATGTGATGCCGTGCTGCGGCTCAGAAGTGGCGTACGGGTCCCAGAAGACCTGGGCGTCCATGTGGGTGTGATGATCGATAAAGCCGGGCGAGACGACGAGCCCATGCGCATCAATGGTTTTTTCTGCGCTGCCACGAACGCGACCGAGCTCAACGATTTTTCCGTCTTTGACCGCGACATCGGCGAGATATGAAGGTTGCCCCGAACCGTCGACAACGCGCCCTCCGCGCAACAGCAAGTCATAGTCCATGGTTCAGTCCTCTGCGTGTTAGATTACTTTGTTTACGTCTCCGAAGAAATTTTTGCGGGGTATCACTGCGCTCTCGGGAAGCCGTAGGCTTCGATGATTTTTCTTTCATACTCTGGAATCTTGTTGTAATGCCCCCAATCGACGACTGATTGCTTCTTTCCGCGCGCGGTTCGTTCCTGGACGGTGCCGGCGATAAAAACCGAGGCTTCATACGGACCGCGTTCGTCCAGTATTTTTTGTCCTTCCGGTGAACCCACGAACTCCAACCATAAAAGGGCCGCGTACGGATTTTCCGCCTTACTCAGGATGCTTTGCGCCTCGTTCAATCGCATGGGAAGCGGCTCGACAAGCTTATAGGCGATAGTGTCGGTTTTGTCTTTGTCCATGATGCGCAGAACGGAATCAAAGTCCGGTCCCAAAAGCAGCGTTTGCTCGCCAGCGAGCATGGCGGTAAGCACACGGGTGTTTCCTCTCGCCCAGATCGGATTTTGCGCGGCCAGTTTACGCGCGAAATCGAGTGTCTTTTCAAGACCCCACGCCGGCACGAGCGCCGAGATATCTTTCGGCCGAATATTTTCAGGAATCCTTCCCATGTGTCGGGCACCTTCTCGGCCGCGATCAGCTTTTTGTTGTAAGCGACGACTTGGATGCCGCTGCCAATGGCGACGACGTTGCGGTTCACGGCGTCGACGAGCTGAGGCGGGATCTGCAGGACCCTTTGCTCGGCCATTCCCAAAATGTCAAATTTTTTCTGAAACGGTGCATACTCGTCATAGTAGTCGTAGGCCAAGTCGTTGACGTCTTGTCCTTTAACCAGACCGCCCTTGATTTCATGCAGTTGGCGAATATAAGCGTCGGTGCCCCTGAGCTCATCCGCGCGGATATCGATGAAAGGATATTTTTTCTTGAAGCCAGCCGTTAGATGTTTCAAAAGGCCGCCATCGGTGGAAACGATGACCCGCACTTTACCTTCCTGTTTGGCCTTGCTGACGATTTCTTCATGAGCGGCGACAAAAATATAGCCCTTGGCGTCCGCCTCCTTTTGCGCTTTGGATAGCGCGGCGCTTGCGGCAAAAACCGCTGCATTGGTCATTCCGATCGCCAGCGCCGCCAAGAGCAGAGTCGCCAGGGCGCGACCGACAAGGCTGATAGAGGGCAATTTCATGGTTACCTCCGATGATCTGGATTCGCCTGAGCTGGTTAACAATGAGTAAGGCATTGGCAACGCGGCGCGCGGGGAAGACTTCAAAAACTCTGGAACGACGCGCGATGGGGAGAGAAGTATCAGGAATCGCTCGTGGCGGTCAACGTTGTAGTGATTGTTATGTCTAAGCCGTTTTTTGTTTGCCGAGCAGATCGTCGCAAGCGCTCCTATCGTTCATAACGCTTTCGCGAGTTGACACCGCGCCACCCATGCAGATACTTTCCGCGACAAACGGCGCGCGGCTATACTGCGCTATTTGAGCGGCACCAATTGAAAAGAAAAATATCATGAAACGCAGCACGGAAAGAATTCTCACGACCCATGTAGGCAGTCTGGCCCGAGCCGATTCCCTGATACCGCTGCTACGACTGAGGGAACAGGGTCAACCCTACGAGCGGCTGGTGCGCGAGGCGGTCACGGACGTGGTGCGGCAACAGGTCGAAACGGGCATCGATATTGTCACCGACGGCGAGCAGAGCAAATCAAGCTTCTACGTCTATGTCGGTTGCGCGCCAACTGAAATTATCGACCTCTGGGATTTCAAAAATATTGATCAGGCGTTTGTCCAGCTAGTCAACAATGTCCTCTTAGATCTCCTTAGATCGCGTCCCCTCACATCTGTCCCAACGTCTCCTTAGATCTGTCCAGTCGTTCCCGTTACTCTAGCCTCTATGGACGAATTTCTGGATTCGT